>CAZKJI010000373.1:0-1000 GCA_964553005.1 uncultured Acinetobacter sp. | reverse complement strand
CAAAAATTACATCTTGGACAAATTCTCCCATGAGCCAATCGAATCAATCATCTGCAAAAAATTTGAACCTGCGTGCGCAAGTGATCAAAACACTTTTGGCTGTTCAAAATGGGCAATCTTTGTCTTCCGTTTTAAATCAACATATCAATATCGTTTCTGAACGTGACCGTGGTTTATATCATGAGCTTACTTTAGGTTGTTTACGCCAATGGTATTCGTTAAAAGCCATTACCTTACCATTGCTCACAAAGCCATTAGACAATGAAGCACTCGAAAGTTGTTTATATCTAGGTTTATATCAAATTTTATGTACGCGCATTCCGGTACATGCTGCGATTTCAGAAACGGTAAATGCGGCTAAGCAACTCGGTTTCGAACCCATGAGTGGTTTGGTCAATGCGATTCTGCGTCGTGTTTCACGTGAAACAGCGGAATTTCAGACAGCTTTGAATAGTACCCATGGTTTACCAAGCTGGTTATTCAAGCGACTTAAAAAAGATTGGCCTGAGCAAGCAGAGCATCTGTGCCAAGCCTTAAAACAAGTCGCGCCACTCACCCTGCGCGTCAATGAACGCCAAGTTAGTCGTGATGAATATTTAGAGATTTTGGACGAAGAGCAGATTGATGCTCGTGCTTGCACGCTTTCAGATGTTGGTATTGTTTTGGAGCAAACGGGCAATATTACCCATTTACCAGGTTTCGAAGAAGGTGGCTTTTCTGTTCAGGATGAACATGCACAATTGTGTGCCACGCTTTTACCGAACCTAGATGGCAAAGTGGTGGTTGATGCTTGTGCTGCACCAGGTGGAAAGACAGCACACATCCTTGAGCGCTTTAACCCTCAAAAACTGATTGCGCTGGATCATGATGCCAAACGTTTATTGCGTGTTTCTGAAAATTTAGAACGTCTTGGCTTAAATGACAACAATGTCGAGATTATTACCGCTGATGCCACCACTTGGCAGACACCAGAACCCGTCGATTGTATCGTGCTGGATGC
>CAZKJI010000372.1:0-1004 GCA_964553005.1 uncultured Acinetobacter sp. | reverse complement strand
TGGCAACTATTCATTCCGTATTGCTTTGGTTTCAAGATAGAGAACTTAAGAAGAAACAAAAAAGACGAATTTGGGTTAACTTACTTCCACCATTCCAAGTGATGGAATCGGTACTCTTTGATTTAATTATCACAGGTTTTGGCTTACTCACTGCTGCACTTCTCTTTGGCTTTTTTACAATTGATAACTTCTTTGCTCAACATCTTGCTCATAAAACCGCTTTTAGTATTATTTCATGGTTTTTATATGGTGCGCTTTTAATTGGCCATTACAAATTCGGTTGGCGCGGACGCAAAGCAATTCGCTTTACCATTACAGGTTTTATCTTACTTGCAATTGGTTTTATCGGTAGTAAGTTTGTTTTAGAAATGATTCTGGGACGTTGATTTCTAGCTTCAGAATAAACTAGACAGCCTATCTGAAAATGCGTATAACGCTGTATTGTTTTAATTAGGTAATAATAATCGTGAAACTTGTGCTCGCTCCAATGGAAGGTCTAACTGATCCGATCATGCGTGATGTGCTCACTCATGTTGGCAGTTTTGATTGGTGCGTAACCGAGTTTATTCGTATTACCGAAAGTATTTTGCCAGAGCATGTGTATTATGGCTTCTGCCCAGAATTAAAAACTGATGGTAAAACTGCGGCAGGCACACCTGTACATGTACAGTTTCTTGGAAACAATCCAGAGATGTTGGCCGCTAATGCCGCGAAAGTTGTGGAATTGGGCGCACCAGCAATTGATTTAAATTTTGGCTGCCCCGCTAAAACGGTCAACCGTCATCGTGGTGGTTCTGTTCTATTGGATGAACCTGAAACCGTACACCTCTTAGTTAAAGCAGTTCGTGATGCTGTACCTGCACATATACCCGTTTCGGCTAAAATGCGTCTGGGCTATCTAGATGAAAACCACACTTTAGATAATGCACATGCGATAGAAGATGCTGGCGCAAATTGGCTTACCGTACATGCGCGTACTAAAGCAGATGGCTATACCCCACCTG
>CAZKJI010000371.1:0-1005 GCA_964553005.1 uncultured Acinetobacter sp. | reverse complement strand
ACGATACGATAACGTGCTTGACCTGAATGCAGTCGTTCAATGGCTTCATTGAGTTGAGACATTGGAAATAGCTCAATTTGTGGCGCAATATTTTTACGTGCGGCAAATTGTAGTAGTTGACGCAGTGCTAAAGGTGACCCAGTTGGTGAAGCTGTAACCGATTTGGCACCACTCATGATAGTACCTACAGAAACTGGAATAGGCTCTAAGGTAATACCCAAGAAATGCATACTACCATTCGGTGCCAAGGTATTGAGATAGGCTTGCCAATTCAGAGTTACATTGACGGTGCTAAGCAATAGATCAAATTTGCCACGTTGCGCTTTGATCGCTTGAGCATCACGACTATTCACCACATGGTCAGCACCCATGGCTTTGAGTTCTTCAGTTTTGTCTGGATTTGAACTAAATGCAGTAATCTCACAACCCCAAGCTTTAAGTAGCTTGATGGCCATATGCCCTAAACCACCAATCCCAATGACACCGACGTGATGTGTTGCTTGGATCTGATGTTTAAGTAAAGGATCAAACACGGTAATGCCGCCACAAAGCAATGGTCCTGCACTCTCAGGATCCAAACCCTCTGGTAGAGGAATGACCCATTGCCAACCTGCGCGAACTTTTTCTGCAAAGCCACCCGCATGACCAACGATAGTCGCAACGCTGCCACCGGTACATAAAACTTGATGACCACCAATACAAGGATCGCATGCTTGGCAACTTTCAGCTGTCCAACCAATGCCAACACGTTGACCAAGTTTCAGTCCTTTGGCTTCTGAACCGAGTGCGATAATTGTGCCAATAATTTCATGTCCAGCGACAGCAGGATAAACGGATGAATGCCATTCATTATTGATCACAGACAAATCTGAGTGACATAAACCGCAGTATTCAACTTTAACTTCAACCTGATGTGGCTTTAATTCACCTGCATCAAATTGATAAGGAACCAATTGCTCTCCTGCTTTCATTGCAGCATAAGCACGAATTTGGTTATTGCTCATT
>CAZKJI010000370.1:0-1012 GCA_964553005.1 uncultured Acinetobacter sp. | reverse complement strand
AAAAATAGAATGGCTCAATATGAGCAAAATCATTCTCTTCAACCATACGTTGCATCAGGACGGAACCAACCATCCCACGCCAACCGACCAGACCTACTTTCATGTCATTGTGCCTCGGTATGTAAAAATTTTTAAGGGGGTTTGAGTGTATCAAAAGTGCCCACAACTGCAAGCTTTACCTAAATAAAACCATAATTTTCTTGAGTGGAATAACTTGTTTATATTAGATAGAAAATTGATAAGCCATAACATGATTCAGAAATCCACCACATCAGCAATGAAGTGTAACAAGAGTAGGGCAAAATGATAGCAATAGAGGTTTGTGCAGTGCTGGCGATCTGGTTGAGTGGATGGTCATTGATTCGGCGGGATGAATGGTGGTTTCGGGGGGCTGATTTTCCAAGATTACAGATACTGTTTGTGGGATTGGTTGCACTTGCTGGCCTGCTTTTTATTCAGGCGGAATGGACTCTGGTTCGGGAGTTGTTGCTTTTTGGTGTGATTGCTGCGATTGCCTACCAGCTTAAGATGGTGCTGCCATACACACCTATCTGGAAAAAGCAGGTGCTGCATGTGCGTCGGGATCAACTGAATGTTGAGCAGCAAATCTCATTGCTGGTGGCCAATGTGCTGACCCCGAACCATAAACATCACCTGTTGCTGGAACAGATTGACCGTTTGCAACCTGATGTGGTGCTGACACTGGAAACCGACCAGATTTGGCAGGAGGCATTAAAACCGATTGAAGCGGATTATCCTTACCGTGTTGCGGTGCCTCAGGATAATTTGTATGGAATGCATCTATATAGCCGCTTACCGTTAGCGGATACCGAAGTGAAATTCATCCTGAGTGATGAAACGCCATCCATCCATACAACAATACGCCTGCGTTCGGGATTGGATGTGCAGTTGTATTGTCTGCATCCAAAGCCGCCCAGTCCTACGGAGGCAAAAGATTCTACCTTGTATCTTAGTTTGTATAGTGATTAGCTATCACTATATGAAAATTGTA
>CAZKJI010000369.1:0-1014 GCA_964553005.1 uncultured Acinetobacter sp. | reverse complement strand
GCATCATTCCTGCGCTTGAAAGTTCACATGCGATGGCTTATGTCACTAAACTTGCCCCAATGATGTCGAAAGACCAAATCATTATTGCAACAGTTTCAGGTCGTGGCGATAAAGACTTAATGACTGTTGCAAAAATTGATGGTATTCCGATGGTCGACTTATAATATCGAATATTTGTATGATAGTATTGTATAAATAGTGTCCCTAGACAACATCGATATTTATGTTGTGACTGGTTGTACATGGACGTATAACATCATAATAATCATACAGGACTGCGGAGGATGAAATACCCTCTACTCAAATATATCAATAAAATTTTTCTTGCAATGCTGGACTGGGATTTGGTTAAAAAATCTCAGGCCATATTGTGGTATGCCAGTTTTACCGGCCTTATCATCTATTTTATGCAAATAAAGTATATGTATCATCCTTTGGCAAATACAGGGTTGTTACTTAAATTTCAGTGGTTATATCCTGGTATATTTGTTCTAAATACTTTCTTAATTTTATTTGGCTTTTTTATTAAAAATAAACCAGAAGCACATATTTATTATGTGTTGTTTTTGTCTGTTTATTATCCATGTTCATTGTTGGGTTTACCTATAGGTATTGGGCTGTTAAATCTCCTTAATGGGGTGATCTTCATGGGGATTATACTGACTGCATTATTATTATATCCCCGATTTGTGGTGTATTTTGGCCTGATTGTCTATGTTGTCGTATATTACCTTTTATCTGGGCTGACGGTGACTGGGTATCTGGATTATGCGCTGGCCTATAAACCTTATACCTTGTTGCATAAGGATGTTCAAAATACCCAGATTATTTACTCCATGTTTTATACCACCTTGTATGCTGCATTCACCATCACCTTGTTTGATATTAGTGTGGAGCGTTGGCGGCGCTATAATTCAAAAATAGAAAAACTCAGTTGTACTGATGAGTTAACAGGGCTGTTGAATCGCCGTGGGGTCAATGAGATTATTGATTTACAGATGCAGCAGGCACAAA
>CAZKJI010000368.1:0-1016 GCA_964553005.1 uncultured Acinetobacter sp. | reverse complement strand
ACTTTGCTCGTTTGGCATTGGCTTGCCAAAGATTAAGTCTTGATGTGGATTTATCGGTCATAGATAGATCCTTAGTACAACTACAACAACAGCATTTTACCTTGAATGGTACCTTAAAAATCGTGATTAGTCGCGGCGAGGGAGATCGAGGATATAGCTTACCTTTACATGCTGCTGATGTTTATGTTTGGTTTTACCCTAAAGTCATGCAAGTTTTTCAACCAAAGTGGATTGAGAGTGGATTACTCAATCATGCTCTCGGTTTGAATATGCCGCATTTAGTGGGTTTAAAAACATTAAACCGTTTAGAACAAGTGTTATTAAAGCAGGAAGCTGACCATCAGGGGTGGCTTGAAGCATTGGTAACTGATGTACAAGGTTATATTGTAGAAGGGGTGAGCAGTAATTGTTTTATTCGTATAAATGACCGATGGATTACACCAGAACTTCGTTATAATGGCGTCCACGGTGTCATGCGGGCTACCATCCTGTCGCGAATGCAGCAATCACAGATTGAATGTGAGCAACGCTGCATTAGTATAGATGAAGTTGCGCGTATTCAAAGTCTATTTTTCTGTAACGCGTTGCACCCGATGAAAGCAGTTGTTCGATTTAATGATCGGGCTTTAGAGCAACAACCCTGCCTTGATTTATTTAAAACTTTAAAACTGAACCAGATTGATTAATATGCCAAAGCCGCCAAATTCAAGCAAAAGCAAGAAAAAACCGAAATCCAGATTTCCAGTGAAAGCATTTTTGGGTGCAATCATTGTTTTATTTGTCATCCTGTTGAGCACTGTGGGGACAAGCCTATTTAAGAATTATCCTGTTGAGGGCAAGAAACAGCTTTTGGTCATTTCTTCGGGCGATACCTATTCCAGATTTATTGACCGTCTTGCAAAAGAAAATAAAGTGAATTTTCCGATAATATTAAAGCTGTACCTGAAGTTTATGATTCATGACAGTATGAAAGCGGGTGTGTATGAAGTCACTCATGGCATGAGTGTTCGTCAGGT
>CAZKJI010000367.1:0-1021 GCA_964553005.1 uncultured Acinetobacter sp. | reverse complement strand
GTAATAAATAACGTTCCAGCAGTTGTGCAAAGACATCGGCCAGTTTCCCCAGCAATACCCACACCAAACCGAGAGAGAAATATAGTCCCACTAAAATAGAGGGCATGGCACCTGGTAAAATAATTTCCTTATACAGTTGCCAGCGATTCAGCCCAGACCTCCGCCAATCAATAAGCCGAGTAAAGCCGTCCAGGACTGACCCTGACATGCTGCCAAAGCTCACCACTGATGAGTAGCTGCCAAAAGGTGCTGACCACAGCAGTGGGAGTAGGCAGAACCCGACTTTGCAGTAGGCCTGAACTTGAGGCTATTTGCCAGATGGCGATCAATAAAATCGGGAACAGCCACAGTAACAAAGCTTTGCCGAGCTGCTGTGTTCCACGTGAAACATTGTTGAAAAAAACTTTTGTACTCATGCTGTCTCCTTGACCAGATTTTTTACTTCCGTGGTCTCAGGGACGTAGTTGTTGGCAATGATTTCCCCAAATGGTCCTGTTAAGTACGGTTGTGCCAGTTTCTTACGTGTTTTCAGTGGCAAGAGCGGAAACACCAGTTCTGCAAAACGGATGGATTCTTCCAGATGTGGATAGCCTGAGAAAATAAAGGTATCAATGCCTAAATCTGCATACTCCTGAATTCGTGCAGTCACTGTTTCTGGATCACCCACAACCGCACCCTTTTCAAATGCGGCACGGGCATCTGAGGGTGGGAGATAGACAGGCTGTATGTCATTGAGGGTGAGGTTGTTGGTCTCTAAAAGTTTTAATAACAAATAGTGGACGTTTGAGCCTTTATTCAGGGCAATACGCTTGCCCTTCAGGTCCTGTATTGTTTTAAATATTTTTCTATTTTAGGCCTATGGTTTTGCTCAGGGTGAACATCACAAAAAACAGGATAGGGAGATATCATTATCAAAAATAACAATATCTCCAACGGCGTTAGCCAACAGATTTTTTAAATACCAATGAATTACGCTGATAATTGTAGAGCGCTTGTCGAGCATTCGGTAAATCATCAACAC
>CAZKJI010000366.1:0-1022 GCA_964553005.1 uncultured Acinetobacter sp. | reverse complement strand
AACTCGCGACCCCAACCTTGGCAAGGTTATGCTCTACCAACTGAGCTATTCCCGCGTGCCAGCTATAATACATTAAGCAAAACAAGGGTCAATAACTTTATGCAAAGAAATTGCTTAATTGCATAAAATAAAAGCATTTTCAGCCTAAAAATTAAGAAAAATGCATTTTTTTCCAGAATTGGATGATCCAGACGCACAGGTTACCGTAAAATCTCAACAGACCCGACACTTTCAGTCATGTATACTTGGCTGCTATTTCAATCTGACCTGACAGAGTGACCGATGAATTTAGAACAACAGTTGATTGAACGTTTACAAACCTTGATACCTACACATCTTGAGGTGATCAATGAGTCGGCAGGGCACGGGGGATATTTCCCAGGCAAGGAATCCCACTTTAAAGTGATTGTGGTGAGTGATGAGTTTCAGGGGCTGCGTCTGGTACAGCGCCATCAAAAGGTCTATGGCGTTGCGGCAGGGTTGATGAGTCCTGGGCAGATTCACGCATTGGCAATTCACGCCTATATTCCAACGGAATGGCAGGGGCAGGCACCTGCAAGCCCTGAATGTGCCCATGCACCAAAAAACTAAGGATCAATCATGGACGCACATTTACTCACTAAAATTGTTCATATGTCGGCTGTAAGTTTACTGATTCTGGTGTTTTTCACCCGTGCGGCAACCCTATATATGGGTGTCAGGGACCAGCAGCCCAACAACCATGCACGTAAAGGCTTTGTGGCATTACAGCATCTATCCCTCACCCTGATTATTGTGACGGGTGCGGTTCTATTGTTTATGAATAACTTTGATGTACAGCCATGGTTTTATGCCAAAATTATTCTATTTTTTGTGCTGTGGTCTTCCTTGATCAAAACCTACAAGAAAGATGACAGTATCTTGCTGGTACAGCGACGTGCTGGTTTATTGATCGGTTCGGTGGCGCTGGTGGGGATTCTGGGGCTGGTCATCATTAAACCAGTTTTTGCGTAATTGTTTGACATTGTTTTAGTAATTGTTTT
>CAZKJI010000365.1:0-1024 GCA_964553005.1 uncultured Acinetobacter sp. | reverse complement strand
ACCGCCGACATTCTGCTTGTAAGGCAGACGCTCTACCAACTGAGCTAAGCGCCCTTAACGTCTTCATCGTTTGTGAGGTGCATTATAGAGAATCTTCACAGCCTGTCAAACGCTTTTCATGCTCTTTTTGGAAAAAACTGTGTGAATGATTAAAAAATAGGTCATTCTTGATAAAACACAGGATTTTCGTATTTTATTTAGGCACTTATTTACAGTCTGGTTGATTATTTTTCAACATCTGTTCTGAAATATAAACCAGTGCATGTTCAGGAACCAGCTCGAAAAGCTCGATAATTTCATCATTCTTCATTCTGATACAGCCGTGAGACATAGGGATACCCATCGGTTCAGTATCGGGTGTTCCATGAATGTAGATATAGCGTTTAAAGGTATCGCAGTGCTCTCCCTGATTAAAACCAGCCTGCAAGCCATCCAGCCATAAGATTCGCGATAAAATCCAGTCCCTTTGTGGAAACTGTTGTGCAAGCTGTTGATTGTAAATTTCGCCTGTGGGCTGGCGTGCAATAAAAACTGAATATTTTGCTGCATCACGACCGATCTTTTGGGCAACACGATGCCAGCCTCGTGGGGTTTTACCACTGTTTTCCTGTTCACCAATCCCATTCTTGCCAGAGGAAATCAGATAAAACTTGTTATGTTTCGGCAACAGTAATGTTTGTTGTGCCAAGTCAATCAGTATGTCTGCCTGTTCCAGTGTATAGGCCATGTTTTATCTCTAGATATTTAGTCATGTTGATTTATTTGAACATAAAAAGACTGTGCTTTCTGTAGTTTTGATTTTTAGAATTTATAGGAGGCTGACCCAATGATTTAGGAAAATGGTGTTCTTTTTGAATCTGCTTTATATATACAAGATATATTCTGCAAGGTTTTGCACATGAGGAATATATTCCGCAAGAGCTTCGCTTTTTTAACTTGCCACTCGCAGCATAGCTGCTCGCCTTCTTGCGGAGCTTTAATCGCCCCTCAGGGCAAAGCGATGCTTTGCTTATCTCGCCACTTG
>CAZKJI010000364.1:0-1026 GCA_964553005.1 uncultured Acinetobacter sp. | reverse complement strand
GGCCCAGGCCCACTTCGGTCAGCATGGCCACGGCTTCATAGGTCAGCGTGCCGGAGCGGCTGACCACGCCAATGCGGCCCTTGCGGTGGATGTGGCCGGGCATGATGCCGATCTTGATTTCGTCGGGCGTGATCAGGCCGGGACAGTTGGGGCCCAGCAGCAGGGTCTTCTTGCCGCCGGCGGCTTCCTTGGCCTTCATGCGGTTGCGCACCATCAGCATGTCCTTGACGGGAATGCCTTCGGTGATGCAGATCGCCAGGTCCAGGTCGGCTTCGCAAGCTTCCCAGATGGCTTCGGCAGCGCCTGCGGGCGGCACGTAGATCACCGAGACGGTGGCACCGGTTTGGTGGGCGGCTTCTTTGACAGAACCATAGATTGGAATGTCAAAAATCTTCTCGCCAGCCTTCTTGGGGTTCACGCCGGCGACGAAGCAGTTTTTGCCATTCGCGTATTCCTGGCATTTTTCCGTGTGGAACTGGCCGGTCTTGCCGGTGATGCCCTGGGTAATGACCTTGGTGTCTTTGTTGATGTAGATCGACATGTTTCTTGTCCTAGTCAGTTCTAGTCAATTGGGGACAGAGCGAAAGATCTGTCCCCAAGGGCATTACTTCACAGCAGCGACGATCTTGGTCGCGGCTTCGGCCATGGTGTCGGCGGCGATGATGGGCAGGCCGGATTCGGCCAGCATCTTCTTGCCCAGCTCTTCGTTGGTGCCCTTCATGCGCACCACCAGCGGCACGGACAGGTTCACGGCCTTGCAGGCGGTGATCACGCCGGTGGCGATGGTGTCGCACTTCATGATGCCGCCGAAGATGTTGACCAGAATGCCCTTGACCTTGTCGTTCTTGAGCATGATCTTGAAGGCTTCGGTGACCTTCTCGGGGGTGGCACCGCCGCCCACGTCCAGGAAGTTGGCGGGCTCGCCGCCGAACAGCTTGATGGTGTCCATGGTGGCCATGGCCAGGCCGGCGCCGTTGACCAGGCAGCCGATGTTGCCGTCCAGGCTGATGTAGGCCAGGTCGAACT
>CAZKJI010000363.1:0-1033 GCA_964553005.1 uncultured Acinetobacter sp. | reverse complement strand
GCTTTACGCTTATCTTCAGCTACTTTTCTAGCATCTTCCTCAGCTTTACGTTTCTTTTCTTCGGCTGCTTTCTTGTCGGCCTCAGCCTTACGCTTGTCTTCCTCAGCTTTCTTATCCGCTTCTGCCTTACGCTTATCTTCAGCTAGCTTCTTTTCAGCGTCAGTTTTCTGCTGGTCTGCTTTTTGTTGTTCGGCTTTCTTCTTTTCTTCCAGCTTGCGTTTTTCTTCCGCAAGCCGTTGAGCCTTAGCCTGACCATCTTCAACCAGTTCTGGCGGAATATTGTCAGAACTTTCCTGTGCTGCCGTTTTACGGGCATTGATTGCAGCATATTCTTCAGCCGCTTTACGTGCGGCTGCAGCTTCAGCTTCCTGCTGCATTTTCAGGAACTCGGCAGCACGCGCCTCCTGTTCAGCAACTGCCTTTTCACGGGCACGTTTCTGTTCATCCAGCAAACGTTTTTCAGTTTCAACGTCCACAGCCAGAGGCTGCAAGGAAACCATCTCGCCCTCTTGTGCTGACTGGGCTGTTTTAGGCTGAGTTTCGGTTTTGGGAATAGGGTGAGTAATTTTAGTTTGAGTCTTATCCTGCTCTATTTCTTCATTACCCTTGAGAAGTAATGCTGCCAACAAAACGCCTCCTCCAAGTAGAACAACGCCACCCATCCAGCGTTGCTTGTTATTCATTGACATTGTTCTAAATACTCCCAGATCGCTTCCAAAGTATGAAACGAACCACAGACTAAAATTAGCTGATTGTTATTACATTGTTTCAGCACAGTTTCAAATGCTTGCTGGATACTGCCAAACTCATGGACCTGCTGGCCCTGCAATGCCTCATGCAACTGTCGAATTGGTGCGGCCCTCGGCACATCTAAAGTAGCAATAAACCAGTCTTTTACTGTTGTTTTTAGTAAATCGGTGACAGACGCGATGTCCTTATCTGCCAGCATCGAAAATACCGCGACAACTTCTGTGTACTGTTTATTGTATTTTAAGAATTTTCGCAACTGATTCAATAAAAATTCGACACCATG
>CAZKJI010000362.1:0-1038 GCA_964553005.1 uncultured Acinetobacter sp. | reverse complement strand
CATTGCCTGCTGACGTGTACCAAACACGAGGGGTGGTTTTGCAGGATTTCCTTAAGGCTCGGGTTCTCCGTGCTGCTTTTGCCTGCCTGCCACGGATTGCCGCCCCAGGCTTTGCGCTCTTTCGGCTTGCCAGCGAATCCCGCCACGAACGGGCGGTGCGGCTCGGTCAGGCCAGCGAAAACCGCCTGCAGGAACTCAGCGTTATTTGTTGGTGTGGTGGTCATTCGCTCACCTCCACGTCGCCAACAATCGCGAGTAGCTCATGTGCCAGCGCGATCAGCCCACGCGGCCCAATCGCAGCGCTAGCACGGGTTCCCTCGACCTCATTCACGATTTCGATGCACATGCGCGCGGCATCGATGCGGATTTGGCCCAGGCCATCGGGGTGTCGGTACAAGGTCGCCACCATCACATCACCCCCATCTGACGGGCGAAGCCCACCAGCGAAGCAAAGTCAACGCAATGGCGGGACAGCCCCCACTGCGCCACGATGAAACCGCCATCGGCCAGACGGTGAACCGCTGCGCCTTTCAGTGCAAAACGTGCGATCAGCGTCGTTTCGCGCTTTGGGTCTAGAATCTCGGTGTTGGTGTTTTCGTTTGCGCTCAGCCCGGTTGCCGCCGGGCTTTGTGCTTTTTGGGTGGTGCCGATCACTTTGAACCTCCCTTTTGGGAGTCGCGCCATGCGACAAGCTCGCCGGTGTCGAACACTGTGCAGCGGCTCGACAGACGACGCGGTTTGGGGAAGTCGGCGCGCTCTTTTGCCCAGCGCCAAAGGGTGGAAACGCCTACGCCGAGGATTTCGGCAGCGTGTTTCGGGCGTGCTGCCCGTGGGGGAGATTGCGACATTGTTCGCTTTCAAGTTGCCCCGCGTTGTCTTGTGACTGCGGTATGAAAGCAGTGTCAAAAATCCCCGTTTTTTGCGATACCTACAGTGACGGACTAAATGAAGCGATCAACGTATGGCTTCAATCCCGGACGCCACAAGGGACTTTGGTGGTCTGCGTGGTTGCGCTGGCAACCAAAGTGCTGGCGGTTG
>CAZKJI010000361.1:0-1061 GCA_964553005.1 uncultured Acinetobacter sp. | reverse complement strand
TGGCAACTATTCATTCCGTATTGCTTTGGTTTCAAGATAGAGAACTTAAGAAGAAGCAAAAAAGACGAATTTGGGTTAACCTGCTTCCACCATTCCAAGTGATGGAATCCTTACTTTTTGATTTAATTATTACTGGGTTTGGTTTACTCACCACTGCACTAATCTTTGGCTTTTTTAGAATTGATAATTTCTTTGCTCAACACCTCGCTCATAAAACCGCTTTTAGTATTATTTCATGGTTTTTATATGGTGCACTTTTAATTGGGCATTACAAATTTGGCTGGCGTGGACGCAAGGCCATCCGCTTTACCATTACAGCTTTTGTGTTGCTTGCAATTGGTTTTATCGGTAGCAAATTTGTTTTAGAAATGATTTTGGGGCGCTAAATTCAGGCATGCCAAAACACTGGACAGCCTATCTTAAAATGCGTATAACGCTGTTTTTGCTTTACTAGGTAATGACCGTGAAACTTATCCTCGCCCCAATGGAAGGTCTGACTGATCCAATCATGCGTGATGTGCTCACCCATGTTGGCAGTTTTGATTGGTGCGTAACCGAGTTTATTCGTATTACCGAAAGTATTTTGCCAGAGCATGTGTATTATGGCTTCTGCCCAGAATTAAAAACTGATGGTAAAACTGCGGCAGGCACACCTGTACATGTACAGTTTCTTGGAAACAATCCAGAGATGTTGGCCGCTAATGCCGCGAAAGTTGTGGAATTGGGCGCACCAGCAATTGATTTAAATTTTGGCTGCCCCGCTAAAACGGTCAACCGTCATCGTGGTGGTTCTGTTCTATTGGATGAACCTGAAACCGTACACCTCTTAGTTAAAGCAGTTCGTGATGCTGTACCTGCACATATACCCGTTTCGGCTAAAATGCGTCTGGGCTATCTAGATGAAAACCACACTTTAGATAATGCACATGCGATAGAAGATGCTGGTGCAAATTGGCTTACCGTACATGCGCGTACTAAAGCAGATGGCTATACCCCACCCGCTTACTGGGAAAAAATTCAGCCAATTACTGAGGCACTAAAAATCAATGTCATTGCCAACG
>CAZKJI010000360.1:0-1140 GCA_964553005.1 uncultured Acinetobacter sp. | reverse complement strand
TTATCCAGTTATTTAACTCACAGATTGGTTTAAAGATTGCTATCGATATTCCGAGTGGGCTACATGCCAATACAGGTCAAGCTTTGCCATGTGTAATACAAGCCGATCATACCTTTACCATTTTAGGATATAAGGCAGGGCTGTTTACTGGGCAAGGTAAGGAATATGTTGGGCAACTTCATTTAGTCAGCTTGATCCCAATTGATGCCGAATTAAAACCAATCGCCTATCTTTCCCCTGAAAAAATTGTATTACCGAAACGCCAAGCTTTTGGACATAAAGGAAGTTATGGGCATGTGCTTGTCGTTGGTGGTCATGTGGATATGGGCGGAGCGGTGATTATGTCTGCTGAAGCAGCGTTTCATGCTGGAGCAGGGAAAGTCAGTGTGGTCTGTCATGCCAAACATCATCAAGCTATTCTGGCGCGTTCACCGAATATTATGGTGCGAGATATTAATGCCTTAGATCAAAAATCGATCCAACACCTATTAATTCAAATTGATGCCGTCTGTTTCGGAATGGGCTTAGGGCGAGATGAGTGGGCAGAGCAGATTTATCTAGGGTGGTTCAATTTACTTAATCAAAATTCACATTTAGAAGTGGTATTGGATGCAGATGGACTTTGGTTTTTAGCAAAGCATCCGAAAAAATTGAATCCTCATCTCTATGCAACGCCGCATTCAGGTGAAGCAGCAACTTTATTGGGTTGTACGGCTGCGGACATTGAGCAAGATCGTATTGCAGCAATTTATCAGCTAGAGCAAAAATATGCAGGGCAATGGGTGCTTAAAGGGGCAGGTAGCTTAGTCTTAGAAACTGAATTATTTATCTGTACCCAAGGCAATGCAGGAATGGGTACAGGAGGAATGGGGGATGTGCTCGCAGGTATGATTGCCAGTTTAAAAGCACAATTTCATGAGCAAGTCGCATTGCATGAAATTGTGAGTTTGCATGCACAGGCAGGGGATTTACTGGCTGAAAATGGAATGCGTGGTTTACAAGCACATGACATGGGGAAAGTGATTTATACAGTGGTGAATCAAGAAAACTAACGCCTTCTACTACTTGAACGACTCCGCCCACGAGCCATACCACCGAGCGCATTTAACACTGCCATTTTGCTCATGCTGCCTGAAGCAT
>CAZKJI010000359.1:0-1145 GCA_964553005.1 uncultured Acinetobacter sp. | reverse complement strand
GTGAGTACCGGGGTTCGAATCCCCGTAGGGTCGCCAAGTTGTAGCGCTTGGCTTGCATCAAAATGCAAGAAAAAGCTGCCTGCCAGGAGTGGTAGTTCAGTTGGTTAGAATACCGGCCTGTCACGCCGGGGGTCGCGGGTTCGAGTCCCGTCCACTCCGCCAAAACTAAAAAGCGCTTGATTTATCAAGCGCTTTTTTCTTTTCTGCTCGTCGGTGGTGAGCCATTCAGGTGGTCCATTCGTCACCCGACATGCGCCTGCCCACCTACGTCTACCGCTCCCGCCACGGCATCTACTTTTTCCGTATCGTGGTACCTTTGGCTCTCAGGAACGCCCTGAGCGGACAACGGGAAATCAAACGATCACTGCGCACTCGCGACAAGCGGCAACCCGTGGTGGAATCGCTCGCAAACCCGCATGAACAAAGGGCATGTGGCGATCCTGGCGCCATTCCATCAGTACTGGTCAAGACCGAAGGTCAATACGATTTTTCAGTACGTGGGCCAGTATTGACGGCAAGCGCGCAAAGCGCGCTTGCCGAAGTCGGCAGAGCAGAGGCTCCTTCGGAGCCTCTTGGGGAATCCCACCGCCTCACGGCGGTGCCTTTTAGAGGGGTGGAAAACCCGAGCATGGATGCAGGGCAAATCAGGGAGAGGATTC
Source organism: uncultured Acinetobacter sp. (assembly GCA_964553005.1). Lineage (GTDB taxonomy): Bacteria > Pseudomonadota > Gammaproteobacteria > Pseudomonadales > Moraxellaceae > Acinetobacter. The sequence goes on along the minus strand of CAZKJI010000359.1, from coordinate 486 downwards.
GCGCCATGTACCCGCAGTTCTCTTACGTCGATACGCCAGTCAGTGCCGTGTTCTTTCAGCGGGTTGAGGGCTTGAAAATTACCCCATCCGAACTGGACGAGGCAGCGCGAACACTCGTGGATGACCCGACGCAAAAACTCACAGCGGGCGCACTATTTGATTGTTTGGTGGCCAAGAGACGACGCCCCCGACCCCGAAGATTGCCGGGTGGTTTGGTGTTGTAACGTCGGCACGGATCGCATTGTTCAAGGTAGCAATGCGATCCTTTTCGGAGGGTTGGTGTGTAACATGAAGTTGGTGGATGAATACCCGCCTGATGGCCGCATGAGCAGCCGCTACCATACACGGGTGGGTAACAAATCAAATTAAGGAGGCGTGTCTACGCTGCGTGGTCTTTGGCTAGTCTGCCAAGATTGAGCGGTGAGCGGAGCCCCTGTGTGAGGCCTCAAAATCTCCGGAAAGACAACGTTCATGCGCAAACGAAAA
>CAZKJI010000358.1:0-1146 GCA_964553005.1 uncultured Acinetobacter sp. | reverse complement strand
CCTTTAGTATCTATCTGATCCGTCTGGATAATATTATCCGCAATAAGTTTGAAGGTCAACGATGGGACATTCCAGCCAAGGTATTTGCTCGTCCTCTAGAAATCTATGCAAATGCGCCAATTACTCAGGAAAACTTCATTCAGGAACTGAAATTACTGGGTTATAAAAATACCGCAAACTATGAAAAATCAGGTAGCTATGTCACCCAAGGCAACCAGATGTATGTACATACACGTGGTTTTGACTATGGTGACAGCAATGAACCTGAACAGGTGCTTGAAATTGGTTTCCTGAATGGGCAGGTCGGTGAAATCCGCTCAACCAAACCATCAAGCACAGGCATTGCACGGCTGGAACCTTTATTGATTGGTGGTATTTACCCACAGCATAATGAAGACCGCGTACTCATTAAACTGGATAAAGTACCGAAAACGCTGATTGAGGCCTTGATCTCAACTGAGGACCGCAACTTCTATCACCATCACGGTATTTCAGTTCGTGGCACTGCACGTGCTCTAGTCAGCAATGTTACGGGTGGTAAACGTCAAGGTGGATCAACCCTCACACAGCAGTTGGTGAAAAACTTTTATCTTTCTCCTGAAAAAACTCTGAAACGTAAAGTCAATGAAGCGCTGATGGCGTTATTGATTGAACTGCATTACAGCAAGGATGAAATTCTTGAAACCTATCTGAATGAAGTCAATTTAGGTCAAAATGGCAGTTATTCCATCAATGGTTATGGTCTGGCTTCACAGTTTTATTTTGGTTTACCTTTACGTGAACTGAATATTTCCCAACAAGCTTATTTGGTTGGTTTAGTGCAAGGCCCTTCTTTATATAACCCTTGGCGTAATCCTGAGGCGGCAAAAAAACGCCGTGATGTTGTGCTGAACAATATGAAAGTCATGGGCTATCTCAGTGAAGCGGAATATCAGGATGAAATTGCACGTCCTTTGAATGTGGTGAGCAAACCGACTTTAGGACCTGCGAAATTCCCTGATTTTCTTGATATTGTCCGTCGTCAACTACGCACCGAATATCAGGAAAGTGACATTACCAATCAGGGTTTAAGAATTTTTACCACACTGGATCCAATCACACAGATTCAGGTGCAAAATGCGTTTAAAAATTCAGTTGATCGTCTGG
>CAZKJI010000357.1:0-1160 GCA_964553005.1 uncultured Acinetobacter sp. | reverse complement strand
TGTTTAAGAAAATCAATTAAACCAGTATTACATTTACATCCGACAGATTGCTATCTGTCCTTATACCTAAAATGCTGAGATATCTAGGGTGTGATAATCACCACACCCTTTTATAAAGCCAAAATACGTTTTACTCAGCCAAATCGTCCAGAAAATCAAAAGTCGGTACAAAGAACAGACTACCTGAAACCGCAGTACTAAAATCCAGTAAACGATCAATGTGGCCATTTTCTTTGCCAAGAAACATATTTTCCAGCATGGTTTTGGTAATGTTGAACGAACGTGAATAACCGATAAAGAATGTGCCATATTCCCCCTCGGTTGGGTTAGAGAATGGCATATTGGCCCTTAGAATTTTTAACTCGTTGCCCTCTGCATCATGTGCCTTACTCACCACATTATGTGCATTTTGAGGCTTCACATCATCACCCAGTTCAACATCATCATATTTCTTTCGACCAATCACTTTTTCCTGCTCTTCAGTGGTCAGGCTTTTCCACATCTCCATGTTATGCAGATATTTCTGGATAAAGACATAGCTACCACCAAGAAACTCGGCATCTTCCTGTCCGACATAGGCAATGTCCTTGGCAATTTCATGTTCAGGGTTTTCCGTACCATCCACAAAACCAAGAATGGCACGACCATCAAAGTATCTAAAGCCCTTGGTCTCGCTGATTGGATAGGTATGTTCCTTTAACTGCTCATGCAGAATGGAAGCCAGTTCATAGCAAATCGCCATTTGGTTGGCGCGGATATGAAAAAACAGGTCCCCTGCGGTTGCAACCGCTGTATGTCGAGGTCCCTTGAGTTCCTGAAACGGCACAAGCTCCTTAGGCTTATTCATTTCGGGAAATAAAAGGTCCCAGGCATGCGAACCAATCCCTACAGAAGCACTGAAGTTCCCCTGCGGAAAACGGTTGGTCAGGCTACGCACCAAAGCGGAGAAATTGGCTAGAAAGTCAATAATTTCTGAATGATCAGGATTGGTATTGATGCCCAGCACAATAAACAGGGCATTCTCACCTGAAAGATTATTGATCACGGGTTGTGGTCTTAAAGATGTATTCATAATTTTTCGGAATGGATGAGTTCAATTAGCTTATCCTACACATATCATATTGTTTTAGGTATCAGCTCAACAACAAATGTTTAAGATT
>CAZKJI010000356.1:0-1166 GCA_964553005.1 uncultured Acinetobacter sp. | reverse complement strand
GTGTGGGTAAAACCACAATTGCCCGTATTTTAGCCAAATGCCTGAACTGTGAAACGGGTGTGACCTCAACGCCTTGTGAAGTCTGTACCACCTGTAAGGCAGTGAATGAGGGGCGTTTCATTGATTTAATCGAGATTGATGCTGCATCACGTACCAAGGTTGAGGATACGCGTGAGTTACTGGACAATGTGCCTTATGCACCAACCCAGGGTCGTTTTAAGGTGTACCTGATTGACGAAGTACATATGCTTTCAACGCATTCATTTAATGCCTTGTTAAAAACGCTGGAAGAACCACCAGAGCATGTAAAGTTTTTGTTTGCAACCACCGATCCACAGAAGTTGCCCATCACGGTAATTTCCCGTTGTTTGCAGTTTACCCTGCGCCCTTTGGCGGTTGATGAGATTACCACGCATCTAACTGCCATTTTAAATAAAGAGCATATTGAAGCCGATCAGGATGCGATCTGGCAAATTGCCGAATCGGCACAGGGTTCATTGCGTGATGCACTATCCTTAACGGATCAGGCCATTGCCTATGGTCAGGGGGCTGTGCATCATCAAGATGTCAAAGACATGTTGGGCTTGATTGACCGAACCATTATTTATGACCTGATTCTTGCTATTCATCACAATCAGCAAGCGCATGTCAGCCAGTTGTTGTTGCAGTTTAGGCAACAGGCACTGGATGTTTCTCTGGTTCTGGATCAGTTGGTTTCAACCTTGCATGAGTTGGCATTGCTACAATATTTGCCTGATCTTGCCTTGAAATACAGTGAAGAAATCAATCGAAAAATTCTACAATTGTCTAAACTGATTTCTGCTCAGGATTTGCAACTTTACTATCAGATTGCATGTAAGGGACGATCCGATCTGCAACTTGCAGTCACGCAAGAGCAAGGTTTTGAAATGTGTGTCTTGCGTTTGCTCGCATTTAGACCGTTATCTGCTGGTGAAATTACTGTTGGGGGCACAAACCCACAAAATATTGTAGTTTCTCATGAGCAAGTCGTTTCAACTGAGCCAAGTCCAGCAGAAATTCAGCAATTGCAGCAAGTTACTATTGTTGAAGAACAGCTTGTAGTTCAGCAGGAAATGGTTAGTGTTGAACCTGAACCTGAACCTGAACCTGAACCTGAACCTGAACCTGAACCTGAACCTGAACCT
>CAZKJI010000355.1:0-1179 GCA_964553005.1 uncultured Acinetobacter sp. | reverse complement strand
AAGTTTGAACGTAATAAACCACACGTAAACGTGGGTACAATTGGTCACGTTGACCATGGTAAAACAACTTTAACTGCTGCGATTGCAACGATTTGTGCAAAAACTTACGGCGGTGAAGCGAAAGATTACTCACAAATCGACTCTGCTCCTGAAGAAAAAGCACGTGGTATTACAATTAATACTTCACACGTAGAATACGATTCTCCAATCCGTCACTACGCTCACGTAGACTGCCCAGGCCACGCCGATTATGTTAAAAACATGATTACGGGTGCTGCTCAGATGGACGGCGCGATCCTTGTATGTGCTGCGACTGATGGTCCAATGCCACAAACTCGTGAACACATCCTTCTTTCTCGTCAGGTAGGTGTACCTTACATCATCGTATTCTTAAACAAGTGTGACCTTGTTGATGATGAAGAATTACTTGAATTAGTAGAAATGGAAGTTCGTGAACTTCTTTCTACTTATGACTTCCCAGGTGATGACACTCCAATCATCCGTGGTTCAGCTCTTCAAGCATTAAACGGTAACGACGGTCCTTACGGTGAAGCTTCTGTTCTTGCACTTGTAGAAGCGCTTGACTCTTACATCCCAGAGCCAGAGCGTGCAATCGATAAAGCATTCTTAATGCCAATCGAAGACGTATTCTCGATTTCTGGTCGTGGTACAGTAGTAACTGGCCGTGTTGAAGCGGGTATCATCAAAGTAGGTGAAACTGTTGAGATTGTTGGTATCCGTGATACAGTTGCAACGACTGTAACTGGCGTTGAAATGTTCCGTAAACTTCTTGACGAAGGCCGTGCGGGCGAGAACTGTGGTATCCTTCTTCGTGGTACCAAGCGTGAAGATGTACAACGTGGTCAGGTACTTGCTAAACCAGGTACAATCAAGCCACACACTAAATTCGATGCGGAAGTATACGTACTTTCTAAAGAAGAAGGTGGTCGTCACACTCCATTCCTTAATGGTTACCGTCCACAGTTCTACTTCCGTACAACTGACGTAACTGGCGCGATCAAATTACAAGATGGCGTTGAAATGGTTATGCCTGGTGACAACGTTGAGATGTCAGTAGAGTTAATCCACCCGATCGCAATGGACCCAGGTCTACGTTTTGCGATCCGTGAAGGTGGTCGTACTGTAGGTGCTGGTGTTGTTGCGAAAGTAACTGCATAA
>CAZKJI010000354.1:0-1184 GCA_964553005.1 uncultured Acinetobacter sp. | reverse complement strand
ATATCTGAAGATTAGAACAACTCTACCTTTTGTCTATTTGTGCAACAAAGCCATTGTGCATCAAGATGAAGATGATTTATTGTCCTTTGAGGGTTTTCATGAATTACATTCAAGTCATTGGAAAATAGAACAATATCACCGAGTGATTAAACAGGTTTGTCATATTGAAAAGTTTCAAGTAAGACGATCTAAACTGATTTTGAATCATATTTTTGCAGCCTTGATGGCCTACGTCGAGATACAAAAGAACCAGTTTGAGCGGATCTTTGAAAATGTATATCGTTGGCAGAAGAAATTATTTAGACCAATCATCAAAGACTTCATTGATGACTTTATTCTCGATAAAAATCATCTGCTACCACAGAGAATCTATAAATGATAGTGCGTAAGTCCTATAATATTTAGAGAAAATTAAAACCCGAGTTTCGCATCCTGCAAAACTCGGGCAAATGAGGTTATGCTTTCACAATATTTTTATTATCTTGCTTCCATCGCATGCATCATATCCATAATGCTTTTTCCATCTCAGCGTTGCTATCCTTAATCGGAAATCCTTTCCTGCATCCCTGTGCTGATGTATTTAGAATAAATCTTTTAAGCAGCCATGACTATTCGCTGTGGACTGAAATCACTGTACGATAATGCTTACATGAGCGTTTAGTGATTATTCTTAATCATCGCACTTTTATGAGTCTGGGCCAGTTCATCCACCACCACTTTTTCCTCCTGCTCCGCCTTTGCTATACCCTCCTGAATCGCCTGCTGTGCCTCGTCCTCATCACTTTCTGTCTGCTCCAACTCTTGCTGTTTTTGTTCAAATATCCTTCCCGTTTGCAGCACCACATAGATTGGAAAATGGTCTGAACCGATATGGGGCAAACGCTTCATTTCAACCAGGCCAAAGTCAGTACTGTGGAAAATATGATCCAGTGACCAACGCAACAACGGATAATCTGCATGAAAGGTATTCATAAAATAACGTCCCACACGTGGGTCAAGCAGACCACTGATTCGTTGAAATAATCGCGTGGTGCGTGACCATGCCACATCATTCAGGTCACCCATCACAATACAGCTCTCATCAATATCCTTGATCTGATCGCCCACAATCAGGAGTTCAGCATCCCTTAAGATACCGTCTTGGCTGTCAACCTAATTTAGTAATTATTTACCTTATATTTGAT
>CAZKJI010000353.1:0-1189 GCA_964553005.1 uncultured Acinetobacter sp. | reverse complement strand
ACTCATAACTACATGTTAGGACTCGCGGTTCTGGTTTTTTCCTTTGTTTTCTTTTACGTGCCAATGGTCTACGCATTTGTTGCCATTCGCAATCAGCAGCGTAAGCAAGATCAATAAAGTGATTGCTTAGGAAGATAAGATGACACTTCAACTTGATTTAGAAAAATATGCTAACTCAAATGCAGTTCTCATCCAGATTTATATAAATCGTATGGTACTTGGTGTTTCCTCTGTTACAGGGCAAATGGCTGAGTCCGCTTCCTTTTCACATCCACGTTCTTTATTGGGTAACTACAGTATAGCTGAAGACACACTGACCAAGCTGATAAAACAAGGCAAATTTAGCTTTTTAGATTCAGCACCCATTATGTTTATTCAGGCTATGGAACGAACAGAAGCAGGCTTAACACAGGTGGAAATACGGGCATTGCAGGAATTAGGGTTAGCGAGTGGCGCAAGGGCTGTGGCTATTTATGATGAAACAGGCAAATTATTAACCCCAAACTCACTTCCCTCTCCAGTCAATCTTAAACGTTTAAAAAACATGTTGGGATTAACGGTTGGAGTGATGGTATTGCTGTGCCTGATCTATGTTTTAGTGTTTAAAACTGTCACATAAATAAATTAAGATTAGAGTGAGATAAATTATGTCTATCCTTAGCTGGGACGATTTTGAAGATGATACGCAAAAACCGACTGCACCTGAACACAAGTCTGCGTCCCTCGAATCGCAAAAAACGGTTGATACGCAAGTGGTATCTGATGCAGAGCCATCATCGCCGCGTGTGGCAGCTCCACAATCCACTGGAGCCAGTACCGTGCGATCAACAAATCCAACCGATTCGCTGGCTAGAGCATCTGAAGCCCTAGAACATCTTGACGTTGCGCCAGGTCTGGAAGAACTGGAAATGGGCGCACAGCGTGTACAGGTTGATGATAAAGCCATGATCAACTGCCGTGCAGACTTAAACCAACTTGTTCCATTTAAATACGAGTGGGCTTGGCAGAAATACCTTGACGGGTGTGCCAACCACTGGATGCCTCAAGAAGTGAACATGAACCATGACATCGCGCTTTGGAAGTCTGAAAATGGCTTGACCGAAGATGAGCGTACCATTGTCATGCGTTCTTTAGGTTTCTTCTCAACTGCAGATTCGTTGGTTGCAAACAACTTGGTATTAGCAATCTA
>CAZKJI010000352.1:0-1209 GCA_964553005.1 uncultured Acinetobacter sp. | reverse complement strand
ACGCTTTGGGCTATTGAATTGAATAGAGAAATTCTCTTTTCGACTGCTTGCATGAACGGGAACTCTGATCATTTTTTAATTATTATACACATGTATATATATTTGTATATATATCCGTATAAGAATTTACATTTCACAAGTTCTCCCACAATCGCTATAATCCCAAGCAGCTTATTTATGTTTTGAAAATGATGGTTCATTCTTCTGTTCTACCACCCAGTCCCAAACCCGCAACAGATGAACAGGATCTTATTCCCATAAAATCTCCTGTGCGCTCGGTTGGCCGCAAAGCCACCATTACCAAAGAAGAGTTATTTCAAGCCACCCTGAACCTGATTGGTCCACAAAAGAGCATTTCTTCGCTGAGTTTAAGAGAGATTGCGCGTGAGGCAGGCATTGCACCGAATAGTTTTTATCGCCATTTCAGGGACATTGATGAACTGGCTATCGCTCTGATCGATCGTGCAGGTTTGGTATTACGCAAAATCATTCGCGAAGCGCGTTTGCAGGCATCTATGCAGCAAAGCATTATTCGAAGTTCAGTTGAAGTTTTTATTCAGCTTCTGGATGCAGATGAAGGTTATTTGGGCCTGTTGTTGCGTGAAAGCTATACAGGTTCAACTTCCTATAAAGAGGCGGTAGACCGCCAGCTTTCATTCTTCCAGCAAGAGTTGCACGAAGACCTGATTCGTCTGGAACAGATCAACAATAACAGTCACATGCCCCATGCGGATATTGCCGCTAAAGCTATCACCCAACTGGTGTTTAATATGGGTGCAAAAGTGATTGACCTGTCTGCTGAACAACGGATTGAAGTCGCGGAACAAACCATGCTTATGATTCGTATGATCTTGACAGGTGCTCGCCATTTAACAGAAGAACCGCTCTAGCTTTGTGTTTTCGTGTGGTACAGCACTCACTTGTACCACACCTAACCCACCCACTTACACTTTTTCCCATATTCTCCTCTTTATATTCTGCATAGTATTCAAACTGATACAAAAACAGTCAAAATCTAAACACTCAGGCATCTTCAACGGCGTAGACTATTTATCGAATTAAATGGTTTTTATCCATTTTCATGCTTATTAAAATTGAAATGAGGTAACTATGAGTTCTTCAGCAGCGAAAGCTTTAAAAGTTTATACACGTAATAATTTAGATGATTCCATCAAAGAAGCAACGGTCAAAATATTAAATCAAATACTT
>CAZKJI010000351.1:0-1223 GCA_964553005.1 uncultured Acinetobacter sp. | reverse complement strand
CCCCATAAACGATAATCGCCTGTTGCAGAAGTGGTACTAAAATTATGCGTATAAGCGAAACTGAGTTCACGGTCAGGATCACTCCATGCACCTGAACCATTAAAGCCCATATGTCCAAAGCCATGTGGCGCACGTTTGCCCATTGTTAAAATACGGTGATAGCCTAAACGCCAATGCATTGGAATTGGCATCACTCGATCACGTGCTTTAGATTGTACGGTGCTTAACTGCTTAAATACTTCTAGACGAATCAATTGTTGACCTTTCCACTGCCCTTGATTGGCAAGCATTGCATAAACTTTGGCAAGACTATCTGCTGTAAACACCCCATTGGCGGCGGGAATCACGGCTTGTAGGCCTGCATCACTATAGAAGCTAAAATTACGCATGCCTTTTGGAATCATCGCATCTTGGAAATCTTGAGGGCTTTGTCCTGAAAGTTCTAGTAATTTTTCTGACAATGAAACCTTACGTGGTTGATTGCTTGTTTTAGTTTGTGGCTTAGGTGTCACTGCTGATTTTGGTTTTTCCAGTAAACGAGCAACCCGATCCAGTTCAGAAGCAGGCACACCAAAATAAGCACCATTCAACTCAAGTGGTTGCACCAGATAACGCTGCATTAACCTACTTAAAGGCTGTTTCACTGCTTTTTCAATGACTCCACCCACGAGCCAACCATAAGTCAGCGGTTGATAAGCAAAACTTTGTCCTGCTTCAAAACGTGGTGTAGCAGCAGCCATTAGCTCTAACATATGCGACCAATCCAACATTTCTGTTGCTGTCTCAATCAAATTGCGAATATCAAACAAACCACTTTGATGGGACAACACATGACGCAAGGTTATATTGGCTTTGCCATTTTGAGCAAACTCAGGCCAGTAGTGTGCAATTGGCGTATCGTAATCAAGTAAACGTTCACTCACCAAGATATGTGCAAGTGTTGCCAATATGCCCTTACCTGTCGAATAGCACATCGACAAAGTATCTGCTTGCCAATCTTGATCTTGAGATTTTTTACCAGTAAAAATATCAACAACTTTATGACCTTGAAAATATACCACCAACGCAGCGCCACCTTGATGGCTTCTCGCATCCTGAAAACGACTGAATTGGGTTGCTAGGTCAATAAAACGATGATCAACCTTGCCATGATAGTTATGCGTATCGGCAAATAAAATCTCTTTAATCAATGCACATGTCCTTATGATATTTATATTTTTTAG
>CAZKJI010000350.1:0-1272 GCA_964553005.1 uncultured Acinetobacter sp. | reverse complement strand
AAGAAAACATTCAATCTTCATGTTAATGATATATATCTGTGATTTTTTGGGATCATGCCAGTTCGTTGCGATTCAACCATGTAGCCGTATCAGGGTGGATCAGTGTGCCTCTGATCGTTGGGCGATTTTTGATTCAAGCCAATCATAGATTTCCTGCGATACCCAGCCAACCCGATTCTGGGTTAAATGAATCGGCTTGGGAAAATTGGCATCGTAATAGTCTGATTTCGGATTGATCATTTCATAGATGGTTGAACGACTCAGTGCAGCAATTTCAATCACTGCTTTGATGTTCAGGATACGATATTGGTATTCAACGAGATTGGTCATGTGGGTACTCCCAGTAATTGTAGTTGAGAGGGGTCTTCCTCAATACAAATCGGCATACCGTATTTTTTTACTGCACCCCATGAGATGAATTGACCCAACATCCCCACATGACTCAAGCCAAAAAATGAATATATGAAATAAACATTCATGTTTATAGTGTGTAGATTCAATTTTTTGGGATCAACATTTATCCAAAGCAACGCATCCCTTTAATCCTTGCACGTAAATACTGATCTTCAACATCGTGGTTTGATAGCGTGTGAATAATATTCAAGAGGTTTTCTTCCTCGATTAACTCATAATTCTTATCCGTACGATCTGTAGCATAATTATCAAGCTCTATGTCAGATGACCCAACATGGATGAAAATATAACGACAAATCAAACCTTCTTCTCGGTCTTGTTCAATGACCCATGAATAATCCAGTAGATCTTCGCAACAGGTATCACGTTTCAAGATTCGACTACGAAATTCTGTCAGGGTTTGATGAAACTGGTAAACACCCTGAGCCTCATGGTTCAGTTTATTAAAGTTTCCATGTATCACTTGAAACTCACAATTGCTATCCAGTAGGTCTTCAATGTAATTTTTGATGGCGGTGTAGTTACGCTTACGTTGCCGTTTATGTCTCAGAATGAAATGATCCTGCTCATCCATGAGTCCATCACAGAAATTCTGAAAAGCCGTTCTGGATTGTAATGGTGATCTACGTGGGTTTATTGTTCTACCCGAATCTGATGCGTGACTCATCGACATCAAATCAAAATAGCCTTGTAACAGTGGTGAATATTCAAGTTCAGGATCATAAATAGTGGTCGCTGCTTCTCGGTTTCTTTGCAGTTCAACAATCGCATCTCGCCAATAGTATCGGTTTAAACAAATATTCAGCATTAAATCTTCGATCTGAAAAAGGGTTTCATTACAATTGATGTGGTTCATGT
>CAZKJI010000349.1:0-1286 GCA_964553005.1 uncultured Acinetobacter sp. | reverse complement strand
CTCGTCGGGCTCATAACCCGAAGGTCGTTGGTTCAAATCCAGCTCCCGCTACCAAGTTTCTTAAAAGAGGCTCACAGTAAGGTGGGCCTTTTTGCACAGTGGGCAATGCTTTTCTGTGTAAAATAGGGGCGATTTCGCCCTTTTTTATTGGTTGTTTGGCTGTCGTGTAGTGTCGATATGAGTCGTATGGCGTGATCAAAAAACATCATGCTTCACTATACGGGATTAATTGGCTCGCATGAGAGCAACGAGAGTAAATGAAATTATCAAATAAATCTCAAGCATTATATGATCTTATCGCACCAGCCGTGGCTGCCTGTGGTGTAGATTTGTGGGGGATTGAGTTCCTGCCACAAGGTAAGCGTTCTTTATTACGCATTTTTATTGATAAACCGATTGATGAGAATGCTGAACCTGTCCTGAATGAAGAGGGTGAGGTTGAACAAGGTCGTGGCATTGGTGTCCAAGATTGTGTGTTGGTCACGCAACAAGTGGGTGCAATGCTCGATGTCCATGATCCAATTTCAGGTGAATATGCTTTAGAAGTTTCTTCACCAGGCTGGGACCGTCCATTCTTTCAGTTGTCACAAATGTCTGGCTATATTGGACAACAAGTCGCTTTACGATTAATTGCTGCTGTCGAGAATCGCCGTAAATTTCAGGCAAAACTTATCACGGTCGATCTGGAGAACGAAATGATTCAGGTTGAGGTAGAGGGTAAGCATGTGCTTGAGATTGATAGTCATAATATTGATAAAGCAAATTTAATCTATCAAGACTAATATTAACTTAATTGTATAAGAAATCGGTAGGTGACTTATGGGCCGTGAAATTCTTACCGTTGCAGAAACGGTTAGTAATGAAAAAGGTGTGAGTCGTGAAGCGATCTTCCAAGCCTTAGAGCAAGCACTGGTTGCGGCAACGAAGAAAAAGTTTTACGAAAATACCCATGCAGAAGAAGCACAGCTTCGCGTTGAAATTGACCGTAAAACAGGTGATTACCGTACGTTCCGTCAATGGACTGTGGTTGCGGATGAAGATCATGAAATGCCAGCTTGCCAAGATGCAATCTCAGATGTTGATCCATCAAAATGGTCAATCGGTGATGTGCGTGAGCTAGAAGTTGAGTCAATTGAGTTTGGTCGTATTGCCGCGCAAATTGCCAAGCAGGTGATTGTGCAAAAGATTCGTGAGGCAGAGCGTGCACTGGTTGCAGATGCTTATGAGTCAAAAGTAGGCGAGCTGATTTACGGTGAAGTGAAAAAGCAAACCAAAGATGGCTTTAT
>CAZKJI010000348.1:0-1287 GCA_964553005.1 uncultured Acinetobacter sp. | reverse complement strand
AGCCTTCAGCCAGTTTCTCCTGAGCAACAAGTGCCATACGTGCCCATAGGTAAGCAAGCGTTACATAGCCAGAGAAATACATGTAATCAACTGCAGCTGCACCAACTTCATCAGGGTTTTGCATTGCGCGCATACCGATTTGCATCGTGATGTCGCCCCACTCTTTGTTTGCAGCAGCTAAAGGTGCAACAAATTCTTGCATTGCTGCGTTGTCTTTGTTCGCTTCAACAAATTTATGGATGATCTTAGTGAAGTCTTTTAACATTGCACCTTGAGTTTGCAATACTTTACGACCTAACAAGTCAAGTGCTTGGATTTCAGTAGTACCTTCGTATAAGCAAGCAATACGTGTATCACGTACGATTTGCTCCATACCGTGCTCAGAAATAAAGCCATGGCCACCAAAGATTTGAACCCCATGATTTGCAGATTCGTAACCAGTTTCAGTTAAGAATGCTTTTGCAATTGGCGTCAATAAAGACAAGATGTTGTCAGAGAATTTACGATCTTCTTCAGTTGCACCTTGTTCAACGATATCTGCGTGTAGAGACAACAGATACACTAGTGCGCGACCACCTTCTGCAAATGCTTTCTGGGTCAACAGCATGTTACGTACCGCAGGATGCACAATGATTGGATCTGCTTCTTTTTCAGGCGCTTTCGGACCAGAAAGTGAACGCATTGCTAAACGATCTTTGGCATAAGCCAATGCACCTTGGAAAGAACCTTCAGATGCTGCAAGACCTTGAATGGCTGTACCAATACGCGCAGTGTTCATGAATGTGAACATGCAGTTTAGGCCGCGGTTTTCTGGTCCGATCAAGTAACCTTTTGCTTTATCAAAGTTGATGACGCAAGTTGCGTTACCATGAATCCCCATTTTGTGTTCGATTGAACCACAACGAACTGCATTCCGCTCCCCAACTGAACCGTCAGCATTGACATGGAACTTAGGTACGATAAATAAAGAAATACCCTTAGTACCTTTAGGTGCTCCTGGTAAACGTGCAAGAACGATGTGAACGATGTTGTCAGCCATGTCATGTTCACCAGCAGAGATAAAGATTTTCTCGCCAGAAATTGCATAGCTACCATCATCATTTGGTTCTGCTTTAGTACGAATAATACCTAAGTCTGAACCAGCATGAGATTCTGTTAAGCACATTGTACCTGTCCAAACACCTGAAACAAGCTTTGGTAGATAGGTTGCTTTTTGTTCATCTGAACCGTGATGTTCTAAAGTACGTACAGCACCATGAGAAAGACCTGGGTACATGCCCCATGCCC
>CAZKJI010000347.1:0-1299 GCA_964553005.1 uncultured Acinetobacter sp. | reverse complement strand
GTTAAATCACGGAAGCCTTGTAAGGCTTCATCATCTTTAATTGGAACATATTCAACACGATGCATATCTTTTAAGAAACTATGCTCTGGACCAACACCTGGATAATCCAAACCTGCTGAAATACTATGTGTTTCAATAATCTGACCTTGCTCATCCGACATGAGGTAAGTACGGTTACCATGTAATACACCCACATGGCCTGCATTCAATGGCGCTGAGTGTTTGCCTGTTTCAATGCCGAAACCTGCCGCTTCAACACCGTACATTTTCACATCCTGATCATTCAGGAATGGATAGAACAAGCCCATTGCATTTGAACCTCCGCCCACACAAGCCACCAAGGCATCAGGTAAACGCCCTGCTTGTGCTTGGATCTGTTGACGTGCTTCACGACCAATGATTGATTGGAAATCACGTACAAGCTGTGGATATGGGTGTGGCCCAGCAACCGTACCAATAACATAATAAGTCGTATCAACATTGGTGACCCAATCACGCATCGCTTCATTCAATGCATCTTTTAAAGTTTTGGATCCGCTTTGCACTGGTACAACTTTTGCGCCAAGCAAACGCATGCGATAGACATTCATCGCCTGACGTTTTACATCTTCAGCACCCATGTACACCACGCACTCCATACCCAAGCGAGCAGCGATGGTTGCGGTCGCAACACCATGTTGACCTGCACCTGTTTCAGCAATGATACGTTTTTTACCCGACAGTTTTGCCAATAAAGCCTGACCAATCGTATTATTTACTTTATGAGAGCCAGTATGGTTTAGGTCTTCACGTTTTAAGTAAATTTGCGCACCGCCGAGGTGCTGAGACCATCGTTCAGCATGATAAAGTGGACTTGGACGACCAACATAAAACGCAAGATCACGGTCAAACTCTGCTAAAAACTGAGCATCATTTTTCATACGACCATAAAGACTTTCTAAGTCTTCAAGTGCAGCCATAAGCGTTTCTGACACAAAACGCCCACCATGAATACCAAAATGCCCCTGAGCATCTGGAAACTGGGTGTAGTCAATCGCCTGATTTTGTTGACTAAGGTTTTGCTGATCCACGTTGGACTCCTTGCATAAATTTTTCAATGAGTTGTTGGTCTTTTATACCTTTAGCGGACTCTACGCCTCCGCTGACATCCACAGCAAAAGCTGCTGTAGTATCAATAGCGTCACTCACATTTTCAGGGGTTAAGCCCCCTGCCAAGATTAGTGGAATATCAAGTTTTGGAAATTTATTCCAATCGAAACAGTGACCTGTTCCACCTTTTAAATCAGGATGCCACGCATC
>CAZKJI010000346.1:0-1343 GCA_964553005.1 uncultured Acinetobacter sp. | reverse complement strand
ATCAATGCTATCGGGCCTTTCGAGATGGAAGTACTCGGCTTTCAGGGTGCCGAAGAAGCTTTCAATCGCCGCGTTGTCGAAGCAGTTGCCCTTGCGGCTCATGCTTTGCTCGACTCCGCGTCGCACGAGCATCGCTCGGTAGGGCTGCATCTTGTAGTGCCAACCTTGGTCAGAATGCACGATCAGGCCTTCGACGCAATTGGTCCGGGAGAGCGCGGCCTCAAGCATGCTGGAAACCATCTCGAAGACCGGCCGCCTTGCCATGCGGTACGCGACGATCTCGCCGTTGTACAGGTCCATGCAGGCCGACAGGTAGAGCTTTTGGCCGCTTACATTGAACTCGGTGACATCGGTCGCCCATTTCTGGTTTGGCGCGGTCGCGCAGAAGTCCCGCTGCAGAACGTTGGGTACCTGCGCATCGCTCGTGCCCGGAACATGCCAGGAGCGCTTCTTCGCCCGGATCAACGCACGTAGCCCCATCTTTTGCATCAGACGCTGCACGCACTTGTGATTGACCGGCTGTGACATTGAATTGCATAGCGCTGCCGTGATCCGCCGGTATCCATAGCGACCCTTGTGCTCGTCATAGACAGTGCGAATTCTGGCCTCCATGGCGCTTTGCTGGTCGGCACACTGGGCCGCCTGGCACTGGTAGTAGAACGTGCTGCGCGCCAAGCCTGCTACCTGCAACAGATCCGCCAATTTATGGTGTTGCCTCAACCCGGCAATCAGTCGCGCTTTGTCGGCGCAGCTGATCTCTTCGATCGGATCAAGGCCTGCAATTTTTTTAGGTACGCGACCTCCGCGCGCAGTCGGTCGTTCTCGTCCCGCAGGGCTTTCTCCGCATCGGCAACGACCGTGCTCGACGGGACAGCAGAGCGTCGTTTTGACTTCATCTTGGGCTGTTCTTCATTCCTGGTCTCGCACGCCTGCAGGCGGCCTTGATCGAGATTGCGCCGCCAGACCACGATCTGGTTGGGATTGCGGATGTCATAGACCGCCGCGACCTGACGATTGGAAAGCTGCTCGCGATCCTGATGAGCTAGCACCTGCAACTTGAACTGCGCACTGTACGCGCTGCGCTTAGGGCGCAAACCGTCGATGCCGTGCAGTCGGTAGTGGCTCACCCATGTGCGGACCTTCTCCTCGGGAACCGACCACCGCTGACCCAAAAGCTTCGCGCCGCCTTCGCCAGCCAGGAAGCTTTGGACCACTTCCAGCTTGAACTCTGTTTTGTACTTCTTCATGTAACCCCTTGAAGTTTGTCCAACTTCTGGGGGTCAGTTCAGTTTTGAGGAGGCTCCAACACTTGAGAAGATGGAGCTATGAACAAGTCACCGAAG
>CAZKJI010000345.1:0-1362 GCA_964553005.1 uncultured Acinetobacter sp. | reverse complement strand
TGGGTCGGCTTCTTCACCCAGATCCTTCAACAGACGTTCGATGCGCGAAGCTGTGAACCGCGCCGGGTTTGCCGGAGGCTCCAACTCTTGAGTAGGATGGAGCATCATGAGCAAGACGACGAACAAGTTTTCCCCGGAAGTGCGCGAGCGGGCCGTGCGGCTGGTTTTCGACAACGAGGGCCAGCACGCCTCCCGCTGGCAGGCCGTCATGTCAATCTCGGCGAAGATTGGCTGCACGCCACAGACGCTGAACGACTGGGTCAAGAAGGCCGAGGTCGACAGCGGCAAACGAGCAGGCGTCCCGACCGATATGGCCGAGAGGATGAAGGCGCTTGAGCGGGAGAACCGCGAACTGCGCCAGGCGAACGAGATCCTTCGCAAGGCGTCAGCGTATTTTGCGATGGCGGAGCTCGACCGCCGATCGAAGTGATGGTGGGATTCATCGACGCGCATCGGAATGCGCACGGGGTCGAGCCGATCTGCAACGTGCTGCCGATCGCCCCGTCCACCTACTATGATCATCTGGCGAAGCGGGCCGATCCGTCTCGGCTGTCTGATCGGGCACGTCAGGACGAAGCGCTGCGCCCCGAGATCCTTCGCGTGTTCGAGGAGAACTGGCGGGTCTATGGCGTCCGGAAGGTCTGGCGACAGCTTGGCCGAGAGGGCTTCGGTGTCGCGCGGTGCACGGTGGCACGGCTAATGAAGAGCATGGGTATTCAAGGGATTATCCGTGGAAAGCCGCACAGGACGACGATACCGGACAAGAAGGCACCGTGCCCGCTGGACAAGGTTAACCGTCAGTTTCGCGTGCCCGCGCCGAACATGCTCTGGGTCAGCGACTTCACATATGTCGCCACCTGGAAGGGCTTCGTCTATGTCGCCTTCGTCATCGACGCATACGCCCGCAAGATCGTGGGTTGGCGCGTCAGCACCTCGGCGCATGCGGGGTTCGTCCTCGATGCCCTGGAACAGGCGGTGCATGATCGCCGCCCGGCAAAGGGCATGGGACTGGTTCACCACAGCGACCGCGGCAGCCAGTATCTGTCCATCCGCTACACCGAGCGCCTCGCAGAAGCAGGCATCGAACCTTCCGTCGGCAGCGTCGGCGACAGTTATGACAACGCGCTGGCCGAGACGATCAACGGTCTGTTCAAGGCAGAGGTCATCCACCGTCGTGGTCCGTGGCGCAGCTTCGAAGCCGTCGAATACGCAACCCTCGAATGGGTCGACTGGTTCAACAACCGCCGCCTGCTGGAGCCCATCGGGAACATCCCGCCCGCGGAAGCCGAAGGAAAGTACTATGATGCTCTGGAAACTGAAGCCATGGCAGCGTAACTAACCTCAATCAGCCTCCGGCAAACC
>CAZKJI010000344.1:0-1371 GCA_964553005.1 uncultured Acinetobacter sp. | reverse complement strand
ACAGTATGAAAGCGGGTGTGTATGAAGTCACTCATGGCATGAGTGTTCGTCAGGTACTGGATATGTTGTCGAATGCTGAAAATGCACAGATGAACCGTATTCTGGTGATTGAGGGAACAACCTTTAAGCAACTGGTTCAGAATCTTAAAAAAGACCCAAACGTCAGCAAAACCATTCTGGATTTGCCACGGGATCAATTACTCAAGGAACTGGACATTCCATATGCACATCCAGAAGGTCTGTTTGCGCCTGATACCTATTTCTTTGCCAAAGGTGAAACGGACAAAAAAATCCTGACCGATTTATACCGCCGTCAAATGAAATCACTGGATGAGGCATGGGCAAATAAAGCGGCGAATCTCCCTTACAAAGATAAGTATGAAGCATTGATCATGGCTTCAATTATTGAAAAGGAAACCAGTCTGGATAGCGAGTTGCAACAGGTTTCAGGTGTGTTTGTCCGCCGTTTAAAAATTGGAATGCGTTTGCAAACAGACCCAACCGTGATTTATGGCATGGGGGATGATTATAAGGGCAATATTACCCGTAATGATTTGCGTACCCCAACAGCTTATAACACCTATACTATTAACGGGTTGCCGCCAACTCCGATTGCATTGCCGAGTAAAAAAGCGATTGAAGCAGCAATGCATCCAGACGATGCTAAAAATATTTACTTTGTTGCTACAGGTAATGGTGGGCATAAATTTACAGCGTCTTTAGAAGACCATAATCGTGCAGTTCAAGAATATTTAACTGTGTTACGTTCAAAGAAAAAGCAAGGTGAATGATGTTTATTAGTTTTGAAGGGACGGAAGGTGTAGGAAAAACCACGCTGATTCGCAAAATTCATCAGTACTTTGAACAGCAGGGTAAACAGGTGGTGCTGACCCGCGAACCAGGGGGAACACCATTGGCAGAACAGATTCGCTCGTTGCTGTTGGCGGTGAATCATGAAGAACAAATGAGTCATGATACTGAATTGCTACTGATCTATGCGGCACGGGCGCAACATTTACAGCAGGTGATTGTTCCGGCTTTGGAGGCTGGCAAGATTGTGTTAAGTGACCGTTTTACCGATGCCAGCTTTGCCTATCAATGTGCTGGGCGTGGCTTAAGTCAGGAAAAATTGCAATTATTAAATCAAACTTTTGTGGCGAAAATGCCGAATATTACCTTTTGGTTGGATGCGCCGATTGAGTTGGGGATGACTCGTGCGCGAGAGCGTGGTGCACTGGATCGTTTTGAGCAAGAGAAGTTGAGTTTCTTTGCCAAAGTGCGTGCGGGTTATGAGACCTTGTGGCAAGCAGAGTCTCAACGAATCAAGCGTTTGGATGCAACACAGAATGCGGATGTGGTGTTTGAAGAAGC
>CAZKJI010000343.1:0-1372 GCA_964553005.1 uncultured Acinetobacter sp. | reverse complement strand
CAAAAATGCTTCACGGATTTCAGCGGATGTCATAAAACGAGTACTCACAACCAAGCGTCCATAATTTTTAAAAGTGCTAAATTATAACGGAAAATATGATCCCAACCAACGATTTTACAAGCAATATCATATAAAACTGTGTTTAAACTAAAAATCTATATTCAATAGCGCTGTTCATGTTTTACCATATAGCATAGAAAAGATGATGTTTTGATGAAAGGGCTCTGCATGCAACGTATCGCTATCAATGGATTTGGTCGAATTGGTCGAAATGTATTACGTGCGTGGTTTGAGAGTCCAAAACAATTTCAATTTGATATCGTTGCTATCAACGACATTGCCGATGTGCAGACTTTGGTACATCTGTTTAAATACGATACCACGCATGGACGTTTTGCAGGTCAAGTTGAAATTCAGATTGAAAATGAACAGATATTTTTAAATATTCAGTCCCATCAACGTCAGTTAAAGCTACAGGTTTTTAAGCAGGCTCAGCCAGAATTATTACCTTGGGCAGATTTAAAAATAGATGTGGTATTGGAATGTACAGGTCTATTCCGTTCACGTGCTGATGCAACTCGGCATGTCGAAGCAGGGGCAAAGCGCGTGATTATTGGGGCTGCACCTTTTGATTCGGTCGATGCTGCAATTGTCTATGGTGTCAATCACCATGATGTGAAAGTAACTGATCAAATTATTTCGAGTGTATCTTGCACTACTCAGGCCTTGGTTCCGTTGGTCAAAATTATTGATGATGCCTTTGGCATTGATACCGCTTTAATGACAGAAATCCATGCAGTCACAGCAGATCAATCGGTATTAGACCATGCACATCGAGATTTACGTCGTGCCCGAGCTTCAGGACAAAATATTATTCCAACCACATCGAGTGCATTAGGGGCATTAAAACAAGTCATGCCAAAAATGGAAGGTCGAATTGATGGTTATTCCATTCGTGTGCCGACCATTAATGTCGCAGCAATTGATTTAACTTTTGTTTCGCATTCACCAATTACAGTACACAAAGTCAATGAGGTTTTGAGTAAAGCAGCTCAATATGATTATGCGCAGATCATGCAAGTGACAGATGAAGATTTGGTTTCAAGTGATTTTAATCATTCGCCCTATTCTTTAATCGTCGATTTAACTCAAACCATGGTGGTGGGTCATCAAGCTAAAGTGTTTGCATGGTATGATAATGAGTGGGGATATGCGAATCGACTACTTGATTTGTGTGAATCTTTTTGTAATTAAACAGATCATATATTAAAAAGAAAATTTGGGGATGAAATTATGACATTGATGTTGATTTGGGGTTTTCTGATTGTTTTATTGATGGCTGTTGCTTTTTTATTTTGGTTTCAGTTTAAAA
>CAZKJI010000342.1:0-1381 GCA_964553005.1 uncultured Acinetobacter sp. | reverse complement strand
CGATTCCTACTGGTGTGAAAATCTTCTCTTGGTTATTCACCATGTATAAAGGTCGCATCACCTTTACTACTCCAATGTTATGGACGCTTGGCTTCCTAGTAACATTCGGTATTGGTGGTTTAACTGGTGTACTTATGGCTGTTCCACCTGCGGACTTCCTTGTACACAACTCACTCTTCTTGATCGCTCACTTCCATAACGTGATTATTGGTGGTGTGGTCTTTGCAATGTTTGCAGGAATCACATATTACTGGCCAAAAATGTTTGGCTGGAAGCTCAATGAGTTCTGGGGTAAAGCGTCATTCTGGTTCTGGTTCTTTGGTTTCTATTTTGCGTTCATGCCACTCTATATCCTTGGTTTCATGGGTATGACTCGTCGTTTGAATACATATGACAACCCAGAATGGGATCCATACTTAGCAATCGCATTGTTCGGTGCAGTTCTTGTTGCAATTGGTATTGCATGTTTCCTTATGCAAGTTATCGTTGGCTTCCTGCAACGCAAGGACAACATGGACTATACAGGCGATGCCTGGGATGGTCGTACGATTGAATGGGCAACTTCTTCGCCTGCACCATTCTATAACTTTGCACATCTTCCTCAGGCAGATGGTATTGACCGCTTTTGGGTTGATAAAGAAAATGGTGTAGCATACGCTCGCAATACTAAATATGAAGACATTCATATGCCAACCAACCGTGCGGCTGGTTTCGTCATTGCCATGTTCATTACCGTACTTGGTTTTGCACTGATTTGGCATATTTGGTGGCTGGTCGTTGTTTCATTCGTTGCTGCTGTCATTAGCTTGATCGTAAGCTCATTCACCAAGAATG
This sequence comes from uncultured Acinetobacter sp., assembly GCA_964553005.1. Classification (GTDB taxonomy): domain Bacteria; phylum Pseudomonadota; class Gammaproteobacteria; order Pseudomonadales; family Moraxellaceae; genus Acinetobacter. Next base: position 547 of record CAZKJI010000342.1, on the reverse strand, counting down.
TGGACTACTACGTTCCTGCTGCTGAAGTAGAGCGTATTGAAAATGAACGCTATGCGTTACTTGAAAAACACTTGAAGAAGGACTAAGGAAATGGCTGAAGTACTTCATCACGACAACCACGGTCACGATGGTCATCACGAACATGATGATACTGACTTAACCGTCTTTGGTTTCTGGACATACTTGATGAGTGACTTGATTCTTTTCGGATCACTCTTCATCGCGTTCGCTGTATTGAGCAGTCATGTCCCACCTGGTACTCCAAGTGCAAAAGACTTATTCAGTGAATCATTGGGTTATGTATTAGGTGAAACCTTTGCCCTTTTGATCTCTTCTGTAACTTTTGGTTTTGCAGTACTTGCATCTTATAAAAAGAATGTAAATCAAGTCATCACTTGGTTATTCATTACATTCCTTTTCGGTGCAACCTTCATCGGTATGGAAATCAATGAATTCCATCACCTTGTTCATGAAGGTCACGGTCCAACTCATAGTGCATTCCTATCATCGTTCTTTACTTTGGTTGGTACACACGGTATCCACGTAA
>CAZKJI010000341.1:0-1388 GCA_964553005.1 uncultured Acinetobacter sp. | reverse complement strand
TAAAAATCATCTGCTACCACAGAGAATCTATAAATGATAGTGCGTAAGTCCTATAAGGGTAAAAATAAGTATGCTGATGGCGGTGGTTTATATCTTTTAATCACAGCCAATGGTGCAAAGCATTGGCGTATGGATTACCGCCGTCCAGTCACTCAAAAAAGAAATACGCTTGCTTTAGGTTCATATCCAATTATTACTTTAGAGATGGCAAGGGTACGGCGTGATGATGCCAAAAAGATGCTGATCAATGAGATTGACCCAGCCGAAGATCGTAATGCCAACAAAGAAAAGAAAAGAGCACAGGCGAAAAACGTCTTTAGCCGATATGCTCTGGATTGGTTAAATAAAAGGGCAATAGAGGGCAGAAGTGACGGCGAAAACACACGAATGCTAAACGTGGATATATTGCCCTATATTGGAGATATGGCAATCACCTCATTGAATCCTGAACAGCTTGAAAAGGACGTTACAGATCGAATAATTCAGCGTGGGGCAATTGCATTGGCTGGGCGTGTCAGAATGGTGATTAAAATGATTTTGGACATACCGCTAAAGAAACGTTTAATTCAATACAACCCAGCACAAAGTATTAGTTTGCCTCAACCGATAACACAGAATCACCCAGCGATTACAGAGGAGCAAGAACTAGCATCCATGTTAAAAGGGATATGGGCATATACGGAGAATAACCCAAGAAACTACATCATTACTGAATTAGCAATGAAGTTTGCCATTTACATATTCCAGCGACCTAATGAGATCAGAGGGTTATTATGGGAATCTGTAAACATGGACAAACGTTATTTAACCTTTGTGGCAAGTAAGACAAAACAAATGCACATCGTCCCTTTATCCAGTCAGGCTTTTGAAATACTAGAACAAATCTATGAATTAAAATTAAACTCTATCTATGTCTTTCCTAGCATTAAATCCAATAAAGCCTGTATTAGTAATTGTACAATGGGGCAGGGGCTAAAACAGATTGGTTTCAGAGGAAAGCAAACGGCGCACGGCTTTAGGGCAACGGCGAGAACGTTACTAGATGAAGAACTGGATACCCGAAGCGATATTATTGAGCATCAACTAGCCCATAAGGTGAGAGACCCGAATGGCACAGCATACAACCGCACTAAATTTCTCAAGAAACGGCAAAAGATGATGCAACTATGGGCGGATTATCTGGATGCCCTAAGATTGGATCAGGATGTAACTAGGTTCAAACCTCAAGATGATGAGATGGATAATATTATTCAATTTACACGCAGAGAATCGGCATAATTGGATTATATGAATTGGCTGAAATGACATTAAAATCAATTAGCCATTTTTGCACCTATTTTATAAAATTATAGGACTTACGCACTATCATTTATAGATTCTCTGTGGTA
>CAZKJI010000340.1:0-1389 GCA_964553005.1 uncultured Acinetobacter sp. | reverse complement strand
ATTCGCGTGAAGTGTCGAGGTTATGGTTGTAATAATCCAGGCCTGCATCTTTTAAACGCTCTGCCTGAGACTGGTTTAGCATCCCCAAAGTCATACAGGTTTCCATGCCTAACGCTTTCACTTCACGAACCATTTCCAGTACATAAGGCATGTCACGCTCATGTGGATTGCGCCATGCCGCACCCATACAGAAACGGGAAGAACCAGACTCTTTTGCTGCCTGTGCTTCACGAATGACTTTATCCACCGCAATCCGCTTTTCTGCTTCCAGTTTTGAATCGTAATGGGCCGATTGCGAGCAATACTTACAGTCTTCTGGACATTTACCTGTTTTAATTGAAAGCAGGGTGCTGACTTGAATGGTATTTGGCTGAAAATGCTCACGATGAACACTTTGTGCTTTGAATACTAAGTCTAGAAAAGGTTGGTCATATAAAGCTTGGATTTCATCACGAGTCCAGTCATTACGTAAAGTCATTGTTATATCCATGATGATTGATTACAAACATTGAGATTAATCATACAGAAATCGTGCCAAAGCCAAAGGGCAAAAAACATCATTTTTCTATTCAGGTACGTTTATTTGCTGCAATTGTTGTTGAATTGCCCACTCAATATGTACATTGACAATCTCATCGTGTAGAGCTTTTGCTTCTTGCAATTGGCTCACGATTTCAGCCGAGTATGGAGCATTTCCCAAGCCGATTGCAATATTCCGTTTAAAGGATTGATAGCCTGTGCGGCGAATTGGACTACCTTCTGTTTTTGCAAGAAAAGTTGCTTCATCCCATTGCCAGATCTCTAATAAGCTAATGTCATCTAAACTATGTCTTGGGTCAAAGTCTGGAATTGAAGCGGTTTTAGCAAAGCCATTCCACGGGCAAATCAACTGACAGTCATCACAACCAAAAATACGGTTGCCTATGCCTGAACGTAATTCTTCTGGAATGATGCCTTTATATTCAATGGTTAAGTAAGCAATACATTTTCTGGCATCCAGCATATAAGGTTCAACAATCGCTTGGGTTGGGCAAATGTCGATACAGGCAGTACATGAACCGCAATGTGCAGTCGCAGGCTGATCAAAAGGCAATTCAAGCGAGGTGAATAATTCACCTAAAACAAAAAAGGAACCTGATTTTTTATGGATGAGTAGGGTATGTTTGCCTGTCCAACCCATACCCGCACTTTCAGCCAGAGATTTCTCAAAAATAGGGGCCGAGTCGGCGAAAGGACGTGATTCAAAATCGCCCACTTTTTCCCTGATTTGGGTGGCTAAGGTTTTAAGTCGTCCACGCATGATTTTATGATAATCACGCCCACGTGCATAACGCGCAATAATGGCTGAATTTGGTTCAAATGGTACATAACGGGGCTTGGGTGATGCCA
>CAZKJI010000339.1:0-1440 GCA_964553005.1 uncultured Acinetobacter sp. | reverse complement strand
GAGACAGCATAATCATTAGCAACCTTTTCACTCGTTTGCGAAAAGAGATACGACTATATGGTTTAGATGCACCAGAAGTAAAGTACAATAGAAAGATGAAAGAGGACGAACAGAAAACACGTTTAGCTGCCCAATTTTTAATCCAATTAGGATTGGAAGCCTTGCATTATGTTTTGGAAGTAGCACCGCCTAAAACGGTTGTAATGATAATTACAGAACAGGATAACTTTTACGATTATTGGAACCGACAATTAGGATATGTAATCTTGCCAGGAGGGGAGTGTTTGAATGATTTGCTTTTGATCAATGGATTTGCAAAAGCAACAGACGAATATTATTGTGGACGATTAGCAGAATTTCAAAAAATGAATCGCAAAGCACAACTTAAAAAAAGAGGTATTTACAAGCATGTAAAAAGGTTCTGATTTGTTGTACTTATGTTGTACTAATGGATATTTGAAAACTAAAAATATCAATAAATATAGTACTTTACAGGCGTAATGGAGCTAAACCGCTGTTGTATGTAGTTTTTTTAATTTTTTTTTAGTATATTTATACAAAATATTTCATAAGTTTGTGCGTTTTTATAACTTAAATATAAACATCATGTTAGAAAAAGAATTAAGTCTTTTTAATAAAGTTAATGCTGAATTACAATCACAATATCCTCAAGGTGGTTTTGTAGTTATTAAAGATGAAGAAATATTAGGAGTATGGTCTTCAAGAATAGATGCTTTAAGAGCTGGTATTGACAAATATGGAGATGTGGAATTTTTAGTTAAAAATATTTTTGATAGTGACGTTGTTGTAAATTTCACTAGAAATTTAATGTTCGCTTAGTTATATGCCAGTATTTCCTAATAAAGTTCCGAACTTACAGCAAATAGGTCCAATTATCGAGGTTGTTATTTATCCATCAGTTCCTATTTATAACAAATTAAAAGCAGAGGGCAAGCAAATACCTTCAAAAAAAGTTATTGCTTTAATCGATACAGGTGCTAGTGGTTCGTGTATTAATGATTCAATTGCTGGCGAATTAAATTTAATTGCAAGGGATGTTACAACTGTTTGTACTCCTTCAGGGACAGCTCAGCAGAAAATTTATGATTTAGGTTTTTCAATGCCAAGTTTACATCCTACGATTTTTCCTATATTAGCTTTGGGTGCTAATTTAGAAGCGCAACCTTACAATGCACTTATAGGAAGAGATATTTTATCTAATTGTACTCTTATTTATAATGGTTGGGATAATTCCTACCAACTTCATCTGTAAAATTACATACAACGTTCTGCGGCTTAAAAATGTGGCGAAAACCCAACACAAAGCCTTCACAAATATAACCAAAACTTTAAATTAAACAACTGCGCCATTTCAAAAATTCCCGAAACCAGCCATATTTTTAAACCGCTGTTAAATGCAGTTTTATATTTTCGGAACTT
>CAZKJI010000338.1:0-1440 GCA_964553005.1 uncultured Acinetobacter sp. | reverse complement strand
GCACAATTCGGTGGTCAGCGTTTCGGTGAGATGGAAGTCTGGGCACTTGAAGCATACGGTGCTGCATATACACTTCAAGAAATGCTCACTGTGAAGTCGGATGACGTTGAAGGTCGTACCCGTATCTATAAGAATATTGTAGATGGTAACCATTATATGGACCCAGGTATGCCTGAATCGTTTAACGTATTGACCAAAGAGATCCGTTCTTTAGGTATCAACATTGAACTGAAAAATGGTGACTAAGACTCTCCCTTAACCCCTCTTCATGGAGAGGGGAAAAGCCTTCCTTTTATAAAGGAGGATTTTTCAGTTAAAAAACAATATTTGTGACCCAGTCAGGTAAGCCTAGCTTCCTGACACACGGAGAAAAAAATTGAAAGACTTGCTCGATATCATGCGTAAGAAAACGGATTCAGAAGGTCATGCACCTGTTGAATTTGACCGTATCCGTATTGGTCTTGCGTCACCAGAGATGATTAAGTCATGGTCTCACGGTGAAGTTAAAAAGCCTGAAACCATTAACTACCGTACTTTTAAACCTGAACGTGACGGTTTGTTCTGTGCCAAGATCTTTGGTCCAGTAAAAGATTATGAATGCTTGTGTGGTAAATACAAGCGTATGAAATACAAAGGCGTCATTTGTGAAAAATGTGGCGTTGAAGTAACAACTGCAAAAGTTCGTCGTGAGCGTATGGGTCACATTGACCTTGCTTCTCCAGTTGCACACATCTGGTTCTTGAAATCATTACCGAGCCGTATCGGTTTACTGCTTGATATGACATTACGTGATATCGAACGTGTATTGTATTTCGAATCTTACGTTGTTACTGATCCTGGTATGACTCCGTTTGAAAAGTATCAACTTTTAACAGACGAAGAATACTACAATGCACTTGAAGAGCACGGTGATGAATTCACAGCGAAAATGGGTGCAGAAGCAGTTCAGGATTTATTAAAAGATATCGATCTTGAAGCTGAGATTGCGCGTTTACGTGAAGAAATTCCACAAACAACGTCTGAGACGAAACTTAAAAAAGCGTCTAAGCGTTTGAAATTGATGGAAGCATTCAAAGATTCAAACAATAAGCCTGAATGGATGGTGATGAACGTACTTCCTGTACTTCCACCAGACTTACGTCCGCTTGTACCACTTGAAGGTGGTCGTTTCGCGACTTCAGACTTGAACGATTTATATCGTCGTGTGATCAACCGTAACAACCGTTTGAAGCGTCTTCTTGACCTTGCTGCGCCAGACATCATCGTACGTAACGAAAAACGTATGTTACAAGAGTCTGTTGATGCGTTGCTTGATAACGGTCGTCGTGGTCGTGCAATTACAGGTTCGAACAAACGTCCATTGAAATCTTTGGCAGATATGATCAAAGGTAAACAAGGTCGTTTCCGTCAAAACTTACTTGGTAAGCGTGTTGACTATTC
>CAZKJI010000337.1:0-1445 GCA_964553005.1 uncultured Acinetobacter sp. | reverse complement strand
ACACCCACACTGATCGTTACATATTTAGAGACATTACTTCTAGGATGTGCAATCCCTATATTTTGCATTAATTGCATTAAACGTTGAACTTGTATCAGTGCTTGATCTTTATCCGTCATGGAAAATAAAAGTAAGAACTCTTCACCGCCATAACGTGCCGCAAGATCTCCACTCCGCGATGAGATTGAACCCAGCAAAATGGCAATTCGTCTAAGACATTGATCCCCCTGAATATGGCCTAATGTATCATTGTATAGTTTAAAAAAATCGATATCGATCATCATGATTGTGATAGGAACTTCATGACGGATTGAGCGTTTCCACTCATTTTCAAGCACTTCATCGAGGTATCTACGGTTCGCTAAACCAGTTAAAGCATCTTGTTGAGATAAAATTGAAAGTTGTTGCGCCTGACGCATCAGCTCCAGCCGATTAAGTTCGATCATACAATTCTGTAAATAGTTTTCCCGATGTTGCCTGTCTGTGGCATAGGCCAATGCCATACCCAAAAAGCTGCTAAAAGTATAGGTTCGGTTTAAAAAAGTCCAATCAATATCACCATTTAGCAATGTACTGGCGATCAAACCCACAAGCCCACCACACCATCCAGCAAGAATGGCGGTGTAGAAACGCATTCCTACAAAGCCATAAATAATCACGACTGCATACATCATGGCAGCATGAAATAGCACATTATGCTGGCCTTGTTCCAATACGTTGATCAAGGTGAATGTAATTGCAACAGCGCCCATTGACCCCAGACAAACATAATGATCAAACCATTTATTCATGATGGGAACAAAGGCTAGTAGCCAGGTGAGTAAAATGATAATACCGACCCAACCGTAATACGCGCCCCATTCAAGACGCAAAACAGGGGGTAATACCTGATAGATACCGAAACTAAGAAATAAATATAAACCTAGAATGATAGGCGCACGATAACGAAACTCATGGGCAGCCTCATTTCTGTATTGATCTCTATAGATCACTTCTAATTCTTTAGGAAACCAAACTAAATTTAGCCCGCGAGAAATTAGTAAGTCGATTTTTTCTTGTCCCAATAGATTGGAAGCTTTCAACTTCATCTTATCTCTCATCACTCCCAAATATTGTTATAAATGTCAAATAAGGATTATTTTTTACTACGTTACACTGCTTTAAGAAAAATGTGTATCAGATTATAAAAAATTATTAATTTTTTAACTCTATCAACTTTTATTATTCAGAATTTAGCATAATAGTTCCAGCATTTATCAAAAGTTCTAGTAATGAACCAATATAATGTTTCAATTTAAAAAATATTCAAGAAATAAAAAAATTTACAAATTAAACAGTAATGATTGTATATTTAATGTATTAGGATAGAATTTAAACAAAAGCAACAATCACGGAATGTGATCTAACCAAGTCATACGAAATAGGATGCATCGCAATGACTGCTA
>CAZKJI010000336.1:0-1466 GCA_964553005.1 uncultured Acinetobacter sp. | reverse complement strand
CAGACATGACATTTGGCAATCGACGAATAATACTATCAAGCAACACCATCGCTGGTAGTTCACCACCAGATAATACGTAATCCCCAATTGACCACTCTTGATCAACATAATGCTGGATTAAACGTTCATCTACACCTTCATAACGACCACATAATACAATCAATCCATCATAATCAACGAATTGTTGCACTGCTTGTTCATTTAAGGTTTTGCCTTGCGGTGACATATACACCACTGGCGCTTGAACACAGCCTGCTTGTATTGCAAGTTGTTTAGCATGGGTAATTGCTTTTGCCAAAGGCTCAGCCATCATCACCATACCAGGACCACCACCGAAAGGACGCTCATCCACTCGTTTGTAGTTGCCCTCTGCAAAATCTCTTGGATTTATGCAAGTGATTTTCACAATATCTTTTTTTGTTGCTCTTCCGCTAATGCCATATGCCGTAATTGCTTCAAACATTTCAGGAAATAATGTGATGACTGCAAAAAACATCGCAGACTCCTCTATTCCTGCTGCGTTACAATCCATTGAGGATTAGTAATCTACGCCCCAATTAACGTAAATACGACCAGCTTCAAGATCAACACGTTGTACTACATCTTTATGCCAAGGAATCATTCGTTCTTCAGCATCAATACTGTCAGCAGTCGCTTTCACGACCATGACATCATTGGCACCTGTCTCAAATAATTCAAAGATTTGACCAAGATTTACTTCTTGCTCATCATCACCAAGACCTAATACTGTTAGACCTTTAAGATCTGACCAGTAATATTCGTCTACATCAGCTTTAGGAAGCTGAGATTTGGCAATCCAGATATTTGCACCAACTAAGTATTCTGCACCCGTGCGATCATTCACGCCTTTTAATGCAACAACCAAGCCTTTGCCATGTGGTTTCCAACGTTTTACATCTATGGTTTGCCAACCTGCCTTGGTCTCAATGTACCAAGGAAGGTAGTCAAACATATTACTCATAGGTTCAGTGTTTGAGTAAACCCAGAGCCACCCATTCAATCCATAAGCTGAACGTAACTGTCCAATCTGAATACGATCTTCTGGCACATTCTGTGCTGGTGTCATGGGCTACCTACTACAATTATGCAGTAGTTGCAGCTTTTTTAGCTTGAGCAGCTAAAGAAGCAACACGTTCTGAAGGTTGAGCACCTTGAGAAACCCAGTGTGCAAAACGGTCAGCATCTAAACGAACTTTTTCAGCCTGACCTTGTGCAGTTGGGTTAAAAAAACCAATACGTTCGATGAAACGACCATCACGTGCATTGCGGCTATCAGTCACAACGATTTGATAGAATGGACGTTTTTTTGCACCACCGCGCGCTAAACGAATAACAACCATGAGAACAACCTTATAATTTTTACGGATTATCCCTGCGCCGACCATCGACAACATTTCAAACCCCTTTCATAGAGGGCGGTATTTTACGTTAATTTTATGCTGAAA
>CAZKJI010000335.1:0-1476 GCA_964553005.1 uncultured Acinetobacter sp. | reverse complement strand
TTTTCTTCAGCACTCTTAGCAAGTAAAGATTCTTCAGTGATTGCGTGTTCACGACGAATGATGATGTTACGAATGATTGCATCGTTATAACGGAACAATTCTTCTAATTCATCAAGAGTCGTTTGACCACATTCAACATTCATAAGAATGTAGTGTGCTTTGTGAATCTTGTTAATTGGGTAAGCCAATTGGCGACGGCCCCAATCTTCTAAACGGTGAATTTGACCTTCAGCTTCTTTGATCTGAGAGATATAGCGTTCAACCATACCTACAACTTGATCGCTTTGGTCTGGGTGTACCAATAGTACGATTTCGTAGTGACGCATTGTCAGCTCCTTACGGTTTAAGCAGCCCCTGACTTGATAAAGCCAGAAGCAAGGAGTCATAACTAATTTAGTTATGTCGCAAATTGCGAAGCGACAATTCTAGTCATGTTTGGCTTAAATCGCAAGTAAATTCACGCTTTTGATCGAAGTAAAAACACCACATAGCCTTTAAAATAGCGATCTTTTTGTTTTGTACTATTCCCGAACCATGTTCCATGTTGTACCAGCCCAACTTTATAGGGCAAGCGTAGGGCAGAGATACGTTTTAAATATTCAGGATAATTCGGGATTGTGGTCGTGCCCTGATAAGTCTGGATCACCAGTTCATCAATATTTTGCCTAAAAAGTGTTAAGGTGTTCTGGTCTTTAAAATTGGTCCAGTCCAGTAATCCTGTAATACTGAGCCGATATTGTTGGGGTAATTTCTGCCTGAGTTTTTGTAGAAAAATGGCATAGTCTTTCAAGCTGTTGGTTTTACTATCAAAATCAATTTGAATGCCTTGAACCTGATTGCCCCGATTTCTCCAGTGTTCCAATCGATTGAGAATGGTTTGGTAATTTTGTTCATTCCACGCCAAATGATGGGTTCGGAAAACCAGCCATATTTTTTGATGGGGTAATTTCAGTATGGATACGCCTTGCGGTGTGAAAGTTGAAATCTGTTTTGATTTGGAATAACGGATTTCACCTTGTAAAATATACAGTTCCTTCGCATGAACCAGATAAGGGGCTGTCTGAATATCACCCCAAATCCAGAAAGAAGCAAAATCATTGGCATCAACTTTTGAAGTTGCTGATTGTGTCGGTTGGCAGGCATTCAGGCTAAAAACCAGAAAAATACAGAAAACCGTTTTAAGCAACTTCATGGCTAAAAGTTACCAATAATATTTAAGTGATTTTGCCCAAGTACTGTTTGGATAGTCTCTTTTGATCTGGTCATACCATTGTTTACGAACTGGTTTACTCACTTCTGCATCACCACAATCATTGATTCCACTGGGTGCATAACATTGAATCGAACGATATAAGGCATAGGCGTGTAAATCATCTTTACTGGATGATTTTAGAATGTCTTTATATACCTGACCACGGGCAAATATTTTTCCCGAAAAACTGGATTTTTGCTGTTCAGCATAAGCCAACTGTTGTA
>CAZKJI010000334.1:0-1484 GCA_964553005.1 uncultured Acinetobacter sp. | reverse complement strand
TATTAAACGCGGTTAAATCTGCATAATTCCCCTTGATTTCCCTCTTTCATAAAGAGGGATTCAGAGAAATGAAAAAGGTCGCCTCGGCGACCTTTTTTGCTTTATATGAATACGGATTTTTAAGCAGCTTCGTTACCATGAGTTTTCACAGTAAGGTACGCATCCAGAGCTTCTATTTGTTTCTGAGTGAAGCTAAGACCCAATTTAGAACGTCTCCACAACACATCCTGACTGCCTGTTACCCATTCAAAGCGACATAAATAATCCACTTCTTTGGCATACAGGCCCTGACCAAAATGTTTTCCGAGTTGGTCAACCGATGTTGCCTCGCCCAATATATTCCAGATCCGTGAACCATAGGCAGATGCCCAGCGTTTTGCCAGTGCTTCTGGAGCATCCGTGATTTGAGCACGGATTTCCTGCATCAGCTGCTCTACAGATTCCATATTTTCACCGCCAGGCAATGCTTCAGTCGCAGTCCAGCTTCCCCGCATCTCAGGAAAAAATGCCTTGAGCTGTTGCATGGCAGATTCAGCCAATTTACGATATGTTGTTAATTTTCCACCGAATACGGAAAGTAATGGGGCCTGCCCCACCTCACCTTTGGACAAAGCCAAAGTATAGTCACGGGTAATGGCTGATGGATTATCTGATTCATCATCACAGAGTGGACGTACCCCAGCAAATGTCCAAATAACATCCGCTTGAGTAAGCTGTTTTTTGAAATGTGCATTGCTCACTTCAAGCAAATAATCTGTTTCTGCTTGAGTAATTTGCACTTGCGCAGGATCACCTTGATATTCACGATCCGTAGTTCCAATCATGGTGTATTGATCTAAATACGGAATTGCAAACACAATACGACGGTCATCATTTTGCATAATGAATGCTTTATCACCATCATAGAGTTTTGGCACAACAATATGACTACCTTGAATCAAACGAATGCCATAAGGTGATTTAAGCTGTAAATCCTGCTTGATAAACTGTGCAACCCAAGGTCCTGCCGCATTGACTAATGCTTTCGCCTTAATCTGGAATTGACCATACTCATTTTCCAGATCGACCAACCAATATTGCCCATCACGTTGTGCAGAAAGACAACGGGTTCGGGTCACTACATCAGCCCCTTTCTCACGGGCATGCATGGCATTTAAAACCACCAGACGCGAATCATCCACGGCACAGTCCGAATATTCAAAACCACGGGTAATGGCAGAGTTGAGTGGGCTGTCCTCTTTAAAATAGACATTATTTGAACCCAGCAGCTTTTCACGCTTGCCCAAATGATCATAAAAGAACAAACCTGTGCGAATCAGCCATGCTGGGCGCAAGTGTGGACGATGCGGCATGATAAAGCGCATTGGACGGATAATGTGTGGTGCTTTAGCCAATAGCACTTCACGCTCAGCCAATGCTTCACGCACTAAACGAAATTCTTTGTGTTCTAAATAACGTAAACCACCATGAATGAGCTTACTGCT
>CAZKJI010000333.1:0-1495 GCA_964553005.1 uncultured Acinetobacter sp. | reverse complement strand
ACTCTTTCTGCGGCAGTAAAGACCAGTTTATCAATCACAGGAACGAGCTGCCCTTTCTTCACTTCACCAAGTTCACCGCCACGTTTTGCCGAGTTGCAGGTTGAATATTGCTTGGCAATTTTGGCAAAATCAGCACCTGATTGAATGCGTTTTTTCAGTTGTTCAGCCAAATCCTTATCTTTGACCAGAATATGTCGAACAATTGCAGTCTGCATAATCGCTCTCCTTGAGCAAACATGGAAATACCTAAGCTTTCTTATTTAAGGGCTGGCATTGTGGGCAAAATACACTGGCACGTTGCCCCAGTTTTAAATTTTCCAGCGTAGTTTCACAATTGACACACATTTCACCTGCACGACCATAAGCAAGCAGCGTTTGTTGGAAATAACCATTTTCACCCATCGCATTACTATAGTCGCGTAAAGTGGAACCGCCAAGATCAATCGCTTGTTTTAGGATACGCTTGACCTCAATTACCAACTTTTCAACTTGTGCTTGGGTTAACGTTGAAGCAGGTTGTGCAGGATGAACTCCAATATTGAATAGACTTTCAGTTGCATAAATATTGCCCACACCAACCACTATATGGTTATCCATTAAAGCAATTTTAATGCCGACATTTTTTTTAGCTAATTTTTCATGCAAATATGTTGGATTAAAATCTTCACTTAAAGGTTCTGGACCAAGTGTGTCAATAAGCTTGGACTGGTTGTCCTGATCTAGGCAAAGAATACAGCCAAAACGGCGTGGATCATGATAGCGTAGTTGAATGTCTTCAAAATCAATAATCAAGTGGTCATGTTTGCGTAACTCATCATGTGGCTGACATAGGCGAAAACTCCCTGACATTCCGAGATGCCAAAGCATTTGATCCTGCTCAAATTCAGCCAGAATATATTTGGAGCGGCGTGTAAGCATTAGTAAACGTTGTCCAACTAATTTCTGAACATCATCAGGAATTTTCCAGCGTAAGCTTGAATTTAAGACTCTAACTGCTAAAACTCGTTGGTTTAGTAAAGGTAGTAGACTTGCTTTGGTGGTTTCAACTTCTGGAAGTTCGGGCATTCTGTAAACTCATGCAATGTAATACAATTACTAAGGTATTGATTAATAAAAATATATATGATTGTTGCAATGTATCCAAATGTATGGCAATGCATTGCTAATACCGTCATTTTGACGGTATATTTGACGGTATAATTTAATATACCGTCAAGTAAAATATGAGCCAATTATCAAACAAACTAACAGCCAAAGCGGTAAAAAATCTTAGTTACAATGCTAAGGTAGGACTTACGCATTGACAGATTCAAAAAAGTATTAAAATGCTTTATAAAGTATCTGTGATTAGACGAATTAAACATGCTTCTACAGCAACCTGTACTCTACCCATTTATATGGGCTTTCTCATGACAGAACCGAACTCTATTAGCTGCACACAACTTGCTGAGACTTATAACATCTCGCATGATAGTGTAAATCGCTTTCTAGAGCG
>CAZKJI010000332.1:0-1533 GCA_964553005.1 uncultured Acinetobacter sp. | reverse complement strand
TTACTGAAGCTGCTGAAACGGGTAATCGTCATGAATGGATTCAGGCGGTTTATGGCGTAGGTTATCGTTTTGAATATCCTGATGAGTAAGTAGTTTTACTTTATCCTGTGGATAACCACAACATTATCCACAGAAATTGTGGATAATTTCCGATGAATTCTGAGCAAGGGTGATGTGCTTTATCAATCTATCTTAGATAAACAACACGCCTGAACCGCGATAGCGGCACTAAGTAAATCAAAATTATTCGGAATTAAGATGAACAACTTACCATCACCTCAGGCACATCACTTGGTAAAGGTGCAGTATCTTGTTCAGTTTCTAAGTCGGGTTGTTTTAAATAAGGCTGATTCAGTAGCTTAAACAAACGTTCAACCTCACTAAAATCACCACGTTCGGCTAGTTCAATCGCTTTTTGTGCCATGTGGTTGCGTAAAATATAATGAGGGTTAGCACTTTGCATAACTCGATCTAACTCGTCTGTCTCTTGAGTTTTGCGAATCTCCTGATATTGATGGAGAAAAGCATCAAACTGACGTAGATCTAAGCAATCATCACGGAGTGTTTTATATTCCTTGTTCTGTAGGCGAATAAAACTTTGCGTATAGTCGAGTTGTTCCGTTTGCAAAATTCGCAAGAATGCAAAACTACAATCTAAACTGTCTTTATGAAAATGGGGGAGTCCCATCTTCTCGCAGAGTCCTTGACCATAATGATGTAAAAAGATTGGTTCAAATTGTTCTAAGCAAGTCGCTAAATCTTGTTTGAATTGTTCTTTATGCTCAGGCTTAGCTAAAGGAATAAGATTGTTCAACCATGTCCACAAATTCCAGTGCCCAATACTTGGCTGATTTTGGTAAGTATAGCGACCCTGATAATCGGAGTGGTTGTTGATCCAGTTCGGGCGGAAACGCTCCATAAAGCCATACGGACCAAAATCTAAGGTTGAGCCTGTAATATTTAAATTGTCGGTATTCATTACACCATGCGCGAAGCCCACCAATTGCCATTTGGCAATCATAATGGCAGTTCTTTCAACCACCGCCTCAGTGAACGCCAAAATAGGATTCTCTGCTTCTAAACATTCTGGATAATGCCATTCAATACATTTTTGCGTAAATTCAGTTAAAAGTTCAGGGGCATATTGATTGATCCACTCAAAATGACCGAAACGAATATGACATTCAGACGTGCGTAATAACATTGCACCAAGTTCAAGAGTTTCACGTTGTACACCTTGTGTCGATGTAGTAAAACCGACTGCATGACTTGAAGCGACACCAAGTGCATTCAGTGCATGTCCAGCCAGATATTCACGAATCACCGAACGCAATACCGCACGACCATCACCCATACGTGAATAGGGGGTTGAACCCGCACCCTTAAGATGAAGATCAATAGTTTGTCCCTGCTGATTGAGAATTTGTCCAATCAACAAACCACGACCATCACCCAACTGTCCAGCCCATTGTCCAAACTGATGTCCTGCATAGACCATGGCCAAAGGGGAAAATTCGGCAAAGGTTTTTTGCC
>CAZKJI010000331.1:0-1538 GCA_964553005.1 uncultured Acinetobacter sp. | reverse complement strand
TCTTTTACAATTTTTTTCTTATTGTTTTCCTGAAAAATCGGCATTTCACTGACGTAGTGATATTGAAAAATTAGAACCTGATGTTCTGTTACGCCATCATGCCATGTAGTTGAAGCATATTGGGTGATTTCGTTAGATTCAGTGCCACGATTAAATAATGGGAAAAATTGCTTCAATCTACTGATCACCAATAATGGCTGTGCTTGAATGGGTAAATAAGCGGGTAGCTGTTGAAATTGCAGACCATAACGTAAGACGGTCATGCGTTGTTCGAGATATGTAATGACCTGTGTGAGTGGCTCTTTCGGCTCATACAGCAAATACGCTAAAAAGCCAGTCAAAAAAGCAGCGAGAAGGCTAAAGATATACTGAATATGTGGATGAAAAAAATAGCCAAATACTAATGTGCAAACGCTCACAATGCCTAAAATAAAAGGCAATACATTAAAAAAGCATAAGCTATGATCATCACGCCACGGATGTAAAGCATCCAGCAAATCTTGATCACTGTGTGATTTTTGCCCTATATCCCAAAGCCGAGCAATATTGCGGAAAACCTGCGCATTTTTTTTTCGTCTTATATGTAAGGCTTGTTCTACAGTATCGGTCGGCATCGTTCTATTTAAATCAGGTGTTTAATTGATCCACTAGCATAGCATCACCATAGCTAAAGAAACGATAGCGTTGTTCAACGGCATGTTGGTAAGCCGCTAAAATGTGGTCTCGATTTGATAATGCAGAAACCAGCATCAGCAAAGTTGATTCTGGTAAATGGAAATTAGTAATCAAACGATCTACGATACAGAATTGATAACCTGGATAAATAAAGATTTGCGTATCACCTGTCCAAGCTGCAATTTGTCCTTGATTAGCTTGCGCAGCACTCTCTAAGGCACGAGTCGCAGTCGTTCCAACAGCAATGACTTTATTACCACGAGCTTTAGTTTCTAAAATTAGATCAATTGTGGCTTGCGGCACATCACACCATTCACTGTGCATAATATGATTGGTGATATCGGTGGTACGTACAGGCATAAAGGTGCCTGCACCTACGTGTAAGGTCACAAAAGCCTTTTGCACGCCTTTAGCGGCTAATTTTTCTAATAAGCCTTGGTCGAAATGTAGGCTTGCGGTCGGCGCTGCAACACTGGCAATTTTTTCAGGATCGTGGAACACGGTTTGATAGCGTTCGGTATCAATCTCTTCTGCTTCACGATTGAAATAAGGTGGAATCGGGAGCTGACCGTATTGATCCAGCACCGACAAAATCGGTTGTGAAAACTTCACCACAAACAGATTTTCATGGCGGCCTTGTACGGTGACAGGTACGGCATCTTCACCGATATATAGCTCTGCACCAGCCTTGGGTGAGTTGCTTGACTTAATGTGGCAGTGGGCGGTGTGGGTATCCAGCATCCGTTCAACCAGCACTTCAATTGCACCGCCCGTGGCACGTTTTCCTTTTAAACGTGCTTTCATGACTTTGGTGTCATTCAGCACCAGTAAATCACCATCTTCCAGTAAATCCAGAATATCGG
>CAZKJI010000330.1:0-1545 GCA_964553005.1 uncultured Acinetobacter sp. | reverse complement strand
TAAATATCTGAAGATTAGAACAACTCTACCTTTCGTCTATTTGTGCAACAAAGCCGATCCAAAGCCATCAATACCGCACGTTCATTAGGTATTTTTAAAATACCTATGCTTATGCTTGCTGCTTGTGCTCGGGCAAAACGTTTTTGCAGCATCTTCTACATCTGAACAGACTCACTGTACTGCCACTATTCAGTCGGTCCAAATGGCAAAAGCCACTGGGTAAGATGGTATTCAACGTCCTGAAACAGGTTGGCAAAATGTAAAATTGCCCGATCATTGGGATCAGCGTAAGTTCTACTATACGGGCAGTACATGGTACAAAATCGTGTGGGATTATCAGTGTCCAACCACAACAAAAAAACCAATCACCATTGTGATTAGCTATATCAATATGGCTGGTCAGGTTTTCATTAATGATGACCTGTTATGGCAAGATCAATCCTTAGTTGAACCACTTTCCCGTAGCTGGAATATGCCTCGTTACTGGAGTTTACCCTCCTCTATCCTTAAACAGGGTGAAAATATTGTCTGGGTACGTGTCGTCGGAGTTAAGACACAGAATTCAGGTTTAGGTCAGGTTTTATTAGGTGATGCAACTGAGGTGATGCCTAAGTTTCAGGTCTTTTGGAATCAACAACGTGTCTTAATGTTCCTGAACTTAATTTCCTCACTCACTTTGGGTCTTGTTGCCTTTTTAGTCTGGATTTTTCATCGTAAAGACCAACTTTTTGGCTGGTTTACCTTAGTAACGCTCATGTGGAGCGTGGTGGTGTTTAATACCATTATGCTAGAAGTACCTTTCGGTTTAACCACATTACAAATCGCTCGTATCAGTATCACCTGCTTTTTTGCTTATAGCCTATTTTCCTGTTTTTACGCATGGCGTTTGGCACAACGCAAATTTCCACGTTTAGAAAAAATTTTATTGTTGATGCTATTGATTGCGATTGGCATGGCCATACTGTTACCTGATACCGCGCTATACAATTTTATCTCGGGTACTTTTTTCCTTGGCCTATTGGTTCTATTAATAAATTTTATCAGTTATCAATGGATTGCCTATCGTTCCAAATTATTGGAAGCTTATTTACTGGCATTTGTATTTCTCTTTTTTATTATCGTGAGTATTCATGATGTGTTGTTTTTAATAAAAGGGATAAGTCATTTCATGTTAATGCCTTACACCGCACCTTTAACCACATTATTCATTGCGATTATTTTGGCATTACGTTTAGCCAAAAATTTAAGAGAAATTGAAAACTTTAACCAGACACTCAAACAAAATATTCTTGAAGCCCAAAATGAGTTGACACTTTCACTCAATACCCAACATCAACTTGAACTGGACAATGCCAAACTACAGGAACGCTTACAGCTTGCCCATGATTTACATGACGGTTTGGGTGGTTCCCTCGTCCGATCAATGGTCACAGTCGATCAAAGCCAGACCAATCTCAGCAATCAACAGTTTTTATCCATGCTCAAAATACGGTGGTGTTTCAAAAAGTATGCTGAAACAAAGCAGGTTGAATTTTGATAAAATAG
>CAZKJI010000329.1:0-1548 GCA_964553005.1 uncultured Acinetobacter sp. | reverse complement strand
TTACCAAGCTTTCTTTAAACCCTAAAACATCCAAATAAAAAGCCATCTTCGGATGGCTTTTTACATTGAATTAGGCGACAATTTAGTCAAGCCATGACATGAATAAGCGTTCAATCCTGTGGTGATGAATGTTGGGCTTGCGAGCCTTTCCATCATTGCCTTATGCTTTATCAGGACACTACAGCAAGCTAGGCCCGAATAAAGTGCCCTTCACGGATACAGTAAAAAGGGTTCACCAGTTTTGAAGAGGATTTCATGGCCTGCATCAGTTCATGTTCAGGTGCATCACGGTCTTCATCGGTAAGCTGAAAAGTGCGATAGTGAATCGCCAGTGAACGGTGTGCATGCAGGTCCAGATGTGCATGAAAGGCATCCTGTGGATTCATATGCACATAACGCATCAACTGACGTGGCTCATAGGCGCCAATCGGCAGCAATGCAATTCTTGCAGCCCCATAGCGTTCATAAATTTTCTTGAAATGACCTGCATACCCCGTATCACCCGCGAAAAAACAGTGACCCGTTCTCGCCAATAGTGAAAATCCGCCCCACAATGCCCTGTTCTGGTCCCTGACACCACGTCCTGAGGCATGCTGCGCTGGGGTATAGGCGATCTTTAACTCATCATGAAAGGGAATTTCCTGCCACCAGTCCATTTCAATGACATGCAGGTGCTTGGGCAGATAGTGACCATTGCCCAAACCTGTATAAATCGGCATTTCAAATTTCTGGTGCAGCCAGTCCAGGGTGGCCAAATCCATGTGGTCGTAGTGGTTATGACTTAACAACACCGCATGGATGGTTGGAAGATGTTCCAGTGCAATGCCCGCTGGGCAAACCCGTCTGGGTCCCCGTCCCTGCTTTGGGCTGACATATTCACACCAGACTGGATCGGTTAAAAAATTATAGGGGCCGATCTGGATCAAAATGGTGGCATGTCCCACAAACCAAATATGCCAGTCATTCAGGTCAGCATGCGGGCGGTTTTGCGGCAACTCAAGCATCTGATTACGCAGATTCGACTCATGGCTACGGTCAACATTCCACGTAAAGGATTTACGTGTTGTCAGCCATTTTAGCAGCCCCTTACGGTCAAACGCTGTCAACGGTTTGTCCAGGTTGTAGAAACGGTCAATCCCACAGTGGTCAGAGGCCTCATGTGGAAAAGGAGGTTTCCCCCAGGTATGGCTCAAGCAAGATTGTGTCGGCAATTGGTAGGTTAATGTCGGCTTATCTTTCATGTACTTCTTCTGTGATGGAACCTGATCGCTTGTGGGGCTGAGTTATATTAGCTTAGGATTATGGCTTATTTTTTTAAGGCTTTATCTTTTCCAGATCAAATATGGCTTGGGACGAATAACCTGACCTTGACCTGCCTGATCCTTTAAAAACATGGCTTTCCATAATCGGTCCTTGATCCTAACATAAGGTCATTGAGTTATGCTGATTTTCTCTGGCTGAATCAACACAATTTTACTGAACTCATAACGCCAAATGACAATTCAGCTAAACTTACAGGCATAGCGTTTTAATATATTTTTTATATTT
>CAZKJI010000328.1:0-1549 GCA_964553005.1 uncultured Acinetobacter sp. | reverse complement strand
TGACAATGACAGTCGATCGCCACAATGCCATCGCATTCACCTACGGCTTATCTTTTAAAAAGCGTTATTGTAATGAAAGTCAAAATAGATTTCGTTGTGAAATCATAAATTCGACGAAGTTTTTTTAGATAGTAATTGACGGAATAATTGCCAATCAAAATATAACCCGGGATCAGTTTTACGTTTTGGGGCGATATCAGAGTGACCTGCAATATGGTTCTGAATTTTTGGATAGGCTTGGCGCAGTATTTTCACCACGTCTACAAGTGACTGATATTGTTCTGACTCAAAAAGCAAGTCATCACTGCCCTCAAGCTCAATTCCAATTGAGTAGTCATTACATTCTTTCTGGGCCAGATAGCTGGAGCGCCCTGCATGCCATGAGCGATCATTAAAGTTTACAAATTGAATGACCTCTCCCGTACGCAAGATCAGCAAATGTGCGGATACCTGCATCCCTTCAATGGTCTGAAAATATGGATGGATAGACCAATCTAATTTATTTTGAAAAAACTGCTGAATATAGCCTCCACCGAACTGTGAAGGTGGCAAACTAATATTATGAATAACAATTAGTTGAATATCTGTATCATCAGGACGAGTATTAAAATTAGGTGATGCAATCTGGGTCGCACCGATTAATTTTCCATCTTGCACTTGAGTAAATTTAGTCTGTTGCATTATGACCCGAATCAGCAATTTAATGTTTATTTACTGCATTCTGACATGCTTTATCAGGAATAATCGAGATCAAATACTTATTTTTTACGAGGACAATGCTAAGATAAGCCCCAAGTTTTTTGGTCAACATCTACTGGAACGGGTATGAGTATTCCTCAATCTTTGCTTGAACAATCTATTCAAATCAATATTCAACAAGCATTACAAGAAGATATTGGGGATGGTGATATTACCGCAATGCTTACCCCTGAAGAAGAGCAAGCAACCGCAACGATTATTACCCGTGAAGATATGGTATTGGCGGGTCAGCCTTGGGTGAATGCACTCATTCAAGCATATGACAGTAATGTTCAAATTACATGGTTAAAGCAAGAGGGTGAACTTGTAGCGGCAAATGAGGCGTTTTTAAAACTTGCAGGTTCTGCACGTAGTTTACTGACTGTGGAACGCCCTGCTTTAAACTTTATTCAAACTCTTTCTGCTGTGGCGACTAAAACTGCAAATTATGTGCAACAACTTGAGGGTTTAAATACCAAATTGCTTGATACACGTAAAACCTTACCCGGTCTACGTATTGCACAAAAATATGCAGTTGCTGTGGGTGGTGGACAGAACCATCGTCTAGGTCTATTTGATGCATTCTTAATTAAAGAAAACCATATCATGGCAGCGGGTGGCATTGCCCAAGCCATTACCAAAGCACATGAAATCGCACCAGGTAAACCAGTAGAAGTAGAAGTAGAGACTTGGGACGAACTGAACCAAGCACTCGAAGCTGGAGCTGATATCGTGATGTTAGATAATTTCAGCCAGCAACAGATGATTGACGCGGTTAAACATGTTGCAGGGCGTTGCAAATTAGAAGCCT
>CAZKJI010000327.1:0-1553 GCA_964553005.1 uncultured Acinetobacter sp. | reverse complement strand
AAGAAGATTACGGGTTAATTGTCCGTAAACTAAAAACCAGCTTTCGGGCTGGTTTTTTATTGCCTGAATCTAGTTTTAAAATGCCAGCTCACTATAGGCCTGAGATAAATATCTTTTTGCTTCAGGATGTCCCTGACTGGCAGCGCGTTCCAGCCATTTTTCTGCTTTCTGATAATTTTTATCCAGTCCCAAATCACCATGCAGATAGCTGACCCCAAGCTTAAACGAAGCATTGGCATCCCCACGCAAAGCGGCACGCAGAAAGTACCAGATGGCATTGCGGTCATTTGATGACACCACATAGGCATTTTCATGCAGATGGGTTTCATGGGCAAGATGCTCGAAAAATTCAGCGCGCTCAATTTCCTGACGGGCATCGGATAATTGCAAGGCAGGCATAAAGTTTTTTGGCAAGAGGTGTTGCAATAAGTGTCTAATATTCATCATTCCCACCCCTAAAATAATTGTTTTATCTTGCTAATATATGCCTGTTTTTTCATTGGCTTGATATAAAAATTGTAAGAAAATTATTTTTGGCTTTGATTTGTAGATGATTAAAAATAATACCGTTTCAATATGGGATGATAATTGGTATAAATTCTGTTTTTGTAATTTTATTACATGGTGCTTAGTTGCTATAGTGACGCAAATTTTGAACAGTTGATGAAGTGTGCGCCGTTCCGCCGTATGGATGACCCTCTTGCTAAGTTTGTTCATGTTCCAGAGTCTCTGGAATGTGGCGGCGGCTTTTTGCGGTCATGAAACGGTTGGCCAGTCGAATGGCCTGCACCACTTTGGGCATCATGTGGTCGATACCTCCTCCTGTGCCACACTACATCAGCATACTTCTGAACATACTGCATCCAATGGTTCAGTGCCAGTTAGCCTGCAAGATCACCATGACCATTTGCCTTCCTGTTTTCATGTGGTGGTGACTGAACAGCAACAACTGCTTCAACCGATTCTTCAAAACCAGCAATTACAACCACAATATCACTGGTTCAATGCCTATCAGTCGCCTGATTTAACTGGACACCATCCGCCTCCTGTATTGACCCCGCTATAGGTGGGGTAGCCGAAAAATAGCCCACCGCAACCTTATTTATTTGCGGGGCTTTCTATGTCTTTAAATTTAAATCAGCGTATTGATGCTTTTAAAAAGCATACGCTTAAACATCATGTCTTTGTAGCATCATCAAGATACTCAGTTTTGGCTATCGCTTTATCTGCGGTGGTTCTTAGTCCATCCATCACGGCAAAGCCCTTGCTGGATGTCAATCAACCCTCAACTGTTGTTCAGGGAACTAGCAGTTTTGAACAAGTTTTAGCGCAGGTTCGCGCCTACCAGAACCAGCAAGCCAGTTGGCAGGTTCAGCAACAAATGGCAAATGCTCAACTAAAACAAAGTGGTCTCTGGACTAATCCCAGTATCTCGATTGAACAGACGGGTTTGCAAAGTGATCAGGATCAAGAGCTTGCCATTGGTATTTCACAGCCATTAGATTTATTTGGTCAACGTCGTGCAGCACAAAAAGTTGCTCAGCTTTCAGCAA
>CAZKJI010000326.1:0-1572 GCA_964553005.1 uncultured Acinetobacter sp. | reverse complement strand
ACAGTATGAAAGCGGGTGTGTATGAAGTCACTCATGGCATGAGTGTTCGTCAGGTGCTGGATATGTTGTCGAATGCTGAAAATGCGCAGATGAACCGTATTCTGGTGATTGAGGGAACAACCTTTAAGCAACTAGTTCAGAATCTTAAAAAAGACCCAAATGTCAGCAAAACCATTCTGGATTTGCCACAGGATCAATTGCTCAAGGAGCTGGACATTCCATATTCACATCCAGAAGGCCTGTTTGCACCTGATACGTATTTCTTCGCAAAAGGTGAAACGGACAAGAAAATCCTGACCGATTTATACCGCCGTCAAATGAAATCACTGGATGAGGCATGGGCAAATAAAGCGGCGAATCTCCCTTACAAAGATAAGTATGAAGCATTGATCATGGCTTCAATTATTGAAAAGGAAACCAGTCTGGATAGCGAGTTGCAACAGGTTTCAGGTGTGTTTGTCCGCCGTTTAAAAATTGGAATGCGTTTGCAAACAGACCCAACCGTGATTTATGGCATGGGGGATGATTATAAGGGCAATATTACCCGTAATGATTTGCGTACCCCAACAGCTTATAACACCTATACTATTAACGGGTTGCCGCCAACTCCGATTGCATTGCCGAGTAAAAAAGCGATTGAAGCAGCAATGCATCCAGACGATGCTAAAAATATTTACTTTGTTGCTACAGGTAATGGTGGGCATAAATTTACAGCGTCTTTAGAAGACCATAATCGTGCAGTTCAAGAATATTTAACTGTGTTACGTTCAAAGAAAAAGCAAGGTGAATGATGTTTATTAGTTTTGAAGGGACGGAAGGTGTAGGAAAAACCACGCTGATTCGCAAAATTCATCAGTACTTTGAACAGCAGGGTAAACAGGTGGTGCTGACCCGCGAACCAGGGGGAACACCATTGGCAGAACAGATTCGCTCGTTGCTGTTGGCGGTGAATCATGAAGAACAAATGAGTCATGATACTGAATTGCTACTGATCTATGCGGCACGGGCGCAACATTTACAGCAGGTGATTGTTCCGGCTTTGGAGGCTGGCAAGATTGTGTTAAGTGACCGTTTTACCGATGCCAGCTTTGCCTATCAATGTGCTGGGCGTGGCTTAAGTCAGGAAAAATTGCAACTACTTAACCAGACTTTCGTTTCCCAGATGCCGAAGATTACTTTCTGGCTGGATGCACCGATTGAGTTGGGTATGACCCGTGCCAGAGAGCGTGGGGCATTGGACCGTTTTGAGCAAGAGAAGTTGAGTTTCTTTGCTAAAGTGCGTGCAGGTTATGAGACCTTGTGGCAAGCAGAGCCTGAACGAATCAAGCGTTTGGATGCAACACAGAATGCTGAGCTTGTGTTTGAAGACGCCCTAAATTATGTAAAACAGCTTGCTTAGAAGCTGTTTTACATCGAATAAATATAATTACTCATTAACTAATGGCTGTTCCACCGCAAAATTTGGTGGTGTTAAAACCGTTTTACGGATTTCATTGGACAGTTCAGGATAGTCGAGTGTGTAATGTAGGCCACGTGATTCCTTGCGTTGCATGGCACAGCGAACAATCATCT
>CAZKJI010000325.1:0-1585 GCA_964553005.1 uncultured Acinetobacter sp. | reverse complement strand
ATTTAAGTCAGTAAACGCCCTACCGCCTTTTACTCTATCTGCTGTTCCATATTTAAAAGACATATAGCACACACCGCCACGGCGTAATGCAGCATGAATACGTTTTAAAACATCAGGGATGTCTATTACGAGCACAATGTAGTAAAGAGGCACATGCCCATACCCCATCATAAACATCGTGCATATCAAGCTCATAAAAACTTTGCTGCTGAACAGCGATACCAGTCAGTTGGCTCGCTCGTTCGACCAATACTTCAGAATAGTCCGTCGCATCCACTTGATAGCCTTTATTTTTAAAAGCCAAAGTGTCACGCCCTGAGCCACAGCCTAAATCCAGGATGCGAGCAGAATCTGGCAACTCAGCTAAAAATGGTTGGTATAGGCTTTCCATATCCACATACAACGTGGCTTGTAAAAATTGATCTGCGTATTGGTTGTAATAGTCTATTGTTTTCATATTGGTTGCTTAGGCTAAACACTGCCCCCAGTCTACTAAAAAAGAAAAAGATAAGGGAGCATTTGCTCCCTTATCTTTTTAGTCAAATAAATCTGCTCTTACTTCTTCCAAAGTACGATCTGACTTGAAACGATTACATATAGGATGAATAATTGCTCCATTTTCTAGAATGCCATAGCCACCTGCTGCTTTTGATTCTCGATGATCTACTTCAGTCGATTTAACGTATAGAGCACTATCACATACTTCGCAATAGCTCCATGTTTTCTTTTCCTCACGTTGATAAAGATTTCTTTTGGTCGCGAGTGAAAAATTTAGAGGTTTTTTCTTCTTTGATGGTCTTACTGATTTCACAAAGCTCACAACATCATCCACAATGCTCTCATCATAATCGCCACCAAAACGTTCAAGGTAAAAATCGTTAAAATTAATATAATCAAATGATTGACTCATCGAAAGAATGACGGTGTTCAAACAAATTTCATCGTCAAAATCTAAATCCATATTTAGTCCAATACAGATAAAGGCTTGATACACGTTCTTCAATCGCTCATGTGATCTGATCCCGCTACCAAACTTACCGACAGTTTCTTTGATGGCCACAGGAATTTTTTCAATTAAACTTTCAACACCACGGCGTGCTCGAGTAAATCCAATAAAATCTATCTTTTTATTCTGTATTTCAAAACAGCCTTCTTCAATTTCACAGACGATAGAGAACCAGGCCAAAAAGGATGTCACTTGAAAACGATTATCTTTATAAAAATATAGTTTTGGGTGTAAGCCCAAACTTGGAATCCGAATACTAATTGGTGGTGTAGCGATACGACACAGCACAACTCTAAGTTTTAGCATTAAATTTTCTACACGCTGACCTTGGTCTATATTCACAGTATTCTGACTAGTATCACCAAACATGATATTCAGGAGTTCATTGACCAAGCCGATTTTTTTACCGTGTGTTAAATCTGGCTCTAAAAGTATTATCTTAAAAAGATGATCATGAATTTGCTCACCCAAAGTGATCACTTCATTTATCCGCTCGTAATTCAGTTCAGCCAAGTTGGATTTATTATCGTTTATATAACAACACGCATAAATCACATAAAAAGCATCACTCCCCCTATT
>CAZKJI010000324.1:0-1591 GCA_964553005.1 uncultured Acinetobacter sp. | reverse complement strand
AGAAGCCTATTATCGAGGTGAGATTCAAACTGAATTTTTCCCAGCAGGAACGATACGCTTTCTGGAAGAATTTCTAAAATCATCTATTTATCAGAAGTTGCAGCAACATTTTGATAAAGATGATCGTTCCAATATCGATGAATCTTAAGGGTGGGGAAGAGGATTAAGCATCTTTCCAAAACATGATTCGGTCTGAAAATGGATTGGTGATGCTCAGTTCCAGAGTTTACCAGTCTGTTTTTTTAATTTGGGGGTTAGTGAATGTACCAGACTGCATCAGGCTTCCTCTTAACGAACACCAAATTGTTGCACCCAGTATGCCTTGGGTTTTTCTGATTGATCAAAACTACAGGCAACTGCGTAATCGGTAAATTTTGATTGCATCAGGTTGCTGCAATGCACAGGACTGCTGACCCAGCTTGCCATGACTTCATCCAAATTCTTTTGGCCGCGTGCCACATTCTCACCGCCACCGCGCGTTTTAACCTGATACAGTTGAAGACGTGACCTTAAATTCAAGCCTGTGCTACTGCTATGGCCTAGAAAATTATGTTTCGCCATATCCTGTGCATGGGCAAGGGAGCTTCTATGCAGACTGCTATTCCATGTTAGTGGTGCCACAGCGGCAAAATATTGTTGCCCACATTGACGGGGATGTTGCCGAATTTCATTAATCGCATTCATGATGACTTGCTGATAGGCGGGATTCTGTAAATCCTGACAGCTTATTTCCAGGGCGGGTTTTTGAATTTGGGGAATGGCGGTGGCGATAATATCCTGTGGCATCGTGGTTGAACTCGCCCCACATGCTGAGATAAAAAGATAAAAAGGCAACGAGATAAATACCTTGAACTGACTCATTTAAATGCCTTTGGTTGAATTATTTTAACGTTTTTATCATACCCCAAGCCCAAACAGGCGAGCAATTTTTCCTCAATAAAAAAGCAAGTGAAACTTGCCTCTTGTATTCAGGGTTTACGAAGCTGCCTGTAGTGTTTTTAAATCTTCAAGCACCTGTTCGGCATGCCCCACCGCTTTTACTTTTCTATAGCTTTTAACCAGTTGTTTGTTATGGAAAATAAAGGTAGAGCGTTCAATCCCCATCACCTGTTTGCCATACATGTTTTTTTCCTTAATCACATCGAAGTGTTTACACAGCACTTCTTCCTTATCGCTAATCAGGTCAATGGTCAGTGCCTGTTTTTCGGTAAAGTTCTGGTGTGCCTTGACCGAATCGCGTGATACACCCACAATTTTACAGTTCAAGGCATCAAACTGGTCTTTTAGGCAAGAAAAGCCAATGGCCTGAGTTGTACACCCAGGGGTTGAATCTTTCGGGTAGAAATATAATACCAGCCATTCATTTGTGAGTTCTGTGAGGTTGATTTCGCCCTGAGTGGCTGGAAATTCTTGATTGGGTAACTGGATTTGTTCAGACATTTTTGTATCCTTTGTCAAAGCTAAATTTGATCTAATTCGAGAGGTAAAAAAGCATATTCCTCATGATAAACAATATTTCCCTGACGTACAGGAATAGCTTTGTTAAAACCTTGTCCTGTCAATCACAATGGTATGGAATTTTCCATCCTCT
>CAZKJI010000323.1:0-1597 GCA_964553005.1 uncultured Acinetobacter sp. | reverse complement strand
ATCTTAAACAGGTATTGGCGCAACACAATCAAATGCTGCATCACAGGCATTTGTTCAAGGCTTTCAGCACTGACTGAAGTGGAGGGCAACTGGCTCATACGGCAATCTTTAATTCTGTTTCAAAGGTATTGGTCGATGGATTTAACTCAGGCTGTTGAGCCAATAATGCTTGATATTGAACACTGAAAGGGAAAACAGCCTGTCTGGAATGAGGCGTGTATTTTGCTGGACTTTTGGCTTGATGCTGTACCTGTTCAGGTTCAGTTGCTGCCTGAGTATTTTTTAGCTCATCCAACTGTTTTTGCACTCTACGTTCGAGTTCGGTAATTTTCTCAATCTCTTTTTGCATTTCTTCCCGAAACTCGGAAAGTTTTAGCTCACGATCAATCTCATTCTGAACGTTGTTGATAAACTTCTTGATTTTTCCATACCACTTCGCCACAAAACGCGCAGCTTCAGGGAGTTTTTCAGGACCGAGCACCAGCAATGCAATCACGGCAAAGCAAAATATCTCGGTCATTCCCAAATTCAGCATAGTGATGCTCGCTTAGCTTTTAACTGAGCTTTCAGTATTTTTTACTTGTGCATCAATCGTACGGGGTTCATTTAGAGATGCTGCCGCTTCGTCATCTTTCATTGATTTTTTGAAATCTTTAACTGCACCACCGACATCTTTACCTAAGTTTTTAAGCTTTGATGTACCGAAAAGTAAAATAACTACGATTGCGAAAATGAGTACATGCCAAATTGATAAACCCGCCATAATGATATTCCTCTAAAACTCTAGATATATCTCAACAGTTTGGCATGACAAGGATGTGACACTTATATTGCAGTTTTGCGACAAGAATGCTGCAAAATGATTTTATAAGAAAGGGAACGAATGCTGAGAAAGAAACCTGAATATGCAGTTCAGGCTTCTGTAGAAATTAGATTAAACTCGCTTTAAATAATTGCATTGCCTGACCACGGTGGCTGATTTTACTTTTCTCTTCCTTGCTGAGTTCCGCACTGGAAAGATTGAGTTCAGGCAGCCAAAATAGCGGATCATAGCCAAAACCATTTTCTCCACGAGCAGCTTCTAAAATCTCACCTTTCCAAATACCCTGAAAGATTTGTGGCAGTGGGTCTTCTGCATGAGTCACCAGCGCCAGAACACAGACAAACATGCCCTCAATCGCTTCACCCTCTTTGCGGAATGGTACAAGGTCAGCCAAAAGCTTTTGGTTATTGGCAGCGTCATTGCCATGTTCGCCTGCATAACGTGCGGAGTAAATGCCAGGTGCGCCACCTAGAATTGGTACACAAAGTCCTGAATCATCTGCAATCGCAGGTTTACCCGAAATGCTGGCTGCATGACGTGCCTTGATAATGGCATTTTCCACAAAGCTGAGACCATCTTCGATGGCATCTTCAATATCCAGTTTGCCTTGAGGAATGATTTCAGCAGGAAGATTGAGTTGTTGAAACAGATGTTCAAATTCGACAACTTTACCTTTGTTATTGCTTGCGAGGACAAGGCTGCCTTGATTGAACCAGAGGGGAGTAGACATATTCATTTTAGACTAGCTTAGATTGAGTAGAATTTTAGGGTGTT
>CAZKJI010000322.1:0-1642 GCA_964553005.1 uncultured Acinetobacter sp. | reverse complement strand
CTTTTAACTCAAATGAAATTCGTGGTGAACAACTCGCGCAACAAGTTGAAGAAATTATTGCGATTACTGGACAACCTAAAGTTAATTTAATTGGTCATAGCCAAGGTGGTCCAACGATCCGTTACGTGGCTGGCATTATGCCGAATAAAGTTGCCTCATTAACCAGTGTAAGCGGAACACATAAAGGTTCACCCGTTGCCAGTTTGATTATGAAAGTGGATGGAACTGCATTAGGCACAGCTGGCTCTGCCGTCGTGAACTTTTTCTCAGGCGCAATTACATGGGCACAAGGACTTAATCCAAAAAGCTATCCTCACGATGCTTTAGCCGCTGGACGTAGTATTTCAGTAGAAGGTTCAACCCAATTCAATACACGATTCCCAATGGGCGTACCAACCACAACATGTGGCGAAGGTAACTATCAAGAGAAAGGAATATATATGTATTCATTCTCAGGGACTCAAGCAGTCACAAACATTCTTGACCCTCTTGATCCCCTATTTGCAGGTACGAGCCTAATTGTCGATATTAAAGGAGATAATGATGGTATGGTAAGACGTTGTAGCGCTAAGTTTGGACGTACAATTAGAGATAATCTCCCTTGGAATCATGCAGATGAAGTGAATCAGGTTTTAGGTTTGAAATCACTGTTTGCACCTGATCCAATTGATATTTATCGTCAACATGCCAATCGACTAAAATTACAAGGACTATAGAGCAGACATAAAAAAATGCGCCAAAGGCGCATTTTTTTGCTTTACAACAAAGTTAAAATTAACCTTGTTTACGAGCTGGTAACTTTTCACGAATACGTGCAGCTTTACCAGACAACTCGCGTAAGTAGTAAAGTTTAGCACGACGAACGTCACCACGACGTTTCACTTCGATTTTAGCAACGATTGGAGAGTGAGTTTGGAAAACACGCTCAACACCAACACCGCTAGAAATTTTACGAACTGTGAAAGCAGAGTTTAAACCACGGTTTTTCTTCGCGATTACAACACCTTCAAATGCTTGAAGACGCTCACGGTCACCCTCTTTTACTTTAACTTGAACGATAACAGTGTCACCAGGAGCAAAAGCAGGGATATCAGTTTTTAACTGTGCATTTTCAACAGCTTGAACTAAAGGATGTTTACCACTCATTGTGGAATCTCCAATATGTGCGGGAGAGAAGAGGTCTCTTACACCGCTGAGGATAGAGGCTAAAACGCATATCGCTCGTTTAACTTTCCCTTTAAAGCAAAATTACCCTAAAGAGCCTATTTTCAACTTAAACTCAGTTTAAGTAGTAACTCGAAGCAAAGCTTCTCGTCTGTTGCAAACACAAACTTCTAACAGTTTAGTCTTGCGAATTTTTAAGCCATTTTTTTTGCTGTTTAGTCAACTCAACTTTTTCCACCAACTCTGGTCGACGATCTAAAGTTCGTTGATAACGCTGTAAAAAACGCCATTTCTCAATATTGGCATGCTGTCCTGATTTCAGTACCTCAGGCACGTCTAACCCCTCGAAATGGTCTGGCTTGGTATATTGTGGACAATCCAGTAAACCATCCACAAAAGAATCTTGGATCGCAGATTGCTCGTCAGACATGACATTTGGCAATCGACGAATAATACTATCAAGCAACACCATCGCTGG
>CAZKJI010000321.1:0-1673 GCA_964553005.1 uncultured Acinetobacter sp. | reverse complement strand
TCCAAGCATGACGGGGAAAGATATGAATTGCAGTTATGTGAGAAATGTTTCTTTTATGCCCTGGCGACATTGAAAAAAGAGCGAGTCGATGAGTTTATGTTTGATGAAAATTTTGACCCTTC
Organism: uncultured Acinetobacter sp.; assembly: GCA_964553005.1. GTDB lineage: Bacteria > Pseudomonadota > Gammaproteobacteria > Pseudomonadales > Moraxellaceae > Acinetobacter. The sequence goes on along the minus strand of CAZKJI010000321.1, from coordinate 1,551 downwards.
AACACTAGATGGGTTTGGGTTGAAGTGAACCTATCATCGCGACAGGTTCTAAGAATCCAGAAAATACTGACTCAGATCCAAGCCAGCAGCTTCATTTTTAATGGCGAGTAAGGAATTCAGGAAAAATATTGTTCTTTGCTTCAAGGTCACTGAGCTCTGAAAAGGCCTGAATACCGCCTGCGGCTTTAATTCCATCTAAAGCAACGGATAGAGCTTCCTGATCTGACGGGAATGTTTCATCCCATACCGTAGAAGTACCATTTTGGTTTACCACTTCCAGTGTCCAATCACTACCGGGTAATCGATAAATTAGAACTTCAATTTGCTCATTATCCTTTTGTAAAATTTGAGACAAGGGAGAATCGATTAAATCATTTTCATCATAATCCAGAGTACTGTCATGATCAGACATCAGCGGCAGCCTTTATTGTATTTAACATCCGTCCATAGTAATGAGTGAATTTAATTTTGCCTAGAGGAATAAATGTTATGGGTACAAAGGTCGGCTAATTCTAAAAAATAATAGCCCCGACAATAAAACAAAATAATCCAAAAATTACCCAAATCCAGACATTCGATTTGGGTTTCTCAGTATGTGATGTATAGAGTGGTTGTTGTTCCTGAGTAGGATTTTTTTGGTTGCCAACTCTGTTCTTATAGGGCTGGTGCTTGGAATAGGATAGGCCTGTGCCTGGAATACCAACGCTGGTTCGGGTGCCTTTTTTGCCAATATTTAAAGAAGCACCAGGTTTGCCAATGCTTGCACTGCTGATGCCTTTATGCGTCAGATTGATTTTTAATCCAGGTAATATTTTAATACTCTTGCGAAATCTGAAGCCCATATTTTTTCCATTTACAAGAACCAGTTTGGTTTCTATCTCAGTTGTCCGGATACAGTGAAATAAGAGTTTGATTCATTCATAGGACTGATCATTTGACTTATCTAGTGAAATATCAGTATGTTCTTTAACATAAGATATTGGCTTTTAGACAATGAATCAAACATCAAATTATTACAATCAACATGCTCAAGCATTTTTTGAAAATACCTATCAGGTTGAGATGGAAAGTCTTTACGCACCATTTCTAAGATATTTGCCCGAACAGGCATTGATCCTGGATTTGGGCTGTGGCTCGGGGCGGGACACTTTGGCATTTAAGAAAAAAGGCTATCAAGTTGAGGCAATTGATTATTCTGCCGAGCTGGTTGAAAAGGCGAGAGAGCTGACAGGCATCGAGGTACGTCAGCAAAGTTTTTATGAGCTGAATGAAGTAGCTAAGTATGATGGGATTTGGGCTTGTGCTTCTCTTTTGCACTGTGAAAGAGATCGCCTGACTGAAGTGCTGGCGCGCATATTTAAAGCATTAAAGCCAAATGGTGTGTGTTATATGTCTTTTAAATATGGCGATACAGACCGTGAGAAAGAAGGGCGCAGCTTTACTGACTTGAATGAGCAGCAAGCTTACGACTTACTCAAACAAATAGATCAGGCTTTACTGTTACAGCAATGGATTACTGTAGATAAACGTCCAGACCGTACAGAAGAGTGG
>CAZKJI010000320.1:0-1693 GCA_964553005.1 uncultured Acinetobacter sp. | reverse complement strand
AGATTTTAAAACCGATTGAATTAAAATCTACTTAAACCGAATTCACGTTAAATAAGTTTGAGTATCTTCAAATTTTTTCTCTTTCTCTTTTTTCAAATCATTACGAATTTGGCGTGGTGTCACTAAAATATTATTTTGAGCAAAAACAGCGATGAGCTCTTTTTCACTTTGGCTTTGGTTTGATTTCACATCGCCATCTTTATTGTAAAGTAATAGATCACCATCGAGACTGATTTCAGTCTTGGTGAGTGCATTTAACATGCTTTGAAACGCTGCATTTCGACTTGAGTAAACACCAGAATTGTAGTCTGCAAAGCGATAGATTGCTTTGTCATAATCAGCAGGATATTCCATTAATCGATGAATACCATAGTATAAACCCCCATATTGGGTATATAGATCATTACGCAATTCGGCAATACTACCACTTTGGCGTTTATGTTCTTTGGCGTAATTAATATGAACCTGCATTGAACCCAATGTCGTAATCGGATTCATTTTTTCCCCGATATCTTGTCCAACGAGTTTCGCTGCACCCGTTAATGCACTGACATGATAATGTTTTGACATGTAGTCGAAAATCTCACGGTAGAGCAAATCCAGCTCGCGCTCCGTTTTAACTTTACGCATTTGACTCATGTAATTATTTTCTGGAGAAGGTTGATTTTTGAGTACGTCCTCAAAATAGCCTGCAATTGTTCCGCCGATGGTTTCACCCAACTTTGCTTCAAATTTTTCTTTGAGTCGAGTATTAATTTCTTGTACTGCTTTTTCTCCAAGTCCTGGGACGGCTGGATCAGCAACAAAGTTGGATTCTTGATCTACAACAGCAACAATACTGCACACATTTTCCTTGGATTTAGGAATACTGAGTTGTTGCATGATATCAAAAATATCTTGCGCCCATGACTGACGATCATTTACACGAGGGGGAAGCACTTTCTTAATTTGTTCTGCTTCCATTTCTGGTTCTTTACCATTAGACCACCATGCTTTATCTCCACAAGCTGTTAAGCTGAGACATGCAGTGAGGATGCCCATAATTTTTAATAAAGGACGAGTAGGGAATGATTTATTCATAATCAGAACAACACCACATAAAAAGATGAGTCAAATGGGCGAATGAAGTATACTATGTTGCTCAGAATTTGTAAGAATATATATGTATATCGGTTCATATCAACTGTCAAATAATTTGATTGTTGCACCTATGGCAGGCGTAACAGATAGACCCTTTCGGACACTATGTAAATATTTTGGTGCAGGTCATGCCGTAAGTGAAATGATGACGGCTGATAAAACCTTACGTATGAGTAAGAAAAGTTTATATCGGGCAAATTTTGATGGCGAACTTGCGCCAATTTCAGCACAAATTGCGGGTTCTGACCCAGAGCAACTTGCGGAAGCTGCTCGTTACCAAGTCGCTAACGGTGCACAAATCGTTGATATCAATATGGGTTGTCCAGCCAAAAAGGTTTGTAACAAGTTGGCAGGTTCAGCATTATTACAAGATGAAGATTTAGTAGCCCGAATTCTAGATGCGGTGGTTGCGGCCGTGGATGTGCCAGTGACTTTAAAAACCCGACTAGGATTTTTAAATGGTCATGAAAATATTTTGCGTGTGGCAAAACGTGCTGAAGAATCAGGAATTTCAGCTTTAGCCTTACATGGTCGTACGCGTGAAGATATGTAT
>CAZKJI010000319.1:0-1700 GCA_964553005.1 uncultured Acinetobacter sp. | reverse complement strand
CACAGGTCAATCCACAAAGTGGTCAGGGTAAGGACACCTTGAGAAATTTAATTGCGACCAGAGAATGTGTGGTACACATTGTGAATTCCCAGTTAATGCAAAAGATGAATTTATCCTGTGCCTTGCTTCCGTCTGAGCAGAGTGAGTTTGATTTTGCTGAGATTGAGTCATGTGTGAGCAATAGTGTTGAACCATTGGCAGTGAAAGACTCTCCCATCCGTTATGAATGTCATTTAAGGGAAGTGATTCAATTGAGTAGCCTGCCATCAGGTGGAACGGTTGCCTTATTGGATGTAAAGTCTATTTATGTCGATGACCGTCTTTGGAATGGGACCATGATCAACCAGCAGCAACTGGATAGTGTAGGCAAAATGGGTGGAGATTTTTATAGTTTAACCACTGAGCTACGCAAACTGGAAAGACCTTAAAATAGAATAGATTAAAAAAGACAGGAGGCTTTAGCACCTCCTGTTTTTATTACTTTGCTGTCAAGGCCTCACCCTCAAACTTCACACCATCCCAGCCATTCTGCATAAACTGGCGAATATTCTGGTGGTCGCTTGCTTCAGGTGTCGCCAATACAGATGCATAATGTTCCGCAAATAAACTGAGCGTATCCGCTTGATTTAAGCCTTCGATTTGAGCAAAGCTGAGTACTTTTGCGCTGCCTTGGTTTTCGGTTTCAGCATTTGATTGTGCGCCATTTTGAAAGGCTGTTGGCGTATGTTGATAACGCGCTTCAATAAATGCCAATACGTCTGCAAACTTTGCTGAACCATCTTTAAGTTGTGCCAATAAGCTTTGAGCCATTTCAAAATTCCATATTTGGTGAAGTAATGCCCGCATCATAACATTTAAATACAGCATCGTATTTGAACTGGACGTTGTAATCTTGGCAGTTTATGCTCAAAGCGAGCATCAATCTTTTGAATAATAATGAATAGACACCGTTTAAAGTGGTCCTCACCATGGTCTACATTGCGATTTTTCGCGCCGATATTAAGCTGTCGTTTTGTCTTGCAACTCCGTCGTATGGTGATGCGCATACTTCCTTTTATGCGTTTACAAAGTCAGGTGAGCAATGTGGTTTATTTGTCTTGGTTGGTGGATGCTGAGCAAGTTCGCCAGCGTTATCCAGATCCTGTTATTTTATGGGAAAAGCAGGGCAAAACCATCTTTACTATTTTAACTTATCAGCACCAGCATTTTGGCTTTAATTTCCTTGGAAAACTACGCCAGCTAATGCCTTCACCTCGGCAGAGTAATTGGCGCTTTTATTTAGATGAATCAAAGCCCAAGACCGTAATCTTTGAACAAGTGATCGTTGATCAAGCTCTGTATGTGATCGGTGGTCGCCTCGCCAGTGATGTGATGCCTGCGCAATATGCGCCAAATTTTCAGCATCAACGAGATGGAAACGCGATTCATACTCGTATTCGCATGGATGAAGATTATTCTTTTAGCAGTGATATACACATCACCACGCAGAAACGTTTACCTGAGGCTTGGCAAAGCTTATTTTCCTCATGGGAGGAGGCCGTTCAATTTTTGGTGGATCAAGATCATGCGTGGGCTGAATGGATTGACCAACCGACTCGGATGTCGCAGGGGGATATCAACATGCCTGTGCAATTTCAACAAATTCAGGCTGCTGAGCTCGATAAATTACAGACTCCTCAATTGTTGCAACAATTGGGTTT
>CAZKJI010000318.1:0-1708 GCA_964553005.1 uncultured Acinetobacter sp. | reverse complement strand
ATTATGAAGAAAAAATCAGGTTTTTTACTCAATGCTTGTTAATTTTTCGTATAAATCACGATGGTATTTGAGTAAGTGGCATAAATCTGAAATTCATACCACCCTATTCAATACGATTATTTTCTAGTGTCTTTTTGCTGAATTGGCGTAACTTCTGTGTCATCTAATCCTTCTTCATCAAAGTCATCTTCATTTGGCGGATACAAAATGGCAGCCAAATTGACGTTCCCCCAAACAATCAGTTCGGCTGGACGGACTCTGGCGCGGTTTACGTGAACTTTGCTCAGCGTTTCAATAATACTCGGTTTCTTTTTAAACCAGCGATTTAAATCTAAATAAAGCAATTCATCTTTGACTGAAACAACTTCAAAATGTTCTAAGATTTTTCCTAGAGGATCTTCATCACGAAATTTTTGGTAATACCAAATCGCAATATAAAATCCCCATTTTTGGAAAATATTTTTAAATCTCGCCTCAATCACCTGAGTGTTGCTGATTTGTTCAAACACCATTAACTGTACATCTTGATTCATTTCCATCTGAATCAATTTTAAGTCGACAGATAAGGTTGTGTGTAGGCCTTTCACATCCAGAGTGGTATATAGGCGTAGCCAGCCATCATACAGGTCAGCATGCAGGTCTTGCATAATCCCGACATTTTCCGTGACATAACGTTCCATTGTCGCATTGACGAATACTTGCGATAACGAAAACTCTCTTTCTTCTTCAATAAATTCTTCTGCTTTTTGGTAAACTTTAAGTAGACGTTTAGTAACGGATGAAATGAGCGTTTGCATAAAAGTTGTTCCAGAAAGTGAATTGTTTTTAATGCAATGCCACCATCTTTATCATAACTAAAAAAATAAAAATAAATTTCTAACTTGCAGTGTAGCAAAATTAATTGCTACATTTTCATAAAATGATGGCATGGAAACACTGTGGCTATAAGTGGATCACATTTTTTTTTAAATTTTGAATATCAGTTTGGTTTTTATACGGTAACTACCGTTGGGGATGAGACATTTTTGTCGCTTGAAACGCATGTTGAAGAAATTAAATTTTCAAACCAGCTCGCTATTGCACTGGTGGAAAGACCCTGTATTTTTGGGGGCAATTGTTTTTGCAGCATGTTTGCATGGAGTAACCCTGTCCATAAAATTTGCAATGCCATCACCGACCGATACATCAACCAAAGAAATCGCAGTTACGGTTCGTACAAGTCAAGAAAAAGTCAAAGATGCCGATTTCTTGGCGCAAGCTGATCAAAAAGGTTCAGGTGACTTTCGTGAAGCACATCGTATGTCGAGTGATATGCCAGCTCCGATGGAAGCAGATGCGACAACAGGAGAGTCAGAGCTCGAAAGTTTAGAGAAAGTCCAGCAAAAACGAGAATTAAAATTTGAAGAAAAAGTGCTCATGACGGTTTTAAGCTGGCAGAAGCAAGTAGAGCAAACTGAACGTAAAAAAACCTTAGATGAGTTACAGAGTCAATTTCAAGCCAAAGCCGCGATGGTTGCGAGTTTGGAAGCACAATATTTACAACGTCAGCAAAATTTTAGTCGTAAACAGCGTATTAAAACAGTAGATGGGATTCAGGCAAAACAAGATGCGTCAGCAGCTTATCTGGATAAGTTCCGTCAAAAAGTTGAGTTATATGGCAATCGTTACTATCCAGATGAGGCAAAGCAACAACGCCTGTCGGGTGAAG
>CAZKJI010000317.1:0-1717 GCA_964553005.1 uncultured Acinetobacter sp. | reverse complement strand
CCATGATCTTAGCGACGCTACCTGCAACTGGAGCTTTTGCAGCAGCATTGGATCGCTCAGGTCAATCTATGTCTGCTTTTTTTCAACCAGGTAACTATTTTGAAGCTGGTCTTTCGGTTCTAGATGCAGATGTTTCAGGAACAACTAAAGCCAATTACCCGAATGCTGCGCTACCATTACTCTCCAATACTAGTGTTGGTGAAATGGCTGATTCTTATCAGTTTGCTCATGCAGCACTAAAATTACAACTTGCTGACCAACTTTCATTTGGTTTGATTTATGATCAACCATTTGGAGCAAAAGCAACCTATTCAACTGATACAGCAAAATTACCTGCTGCGCTTCCTGGTGCCGCTGCTGCACTTCAAGGACAAGGTGCATTTCATAATGGCACTCAAGGAACTTCTGTAGAAGTTGAAACTCAGAACCTTTCTATGATTCTTGGTTTTCAACCAAATAAAAATTTAAACTTTTATGCTGGTCCTGTTTATCAAACCATAAAAGGTAATGTTCAACTGCGTGGTACTGCTTACGGTGGTAGTGGAACTTTTGGTTCTTATAATGCAGACATTAAAGAAACGGGCGATTTAGGTTGGTTAGCAGGTGCCGCATATCAAATCCCTGATATTGCGCTTAAAGCATCTGTAACCTATCGTTCTGAAATTGACCACTCAACTCTTTGGAATGAAACCTTCAATGCACCAAGCCTTTTTGCTGGATTAAATGCAGTTCCATCTAAAGAAACCACTATTACAACCCCACAGTCGGTTAATCTTGACTTGCAAAGCGGTATTATGGCGGACACAGTTGCCTTTGCTAACATTCGCTGGGTAAATTGGAAGGATTTCTCAATCCAGCCTGATAAATTTACTACAGCAAGCAAAAATCCTGCTGTACAAGCATCAACAGGTAAACCTGAATTTGCTCTTGTTGCATATACTGATGACCAATGGTCTGTAAACGCTGGTGTTGGTCGCAAAGTGACTGACAAATGGGCAGGTAATGTCTCTGTAGGTTGGGACTCTGGTGCAGGTAACCCTGTATCAACCTTAGGTCCTACCGAAGGTTACTGGAACTTAGGTGTTGGTGTTCAATACAGCCCTACCCCTGCGACCTTTATTGCTGGTGGCGTAAAATACTTCTGGTTAGGTGATGCCAAAGCTCAAGCTGCTTCTCAATTTGACACTCCAAACTATGTTGCTGAATTTGAAGACAACAACGCTATCGCTTATGGTTTAAAATTGGGCTACCGCTTCTAAGCCAACCCCAATCTATAAAAAAGGCGAGTCATTCATGACTCGCCTTTTTTAGTGCTCAAAAATTTAAAATTATTAGACCTCTTGTAAAAATATTTACAACCCCTTTGTTTTCCCCCTTCTCAAGGGGGAACTATAGGGGGTTTTGCAAGAGATCTATTCAGGAATATTACGTTGCGATACCGAACGAATCGCCTGTTTCAACGCTTCATAGCCATGTAACGGTGGGAACTGTGGAAATTCAGCAATCACGTTTGCAGGTGCATCAAACAAGAAACCATGATCGGCTTCACCCAACATGGTGGTATCGTTATAGGAATCTCCTGCTGCAATCACACGAAAGTTTAAACCGTGTAAGGCTTTAACCGCTTGACGCTTTTGGTCTGGCTGACGCAATTTATACGCGGTAATCATGCCATTTTCATCGGTCTCAAGTTTATGACAGAAAATTGTTGGCCAGC
>CAZKJI010000316.1:0-1718 GCA_964553005.1 uncultured Acinetobacter sp. | reverse complement strand
AAAAATGTCGAATGATAAATCGCGTGACGCATTAAGCGACGCGCCAATCCCTCAAAGAAATAATGCTGCGGAAATTGTTGGTTCAGGTTCTCCACTTGATGCTGTCTTGTGGTTAATTGCGATTGCCTTATTGATCGGTTCAGCATTGGTGAATCAGCATTTACCTGCCTACTGGGCGCCAGCAAATGACATTTGGGTACGTGTCGGGATAATTTTGGCTTGTGTCGTCGTTGCTTTAGGTTTATTATACGCCACCCATCAAGGCAAAGGCTTTGTGCGTTTGTTGCAAGATGCGCGAATTGAACTGCGTCGAGTGACCTGGCCAACAAAACAAGAGACGATCACCACTTCGTGGCAGGTGCTCTTGGTAGTAATTATTGCATCTCTAGTGTTGTGGTGCTTTGATTATGGGTTAGGTTGGTTTATTAAGTTAATTATCGGGTAAGAGTGCGATGAAACGTTGGTATATTATTCATGCCTATTCAGGTTTTGAAAAACAAGTGATGCGTTCACTTAATGACCGAATCCAGCGCAGCACTGTTGCTGATAGTTTTGGTGAAGTCCTTGTCCCTACTGAAGAAGTAGTGGAAATGAAGGATGGTAAGAAGCGTAAGTCTGAGCGTAAATTTTTTCCTGGCTATGTATTAGTCGAAATGGAAATGAATGATGATACTTGGCACATCGTTAAAGAGTGTCCAAAGGTTCTAGGTTTTATTGGTGGCACACCAGAAAAACCAGCGCCAATTTCTCAACGTGAAGCTGATGCAATTCTTGCGCGTGTACGTAATACAGGTGAAGCACCTCGTCCTAAGACAATGTTTGAGCCTGGTGAAGAATTACTCGTAGTTGATGGTCCGTTCACTGACTTTAAAGGGGTCGTGGAGGAAGTGCAATACGAAAAGTCACGTTTAACGTTGACGATTAATGTATTTAATCGACCAACGCAAGTTGAACTCGAGTTTCGACAAGTCGAAAAAACGATTTAATTTGAGTTGGTTGGTCAGCGCCCGATTTGATCGGGCATTGTTGTTCTAACACTTCGGTGTTGTTTAATTTTTTGGGGAGCCTGACGGCGTTTGTACCCAGAGGTAATTTTCAATGGCTAAGAAGATTGACGGCTATATCAAGCTGCAAGTTCCAGCTGGTAAAGCAAATCCATCTCCACCAATTGGTCCTGCTTTAGGTCAACGTGGTGTAAACATCATGGCATTCTGTAAAGAATTCAATGCTGCTACACAAAAACTTGAAGTTGGTTTGCCAATTCCTGTCGTGATTACTGTGTACAACGATAAGTCGTTCACTTTCATCATGAAAACTCCACCTGCATCTATTCTTCTTAAGAAAGCTGCTGGTATTCAAAAGGGTTCTTCTGTACCTAACAAAACTAAAGTTGGTAAGTTGACTCGTGCTCAATTAGAAGAGATTGCGACTACTAAAGAACCAGATTTAACTGGTGCTGATTTAGACGCTCGTGTGCGTACCATTGCTGGTTCTGCACGTTCTATGGGCTTGGAAGTGGAGCTATAAGACATGGCAAAGTTAACTAAACGTCAAAAAGCCATTGCTGCTGCTGTAGAAGCAAACAAAGTTTATACTTTGGAAGAAGCAGTACAAGTTCTTAACAGCCTTCCAGCTGCGAAGTTTAAAGAATCTTTAGATATCGCTGTAAACCTTGGTGTTGATCCACGTAAATCTGATCAGGTTGTTCGTGGTGCGAC
>CAZKJI010000315.1:0-1751 GCA_964553005.1 uncultured Acinetobacter sp. | reverse complement strand
TCTTTATGAAAGAGGGAAATCAAGGGGAATTATGCAGATTTAACCGCGTTTAATAATTCAGCCTGACGATCTTTAAGGGCTTGAGGTAGGCGATCACCAAGTTTGGTAAATAACTCAGTATGGCTTTCAAGTTCCTTGATCCATTGGTCTTTGTCCTGAGTGGTTACTGTATCGAATTGCTCTTTAGAGAAATCGATACCAGTCCAGTTCAACTGTTCGTAAGTTGGAACATAACCGATTGGTGTTTCAGTCGCTTCTGCACGACCTTCGCAACGGTCAATAATCCACTCAAGAACACGCATGTTTTGACCGAAACCAGGCCATACGAAATTGCCTTCAGCATCACGGCGGAACCAGTTTACATTGAAGATTTTTGGTAATTTGTTACCAGCAGCTTCTGCTTTAGCGCCCACTTCTTGACCAAGTTGTAACCAGTGGCCAAAGTAATCAGCCATGTTATAACCAGCGAAAGGAAGCATTGCAAATGGGTCACGGCGAACAATACCTTGTTGACCAACAGCAGCAGCAGTTGTTTCTGAACCCATTGTTGCAGCTTTATAAACGCCATCAACCCAGTCAAAAGCTTCAGATACTAAAGGCACAGTGTCCGCACGGCGACCACCGAAGATGAACGCAGAAATTGGAACACCTGCTGGATTTTCCCAGTCAGCGTCAATAGATGGACATTGACCAGCAGCAACGGTGAAACGAGCGTTTGGATGCGCCGCCTTATCTGCTCCTGTATGCGGCTGACCTTTCCAGTTGGTTAAGTTCGCTGGAACTTCTTTAGAAAGACCTTCCCACCAGATTTCACCGTTGTTAGTTACAGCAACGTTGGTATAGATCACGTCTTTATGCAGGGTAGCCATACAGTTCGGGTTCGTCTTGGTGTTTGTACCTGGCGCAACACCGAAGAAACCCGCTTCTGGGTTGATTGCATATAGGCGACCATCTTCACCTGGCTTGATCCATGCAATATCGTCACCTACAGTTTCAATCTTCCAGCCTTCATAACCTGCTGGTGGAATCAACATTGCAAAGTTGGTTTTACCACATGCAGATGGGAACGCCGCCGCGATGTAATGTTTTTCGCCCTGTGGATTGGTCACGCCTAAAATCAGCATGTGTTCAGCCAGCCAGCCTTGTTCACGGCCCATGACTGATGCGATACGTAATGCAAGGCATTTTTTGCCCAATAATGCATTACCGCCGTAACCTGAACCATAAGACCAGATTTCACGGGTTTCTGGATAATGCACGATATATTTTTCAGGGTTGCAAGGCCAGGCAACGTCTTTCTGGCCATCTTTTAATGGTGCTGCAACAGTGTGTACACATGGGATAAACTCGCCATCTGTGCCCAACACATCATAAACTGCCTTACCCATACGCGCCATTTTGGTCATGCTAACCGCAACGTAAGGTGAGTCTGTTAATTCAATACCAATGTGGGCAATATGGCTGCCTAAAGGTCCCATTGAGAACGGAACCACATACATGGTACGGCCTTCCATTGCACCGTCAAATAATCCATTTAATTTTGCACGCATTTCCGCAGGATCAACCCAGTTGTTGGTTGCGCCAGCGTCTTCCTTGTTTTGAGAGCAGATATAAGTGCGATCTTCAACACGAGCAACGTCAGAAGGGTCAGAATTTGCAAGATAAGAACCAGGATGTTTTTCTTGGTTAAGTTTTTGCATGGTGCCGTTAGCGATCATCAAGTCGATCAGACGTTGATATTCTTCTTCGCT
>CAZKJI010000314.1:0-1756 GCA_964553005.1 uncultured Acinetobacter sp. | reverse complement strand
GGATAAAAGCGGGAATGTTTGTCGCAGCATCCGTTATAGTCGTTGTTGCAGCTTATCATTTTATTTTTCAGCTTTTTAACTGGAAATGGACAGCAAAACCAATAGCGATTGTTTTAGTTTTTATTGGTGGCTTTGCTTCATATGCTGTGAATACGCTTGGTGTTTTAATTACATCAGAGCAAGTGCAAAATTTAATGCAAACTGATGTTGCTGAAGCACGTGATACATGGTCTTGGCATTTAGTTGTATGGACATTAGGAATGACAGTACTTCCCATCATTGCAATTTTGATGGTGAAGTTAAAGCCTGAACCAATGCTGCGTCAAATTGTAAAAAAAGTGATTGCTTCAATTGTTTCATTGGCTTTGGTTGGTGGATTATTGTTTGTTTTTTACGTTGATTTTGCAGCGATATTCCGTGAACACCGTGATTTGAAGGGAATGATCTCACCGCAAAATATGATTGCTTCATTTGCTTCATATTATAAGAAGAAAGCACCTAAAGAAAATTTACCGTTAGTGACTTATGGTGAAGATGCATCAATGCAGAAAGCGAATGTTGCTGCTTTACCTAAATTGATGGTTTTAGTGGTGGGTGAGACGGCACGTGCAGAAAACTTTTCTTTGAATGGTTACGCTAAGAATACCAATCCGAAGCTTGCGAAACAGGATTTAATTAATTTTGCTCAAGTGAGTTCTTGTGGTACAGCGACAGCTGTTTCCGTACCATGCATGTTCTCAGGTATGCCACGTAAAGAATATGATGAACGACTTGCAAGCCATCGTGAAGGTCTACTCGATATTGCAAAACGTGCAGGTTATCAAGTGACATGGATTGATAATAATTCTGGTTGTAAGGGAACTTGTGATCGAGTTGAACAATTTAAGATTCCAGAGCCAATTCAAAAGAAATGGTGTAAAGATGAAGAGTGTTTTGATGATATTTTAATTGATAGCCTGAAAGCTTATCTTGCAACAATTCCTAAAGATGATACGCGTCCACGCTTAGTGGTACTACATCAAATGGGTAGTCATGGTCCAGCCTATTACAAACGTATTCCAGCAGAATTTAAAGTTTTTAAACCAACCTGTGATACCAATGCGATTCAAGGTTGTTCGCGTGATTCACTTGTGAATAGTTATGATAATACCTTGCTTTATACGGATTATGTTTTGGACTCATTGATTGAAACGTTAAAAGGTCAAACACAGCACGAAGCAGGCTTGTGGTATTTATCGGATCACGGTGAATCAACAGGTGAAAGTGGCATGTATTTACATGGAGCGCCATATGCAATTGCCCCGACTCAACAAACCCATGTTCCAATGTTTATGTGGTTCTCTGATCTTTGGAAAAAACAAGCTCCAGAACAAATGAAATGTTTAGCGAAGCAAAATAAGAGTGAATTGAGTCAAGACAATTTGTTTCCAACGATGTTAAGTTTACTTGATGTCAAAACTAAGGTGATTGACCCTAAAAATGACATGTTAGCGACATGTTCTAACCCATAAGGTGAGATAAAGTCATGACCAAAATCTTGATGATCGAAGATGATTTTATGATTGCAGAGTCAACATTGACTCTGTTGCGCTACCATCAATTCGAGGTAGAGTGGGTCAATAATGGCGTAGATGGGCTATCCTTATTAGCAAAGCATAATTTTGATTTGGTTTTGCTTGATTTGAGTTTGCCTATGATGGATGGTATGCAGGTATTGAGACAAATTCGTCAGCGTAGTGCACTTCCAGTATTAATC
>CAZKJI010000313.1:0-1762 GCA_964553005.1 uncultured Acinetobacter sp. | reverse complement strand
CTTCCACTTTACTGACATTGCTGATTTTGCCTGTGGTCTATCGTTGGATGAATGAGAAAGCTGCTGTTCAGTCTAGCAATATTTCATAAGTCATCGAAATTCTGAATGTGGTGTGTATAAAGTTTTGCCTTACTTTTCAAAGATGAAAAGTAACAAAAATCTTTTGTTGGACAGAGGATACATCCCTGTAACCCCTGTCCAACGGGCGGCATCCATGCCGCCTCCACGATAGTAAATGTGTACTAGAGTAGAGATATAAGATCGAAAGATTTTAGGACAATTATTTGCACTTGATAAATTATATTCATTAATGATTTGAGATAGTGTAATTAAAAACAAGTTTGACTTAAAAATTATAAGGAGTCCAACATGAGTGGACATCAAGGGCATGACCATAGTCATGCTGTTGTGACCGAAGGCAATGCCAGAAAACTCACCATTGCCTTAATGCTGACCATGACATTTTTAATCATTGAAGTGATTGCAGGTTTAATTACACAAAGTCTGGCCTTGCTGTCTGATGCTGCACATATGTTTACCGATGCGGCAGCACTGGCAATTGCTTTGGCAGCGATTCAAATCGCCAAACGCCCAGCAGACAACAAACGGACGTTTGGTTATCAGCGTTTTGAAATTCTGGCGGCATTATTTAATGCATCTATGCTATTTTTTGTGGCGATGTATATTCTTTACGAAGCCTATCAACGTTTTACCCAACCGCCCGAAATTCAAAGTACAGGCATGTTGGTGGTCGCATCAATAGGACTCATCATTAATTTGATTTCAATGAAAATTTTGATGTCCAGTGCGACTGAAAGTTTGAACATGAAAGGTGCTTATTTAGAAGTGCTGAGTGATGCATTAGGTTCTGTCGGTGTGATTATTGGTGCTGTGATTATCTATTACACCAATTGGTATTGGGTCGATACCATTATTGCGGTCGCGATCGGTTTTTGGGTCTTACCAAGAACATGGATTTTGCTCAGACAAAGTATCAATATTTTATTAGAGGGTGTACCTGAAGAGGTTGATATTGAAAAGTTACGCACTGATCTATTGGCTTTAGATGGTGTTGAAAGTATCCATCAATTGAAGGTTTGGGCAATTACATCGAAGAATATTCATCTTACCGTACATTTGTTTGCACCCAATGTTGATCGTAATCAACTACATCGTGCTGCGATTGAAATGTTATCGCATGAACATGGGATTGCCGAGGTGACCTTGCAAATTGAGGATGATGCAGAAATGAATTGCCAGCATACGCATCAACATGATGAAGATGATGAACATGGTCATTCACATCAGCATTAAGCTGATGTGAAGCCTATGAATTTTGCGTGGTTAATTCTGCCATTCATGATTGCAGTCACGGCATTTCCAGTGCTTTTGTGCCTGCATAAAAGCCTGCATGGAGATTTTAAAATCTGGCAGGTCGCGCCAGAACAGAACACCTGCAATCACACAAACACCAAATACTGCAACGGTTGCGATTTGCAGTGTTTGTCCTGCACCATTACCAAAAATCCACATCCCAACACTGATCAGCACCAAAACCAGTAAAATAAAAATGGCGGGAACGAGAAGCACCAGGCTTTTTGGCACATTGGGACGAGGGCTGTTTGCACCCTGACTGACAGGCATAATTTTCACGCTTTGGCATTTAGGGCAACGATATTGCATAAAGATTTCCTATAGTATTTTGCTTATTTTAGCGAAAATTATGCAAAAGCTAAAATCCTGAATTATTCAAATACATAAT
>CAZKJI010000312.1:0-1784 GCA_964553005.1 uncultured Acinetobacter sp. | reverse complement strand
TTCTAATTTTTGTACTCGGTGTTCTAAATAATCTACTTTTTGGTTCAGTAAATCACTACTACTTTTAAACTCGGTTTTGATTAATAATGCCATGGTTTTTACTTCAACAAGGTCTTTTTCCATTCTCTTGAAATCTGTGTGCAATTGTTTGATAAAATAGGCTACAACCGATAATAATAAGCTTATTAAACTTCCAAAAAGTACCATTAATTGTGGAGCTTGTTCCATGGCATTACAAGTTTAAAATTGGAAATTGTTTTCGATACTAATCTTGTTTGCTTTGTTCTTTGCTAATGCAACTAGCTTAGGATAAATCATTTGGTAAGCCATAACACTTTGCGTAACTCGGTAATCGCCCTGGATAAGTTGGAACCCAAATCCACAAAGCGGACATCCTGCGGTATCTTCAATCGTATTTCCTGTATGGATATACACATAACTGAAATTTGGTAAACCTGTAATTTCAATCATACCTTGGTGAACTTTTCCAAATGCTTTTTTGTAGTTGACATTTTTTGCACCCCAAGTATTAAGCTGTAATGAATAGGTTCCAGTAGGTATGGCAGTATGTTCCTTGATTTTTTCTGTTCGTATTTTATCCTCAAGTAAATAACATTGAAATACTCCGTTGATATATAATTGGCTTAATGTACTTTGTTTGCCCTGTGCTACGCGAATGATTTTTGTTTCCATGGGAATTGAATTAGTAAGTTAAAACAAAAAATCCCCCAGAGTTGCTGAGGGATTTGTAAGTAGGATTCTTAAAATGCGTCCTCAATTTTCAAGCAGTTTCCACTTGCAAATAAGTAATAGTTTGAACCTACTTGTTGGTAGAACTCAATTCCAATACCTTGAAGAACGGTAACATCTGTTGATGGAGTGATACCATTTGGCAAAGTTGCTGTAATGGTAGTTGCAGTTGCAGGAGCATACAAGTCTAAGAAACCACTAAATTGAACATCACTCACTTCATTTTGAGCTGTGTCAATAGGATCATAACTATTCGTTACAGCATTGTAAGCAAAGTCACTCACAACAGAAAGCGTGTGAATCAATCTAAAGTGAGTAGCACCTGCAGGAGCATTAATCAAATTCGCTGGATTAAACGCAGGAATTACAAAATCAGCAGTGTTTCTTGCTGGGTCATGCGTAACACTGTAAGGAGCATTGAAAATACCATTTAAGGAAGTGTTTTTGTCAAACTCAAAACCTACCAAGTAATTTCTTTGAGTGGTAATCTCAATTTTGCGATACCCTCTGGCTTCGGTTTGGTCTTCCAAATTGATTTTCTTCATGATAGCTGTTAAACGCCCTGCTACTTGCGTATCAGACATTTGCTTCACGATTTGTGATAAACCAGTTCTAACGGATTTTCCTGCTTTAGCACAAGCACCAAACTCGTTCATGTTCTCACGAGTTCTTTCAAATTCTGGAGCTGATAAAACTTGCTCCCCTGAAGGTCCACCTACCATTCCGGCAAAGTACCCTTCTTGTCCTTTAATTTTAAAGTGGCGAACATCTCCAAGAGTTCCCACATACTTTAAAACGCCTTTCTGTCTAGCCATTTTGTAAAGATTTTAGAAGTTAATATTTAAGTGAAATTTTATACTCAAATATCATTCATTATCTTTGATTTACAATAACTTAAAATACTGAAAATCAATGCAATACAACGCAAAAGCACCCTATTTAGTGGAAACCCATTGGCAAATAAATGAAGTCTTAGATGGAGACAGCATAATCATTAGCAACCTTTTCACTCGTTTGCGAAAAGAGATACGACT
>CAZKJI010000311.1:0-1787 GCA_964553005.1 uncultured Acinetobacter sp. | reverse complement strand
GGAGTCAGGATTTCATCCACGTAATCAGGTTCCCCACGTTCACGCCATGCATCACAGATACGGTTGACCTCATCATCACTGATAAATGCACCATGTACACGCTCAGGTTCAATCTTCCCAGGTCCAAGGAACAGCATGTCACCATGACCAAGGAGGTCCTCTGCTCCACCTGCATCCAGAATGGTACGCGAGTCAATTTTACTGTTGACACGCAGTGCCACACGGGTTGGGATATTCGCCTTAATCAAACCTGTAATCACGTCTACAGATGGTCGCTGTGTCGCAAGTAATAAATGAATACCTGCCGCACGGGATTTCTGTGCCAAACGGGTAATCATCTCTTCAGCTTTTTTACCAACCTGCATGATCATATCGGCAAACTCATCGGCAACGATGACAATCGAAGGGAGTGGGGTCAATCGCGGCGCTCGCTCACCCACCACCGAATCACTTGCTTTCCATGTTGGGTCAATCAGATCATCACGATTGGCAATCGCCTCTTCTACCTTACGGTTGTAGTCGCTGAGTTTACGGATTTTTAGGAATGACATCAGTTTGTAACGGCGTTCCATTTCATTCACACACCAGTTGAGTGCACTCACTGCATCTTTCATGTCGGTGACAACAGGCGTTAATAAGTGTGGAATATCATTATAATTTGCCAATTCAAGCTGTTTCGGGTCAATCAAAATTAAACGTAACTGATCAGGCGTATATTTCAGCAACATCGAAAGGATCATTGAGTTGACCGCAACCGATTTACCCGAACCTGTTGTCCCTGCAACCAACATATGCGGTGCTTTCGCCAAGTCAGTTAATACAGGATTGCCTGAAATGTCCTTACCCATCGCCATACTAATTAAGTTATTCGGATCACGATAGCTTGGGGTTTCCAGTAACTCAATCAAACGTACCATCTCACGGGAACTATTTGGCACTTCAATACCAATGTAAGGTTTCCCTGGAATCACCTCAACCACACGTACCGATGCCATTGACATTGAACGTGCCAAGTCACGCGAAATATTGGTCACTTTGGAAGCCTTTACGCCCGGTGCAAGATCAAGTTCAAAACGTGTCACCACTGGACCTGGCTGAGCTTCCACCACCTGAGCCTTGACGTTAAATTCTTGTAACTTTATTTCAAGAAGCTCTGAAAGTCGGGCTAATTGTTCAGCAGTAAAGTTTACTTTCTTATTTGGATCAACATCATCCAGCAATTCCAAACCTGGTAAAGTAGGCAGGTCACGGCGTTTCTGCGCCACCTGCATGGCACGCGACATTGGACGACCAAAGGAATCGGTTAATGGCGCATCCAGATCAAAATCATCTTCAACATCAAGGTCTGCATCGGGTTCAGCCTTACCTGCTGTTTCCTGCCAAGCCTCAATAAAGGCTTCTTTGGAAAGTGTCTCTTTGGGTGTGGCAATTTTAATTGGCGCTTGTACAAAGGCAGAGGACTGGGCATAACTTGCAGCTTGAGGTCTGATATTTTCCTGTTCTTCATCAACAAGAAGATCGTTAAACTCATCTAGCTCTTCATGTGTGGAACTCTGCCTCTCTTCCTGAACAGAATCCTGAATTGAAGATGTATGTGACTGAGCTACAGTTGTTTGTAAGGTAGATTCTGCGATCAAGGCCTCTATATCTGTTTCAAAATCAACCTCCTCCACTGGATCGTGAAAGGTTGAATGTGCTGTAACATCTTGCGTAAACGGTGTATGCGGCGTAATTTTATTATTTGGAACGGCAGCCAGCAACTCGTCAAAAATTTGGTCATCATTCCA
>CAZKJI010000310.1:0-1791 GCA_964553005.1 uncultured Acinetobacter sp. | reverse complement strand
TATTTTCTGGGCTATAGTGCATTATTTTTTTACTTTTATGCGTAAGTCCTAAGCTGTAAAAAGAGTTCTGAGAATATGAACTCAAAAGCAGATGAGCAGACCATAATGGAAGCAGACTTAATCGTTGTGTGTGGTGGCGTTGGAAGTTACCAATTAGCCGATATGCTTGGTGATACTGTCAATGTCTATCCTGTAAAAGGATATTCAATTACAGTTCAGCTTAAAGATGAGCGAAGTGTAAAAAATGCGCCTTGGGTCAGCTTGCTAGATGAAAGTGCAAAGATTGTAACCTCAAGATTAGGCGTGGATCGTTTCCGTGTAGCTGGTACAGCGGAGTTTAATGGTTACAATCGGGATATTCGAGCAGATCGAATCCAACCTTTAATTAATTGGGTTAACCAAAATTTTGATATTTCAACTGAGCACGCTGTACCATGGGCGGGCTTACGTCCGATGATGCCAAATATGTTGCCTGTGGTGAAACAGGGGAAACATGCGCGAGTATTTTACAATACTGGGCATGGGCATTTAGGCTGGACTTTATCTGCCGCAACAGCGCTACTGATTAGCGAGGAAATTGCGCAAAAATTCCCAAGTTAAATATAAAAAGCCGATGTGAAAACATCGGCTTATATTGCATTTATTAATTAATCATACAAACGATATATTCCTGTAAAACGTTCACAACCTTTTTGCTCACTTTTTATAATTAATAAGGCTTTTTGAAAGTCAAATTGGTACTGGCACTTTTTTTCATTATCAATAATCAGATTCTTTTGCTCGGGAGTCGTGTAGGCAAGTAGAGATAAAGTTTGAGTCTCCACACGATTATTGGGATTACGATAAGCAATTCCTTCGATTTTTAACTTATCTTTATCCAGTTGATGAATCTGAATGTGAACAGGTTGTTTGGCTAAATCACCATGTTCAAATTTTAAATAGTGTTGTGTAAGCGTCTGATTCATTGAAGTATAAAAGTTTAAATCATCTAAACGAACATCAAATTGTTGCTGATAACAATTTTTAGATTTGCACTGTTGGATTTGATTAAGCCAAAGTTTTTGTGTGTCATGTAGTAGTTGAACTGGAGCATCAGTCACAAGATAAGCGGTTAAAAACTTATTATTAAGCTTAATGCGTTGTTCATCATATTGGCTGGAACAGATCTTTTTAAGGTCAAATGTATGATCTGAGCAATCGATTGATTTCGCAAATGTAAATGTTGAGCAAAAACAACTCAATGTGATGATGTAACCAATGTTCTTTAATTGATTTATTACCGTATTCAACAGCATAATGACGCATACTTTCAGTCTAATTTGCTCAATGTACTATAGCGAAATAGAAAGCCTGAATACAAGATTTGTTCAGTATATTGTAAAAGGAAAATCATATGGTTGCTCAAATTCGTATTGGACAAGGAATTGATGTACATGCTTTTGAAGAAGGCAATTTCATTACTTTAGCTGGGATTAAAATTCCGCATACGCATGGTTTAAAAGCCCATTCTGATGGTGACGTGGTGCTGCATGCGCTGTGTGATGCATTGTTGGGTGCATTGGCTTTAGGCGATATTGGACAACATTTTCCTGACACTGACCCAGAATATAAGGGTGCAGATAGTCGTGTATTGCTTAAGCATGTGTATCAGTTGATTCTGGATCGTGGTTATCATTTAAATAATGCTGATATCACAGTTGCATGTGAACGTCCAAAGCTCGCAAAACATAATTTAGAAATGCGCCAAAGTATTGCTGATGTACTTGAAGTCGATATCACTCAAATTAGTAT
>CAZKJI010000309.1:0-1797 GCA_964553005.1 uncultured Acinetobacter sp. | reverse complement strand
TATTTTATCATATCAGGAAAAATATCATGTCGGGTCTATTGTTTGTCGTTTCTGCGGCATCAGGAACAGGCAAAACATCTCTCGTTAAAGCCCTACTCGATCGAGTCAGCAATTTACACGTTTCTGTCTCTCATACTACACGTGGTCAACGCCCTGGTGAACTTGATGGTGTTCACTATCATTTTACTGATACTGAAACTTTTTTAGCTCAAGTAGAACAAGGTGGTTTTATTGAGTATGCAGAAGTATTTGGTAATTACTACGGTACATCTCAAGCCAAAGTCAAAGAACAATTACAACAAGGTCATGATGTGTTACTTGAAATTGACTGGCAGGGTGCCGATCAAGTTCGTCGACTTTTTCCTGAATCAAAACAAATCTTTATCTTGCCGCCAACTCAATATGATTTAAGACAACGATTGTCTAATCGCGGAACAGATTCAGTTGAAGTAATTGAACATCGTTTAAGTTGTGCTGTAGAAGATATGCGTCATTTCGCAAATTTCGATTACATCATCATCAATGATGATTTCAATAAAGCTGTTCATGATTTAGAAGCAATTATTACAGCAAATCGTTTAGTCACCTTACAGCAAAGTGCTCGTCACCAGCAATTAATTGAAAAGTTAATCACCCTTAATCGCGAATAACTTGAGTCTTATTTAAAAGCCTTTTATACTATTTAGTCTTTTCAAATGTAATGTTCAAACGAGACAACTTATGGCACGTGTAACCGTTGAAGATTGTTTAGACCACGTAGATAACCGTTTTGAGTTAGTACTGGTAGCGAGTAAACGTGCACGTCAATTGGCACGTCAAAGTATGGAACCAACTGTAGAATGGGATAATGATAAACCAACAGTCGTTTCATTACGCGAAATTGCGGCAGGTCATGTCACTAAAGAAATTTTAAAACAACGCGATCAAGATTATCAGACTTCAAATCTTGATATGGTGTTGTCTACAAACTCATTAAATTTAGAAGGCTTTTCTTTCTAAATTTGATTTGCTTTGTCTAAAAGCCCATTGTGAATACACTGGGCTTTTTTGTTTGTTGAAAATTTCAGTGCTATATTGGTAAAAACAATATATTTCATTGAAAAAATTTACGAGTTTTTCTAATGAACAAATTGACAAGTTTCACAATATGCTTTTCATTAGAAGCTAATCTTATTTATTCCTGAATTCATGTTATAAAAGGTGTTTTATGCCAGGCGAAGAGGTCAGCCAAGCCAAGCAACAACTCAAGGTCATTATTGAAGCCTATCTTAAAGATAGTGATATTCAGAGTGTACTTGCTGCCTGTGATTTTGCTGATTTAGCACATAGTGGTATTACGCGAAAAAGCGGTGAACCCTATGTTCTTCATCCTATTGCTGTGAGTTGCATTCTGGCGCATATGCGTTTAGATGCCGAGACGCTTATGGCAGCTTTATTACACGATGTCATTGAAGATACCGAATTTAGCAAAGATGAGATTGGTGAAAAATTTGGATCTGTTGTTGCCGAACTTGTTGATGGTGTGACCAAACTCAGCCACTCTAGTGATAAAGAATATAATAAGGCGGCATCATTCCGCAAAATTCTACAAGCCACCTTACAAGATCCACGTGTCATTATTATTAAACTCGCAGATCGCTATCATAATATGACGACTTTAGGCGCATTACGTCCTGATAAGCGAGCGCGTATCGCGCAAGAAACCTTTGATATTTTCGTACCTATGGCACGTTTAGTCGGTATGAATGAAATGGCCGATAACCTAGAACACTTATGTTATCAAAATCTTGATTTGGA
>CAZKJI010000308.1:0-1807 GCA_964553005.1 uncultured Acinetobacter sp. | reverse complement strand
CATATTTTTTAATTTCTTGTAACATTTCCATGCAAATCACGCTAAATTATTGCCTTGTCTAAGCGACATGCTTTACTACAATGGCTAACTGAAAAAGAACTAGCGTGAGTTGACTGGAAGTTTTTATGTATAAATCGAGCACATTGGTGTGGCAAACATCTGCAACATCATTATTCAAAATCACTGTACTCACTTCCGCTCTAGCCGCGTTGGGAATTACCACAGGTTGTTCATCCACCCCTCAGACAAGCAAGGTTTCATCTTCAAAACAAGTGGGTTCAGGTTTTTTGGATGCAAGTAGTCTGGATTCCCTAGAAGACCTGCTTTCCGCAACCGATATGCGTGCGGTGGAGGGCGACCGTCTTTTGGTCTTGAAACATGGTGATGTCTGGAAAAGGATGACTGTGGGCTTCAAGATGGACCTGAATCACTGGGACTCGCGTATCGAGGCGCAGCGTAGCTGGTTTATTTCCCGTCAACCTTATCTGGACCGTTTAAGTGCGCGTGCCAGCCGTTATTTATACCACACTGTAAAAGAGGCTGAACGCCGTGGTATGCCGACTGAATTGGCACTTTTACCCGTGATTGAAAGCTCTTATGATCCCGCGGCAACCAGTAGTGCGGCAGCAGCGGGTTTATGGCAATTTATTCCAAGTACGGGGCGTATCTACGGTTTGCAGCAAACCAGTTTATATGATGGCCGCCGTGATGTGGTTGAGTCCACACGTGCCGCCTATGAGTTTTTAGGCAGCTTATATAATCAATTTGGTTCATGGGAACTGGCACTGGCTGCCTATAATGCAGGGCCAGGTCGAATCCAGCAGGCAATTAACCGTAATAAGGCGGCAGGCTTGCCGACCGACTACTGGTCCCTGAAACTGCCACAGGAAACCATGAACTATGTTCCCCGTTTTCTGGCAGTTGCACAAATTATTAAAAACCCTAGCGCTTATGGTGTGGCATTGCCTCCAATTGCCAACCGACCTCACTTTCGTGAAGTTGCTTTATCTGCACCGCTTGAGTTAAACCAGATTGCCTCGATCACGGGATTAAGCCGTGCTGAACTGTATACATTGAACCCAGCCTACCGTGGTGAGATGGTTGACCCGATGAGTCCAATGCGCATCCTGATTCCTGCGGATTTAAGTCCATCAATTGATGCAAAATTACGTTCTGGCAAGGCAGGTTCTGGTGGATTCTGGGCAAGTAGTGCACCGCCACCTGTAATGAACCCATTGACCAGTTCAACCACAGTACGTACAACCATCTCAACTACAAGTAATGTGGGGCAAATTGTTAAGCCATCCACTACACCACCGCCACCATTAACCACGAAGACCAATACTGTACCCGTTACCACAACAACAAAAACGCCGACCAGAATTACCACTCCTGTAGGTTCAAACGCTTTGGCTTCTTTTGCTGCTGCTGCGGATGTACCAAGCGCACCACGTATTCCTGTGGCGATTACACCAGCACCAAATGTTAAGCCTGTCAGAATTGAACCACCAATTTCAATGCAGGAGCGCGAGCAGATTGTTGCTGCTGTGAAGCAGGAAGGTGTGAAAAAAACCGTAACACAAGTGCTAGAGCCGCAGGCAACACAGGCTGAAAAAGATCAGGTGGTTGCTGAAATTAAGGCAATTGCCCCACAGGGAACAGAAATTGTCGATCCATTTGACGGCAAGATTAAGCTGACCGCGATTCAGACCAGTCAGTCGGTTGCCGATCAAAAAGGTCAGGAAGTCAGCAAGGGCTTTGCTTATCCAAAAACCTTGGCTGAAAGCCCAGAAATTGCCAATAGTGA
>CAZKJI010000307.1:0-1812 GCA_964553005.1 uncultured Acinetobacter sp. | reverse complement strand
AAAACCTCGGCCCTGTAGCACTCACAAATCAGAGTTGTTCAGGACATCCTTAGCAATAGGAATCTTCGTCAAATGGATTTTTCTGCTGCGAATCTTCGTTCGGCAAATTTATCCAAATCAAATTTAACCTTGGCGGATTTGGTTGATGCTGATCTGACCGATATATCTATCGATGGGGCGATATTTTCACGCACCATTTGGAATGATGGAAAAGTCTGCAGCCCATCGTCAATAAGCATTTGCGATGAATTAAATTTCACAGTCAAGGCAAATCTTCCTTGGCAGGACACAGAAATTTTATTAAAAAAGGATCGAACAGTGTATTTTGTGGCGCAGGGATCTTGGACTGCTGACCCAGCTCGAGGGATGATTGACCCAGCTGGATGGTCATCTTCGCGTGCAAAGGAACACTATTCTCTGCCTGGGGCTCCAGAAGCCGCACTTATCGGACGGATTGGTAGTTCTGGATTTCCGTTCCGAATTGGTAAGGCCAGATCGTATGAGAGGGGAAATATAGGATCAATTTCGCTGGTTATCAATGATGATCTAAAAGGGATCTATGGACCGGGCCTAACGGATAATTTTGGAGAATTGCGAGTTACGTTCCGAATTCGTCGATATAAACCGCTCGATTCTGATATTATCTTGCTCGATCCTGATATTGTAACAATATATAAAACCCGCGAAGTTTTTTGAAAACTGTACTGCAACAGGAGTTACAGGCCTTGGCTTCATGTGCGAGGCCGCTGCAGCTTCAGCAATGGGGCTCTACTGCGCATCAGATTAAAGTTGTTATCTGAGCAAAAGTAATCTTTGGCCATTTTTGGCCGAGAACACTACTTCGGACGGGCTCCACACACCTGCATGCGGCGCATCAGGCGCTCGACCGTACATCTCGCCACGACAGTGCCCTCGCGTGCCAACTGCCGCCAGACCTTGTCGGCGCCGTAGACCTGCATGATGGCCTGCCAGACGCGCTGTATCTCCGGCACGAGGACATGATCGCGGCGCGCTCTGGCGCAGCGTTTGTGCGGCTCGCGCAATAGCGCCGCGTGTCTTCGATACCCCGACGGGGCGATCTGCAATACCTTGCAGACCGGCTCGACCCCGAAAGTGTTGCGGTGCTTGTCGATGAAGTCCCTCAGGACGTGAGCCGGCGGTCGAGCTCCGCCTGGGCGAAAAACGCGCTGGCCAGCTTCAGAATCTCGTTGGCCCGGCGCAGTTCCTTGACCTCGCGCTCCAGGTCCTTCACACGCTGTGCCTCGCTGGTAGCGACGCCTTCGCGCACACCCTTATCGACTTCGACACGCTTTACCCATTCATGCAGCGTCTGCGGCACGCAGCCAATCTTGGGGGCGATAGATTCAATGGCTGCCCACAGCGATGGGTACTCCCCCCGGTGCTCCTGCACCATCCTCACAGCCCGCTCACGGACTTCGGGCAAGAACTTGTTCGACTTCTTCATAGCTCAATCCTCTCAGAGAAAAGAGCCTCCTCAAAAGCCGGGACGGTTCACTTTTGATGAATGAAGTCGGAATACTGAAGCGCCTGAAATTCCACGCCCAAGAATGATGCGCTTCGGCCTGTGGGTTGGCCCGTTTCCTCGTTGATCTCAACGTACTTCAGCACTTTGCCGTTCAAGGGTTCTAGTTCCTTGATCAAGGTCAGCCACGTCGCAGTGGTCTCACGAGGTCATTGAAGCCTGTGTCGGAGCACCCAGTTCAGCAAAGTTGCTGATCTTCACCGCACCATCTGGGAACCGTGCAATGACTTCCAGCTCACCCCCCATCGCTTGGATGTGGCTGCGTAGCG
>CAZKJI010000306.1:0-1820 GCA_964553005.1 uncultured Acinetobacter sp. | reverse complement strand
CTTCCTGATTCAACTCGCCAAAATATTGAACGATGTTGTAAGTAAAACTGTCATAGTTGTCGATCATCAGAAGCATGACTTTAACCTTTTGAAAAATATACACTTTATTGTGTTTTTGATCTTAAATAAATCTATCAACTGATCTTATTTTTTAATCGCTATAACGAATAAAAATATTCACTCATGATAGAGGAAAATAATCATAGCAAAAAATAAATGGGCAATGCTGAATATTTCGAGTAATGATGATTTGGATGAGGATAAAAACGTGTAAATAAAAGACAGAAAAATGCAGAATAAACTTTTTTAATTTAAGGGTTTAGTAAAAAATGGCACACCTGAATTGAAAGTCGAATTGAATTGATTGGAATCAAACTGAAAAGAATGATATAAAAAGCCAATTTATGCCAACCAAAGATGGCGTAATTGGCATTACATTGGTTCTTTATTATATGTTTTGCACTGTTTTGGTTCGTTGTGTCTATTTTGGAGACGAACCAATGTAGAAATGTATGAATATGGTGCATTTGTGAAAGCAAACATTATAGTAGACATGGGACATGGAGCCTAAAGCATTTTTTCTATAAAGAATTTCAATGTTTTAGGTATGCTTTAAAATTGTTGGTATGGTAATTGCTAATTATACATCAACAACTAACACGCACTTAACAGGTGCACAAAATTTCATTGGAGCAAATGAGCATGGCGAACAAGGTCCTTCAACTCATCAAAGAAAGTGGCGCAAAATGGGTCGATTTTCGCTTTACTGATACTAAGGGTAAAGAGCAGCACGTCACTTACCCAGCCGACACCATTGATGAAGATACCTTTGAAGACGGTAAAATGTTTGATGGTTCTTCAATCGCTGGTTGGAAAGGCATTGAAGCTTCTGACATGATCTTACGTCCAGATGCTGAAACAGGTTTTCTTGACCCGTTCTTTGCTGAAGCGACTGTTGTAGTGACTTGTGACGTTATTGAGCCTTCAACTGGTCAAGGTTACGAGCGTGACCCACGTTCGATTGCTCGTCGTGCTGAAGAATATTTAAAATCTACTGGTATCGGTGATACTGCATTCTTTGGTCCAGAACCAGAATTCTTCGTTTTTGACGAAGTGAAATGGGACATCGACATGTCTGGCGCGCGCCACACATTAATCGCTGAAGAAGCTGCTTGGTCTACAGGTAAAGACTACGAAGCAGGTAACTCTGGTCACCGTCCACGTGTTAAAGGTGGTTACTTCCCAGTTCCTCCAGTTGACTCTCATCAAGATATGCGTGCTGAAATGTGTGCACGTATCGAAGACATCATGGGCCCTGGTCGTGTAGAAGTACATCACCACGAAGTTGCTTCTTGCCAATTAGAAATTGGTGTGAGCTTCAACACTATGGTTCGTAAAGCGGACGAAGTTCAGCAGTTCAAATATGCAGTTTGGAACGTTGCTCATCAATATGGCAAAACAGCGACATTCATGCCTAAGCCAATGGTAGGTGATAACGGTTCTGGTATGCACGTTCATATGTCTATCTCTAAAGATGGCAAGAACTTGTTTGCTGGTGATGAATATGCTGGTTTATCTGAAATGGCATTGTTCTTCATTGGTGGTATCATCAAGCACGCTCGTGCATTGAATGCAATCACGAACCCAGGTACAAACTCTTATAAGCGTTTAGTTCCACACTACGAAGCTCCGATTATGCTTGCTTACTCAGCACGTAACCGTTCTGCTTCTATCCGTATTCCTTACGTTTCTAGCCCTAAAGGCAAGCGTATCGAAGCACGTTTCCCAGATCCATTAATGAACCCATACTTAGGTTTTGC
>CAZKJI010000305.1:0-1826 GCA_964553005.1 uncultured Acinetobacter sp. | reverse complement strand
TCTCGCCTTTCGCTTCTTGATCGGCATTGAGTTTTTCAAAGCCTTGCTTTGGCATTAATACTTCGCCACGGACTTCTAAAAATTGTGGAATCGCTTGATGCTGACTTGATAATACTTTGGGCAAGTTACGAATGGTTTTGACATTTTGGGTAATGTCTTCACCTGTCTCGCCATCACCACGAGTGACACCACGAACCAGTACGCCATTTTCATACCAAAGTGAAATCGCCAAACCGTCAAGCTTGAGTTCAACTTCATATTGAACTTTTTGATTAGGTAAACGTTCATCAATACGGCGTGCAAAGGCAAACAGGTCTTCCTGATTAAACACATTACCTAAAGACAGCATCGGCACTGCATGAGTCACACTTTCAAATTTTGACAACGCTTGACCACCGACTTTATTGGTAGGAGTATCCGCCTGAATACATTCTGGATGTTGTTGTTCTAAGGCTTTCAGTTGATGAAATAAATGGTCATATTCACTATCAGAAATGGAAGGTTGATCCATCACATAGTAAGCATGATTATGTTTTGCAATCAGTTGAATTAACTGACGCATTTGCTCAATAACTGAGTTGTGTTCCATTTAAATTTCACCATATAAAAGGGCGGAAAAACCGCCCTATAATTTTTACTAAATTTATTATAAAAGATTCATTAGACGGTTGCTTGATTTGGACGATAATCAATCACATGATGACGCCAATGCTCTTTCAACTGCGGCGTGAATTCAAGATTGTTTTCATCGTAAACTTTACCATCAATCTCACGCGCAATTAAGCCTGCAATGCTGGTCATCATGTCATAGCCTGTCACCGCCTTGCTGTTTGGTAATGCAAGGAAAAATGCCAGACCCTGCACCTGTTCCGCAGACAATGTTTCCAAATCAAAACCAGCAGGTCCATTATCTGTGACACGTAATACAGAGAACATTAATGGGCTTGGCTCATCGGTATTTTCATAACGATGGAAGCAAGACATCTCTCCAAAACGCAGACCGTATTTCAACAATACTTTGAGAGCTTTATCACCAGACAAAGCACGGCGTGGGTTTGGATAAACATTGAGGGCAATGATCTGTTCAGCAGTCGCCAATGCACTTTCATCATCACAGCGTTGCTGCTCATGCAGATGCACATCGAGAATATTGCTTTCACCGTCAAATTCTTCAATTTCAACAGTTGCAATATTTGGGTTTAAGCTAAGCTCTGTTTCAGCTTTCTCATCCTCAGCTTTTTCTGGCGTTGCTAAAAGCGCTTCAACTTCGTCTTGAGACTGCGATTCAAGAATTGTCTCTGGTTTATTTGCACTCGTAGTGGACTCAACGACTGGCTCAGGTTCAATCACAACATCAGTTTCACTCGCTTTTACAATATTTTCTGCAGCAGTTGTTTCAACTGGCGCTTTTGCTTCAATCGGTGCCGTATTAAAACTTGGTTCAACGCGTTCAACTGTAGCGGCGAGATTGCTTTGTAGAAGTTGATCTCGCACATGACGAGGAATCACAGGTTGCTGACTTTCAGGGTTAACATGAAGATCTGCTTCTAATGAAGGCTCAACTGGTTTTGGTTTTCTTAAAATCATGATCAAACCAACGAGCATAATCACAACGGCGATAACAATGCCTATTATTGTATTCATTTCCATATTAGGACTCCGCAACTAACCCGTATTCTTTTGCCTGTTCTAAATCGACAGTCACTAATTTTGATGTGCCCGGCTCTGGCATGGTCACTCCCAGTAAATCAGTTGCCATTGTCATCGCCAATTTATTATGTGTAATGTAAATGAATTGCACTTGTTCAGAAAGCTCTTTTACCAAA
>CAZKJI010000304.1:0-1845 GCA_964553005.1 uncultured Acinetobacter sp. | reverse complement strand
AGTCAGCTGGAATTCTTGAATTACCAGATTTATCAAAAATGCTGGGTCAATGGCTTGATATTGTTGGGATTGATAAAGTTTCTGTCATGGGTATGTCGTTGGGTTCAGTTGTTGCATCTTCATTTGCCCACCAACGTCCTGAACTGATTGATCGTATGGTCTTGATGGGTGTGATGCAAAAAACCCGTAAAAGCTGGCGTATGTTGCTCGAGGAATCTTTACACTTGATGCGTGAAGATCGTATGGAGGAGTTTGGGCAAGCAGTTATTTTGTATCTTGTGAATCATGCCAAGCTTGATAAAACGCGGATGTCTCCAACGGCAAAACGTTTATTTTTTAGACAGATGGCAGAGTTTACTGCAACTGAACGTGAGCGTTACGAGATTAATTGCAATCGACTACTCCGTTTAAGCAATGTACCTGTTGCGCAGTGTAAAACTCTCGTTGCAGCAGGGCAGTACGATAGCTTTACTTTGCCACATGAAAATGCTGACTTTGCTTTGCAATGTAATAATATGGAATTTGCATTAATTGCCAATGCAGACCATGTTCCACAATTACAACGCCGCAAAGAAACGATGACGCTTTTTACTACGTTTTTAAAGGGAGAATCCATCGACAATCTTGATGGTGTTATTCCAATGAACCGCGAACAGATGAAAAACATTGAGCGTCGTGGTGAAGAACGTATTCCTGTTTTAAAACCAGACACTAAATTATCACATCGACATTCAGATACCGAAGTAGCAGTAAAGATTGTAGATATTACGTTCTTTGGGGTGTATCTAAAACTTGATCATTTGGATCAGCTTGATTTTGTTAGCCAGCATCCACGAGATTTAGCCTTACATTTAGCTGATGAAGAAGGTGAGTTTAAAATAGAATGTTTAACATTTGAGGCAACTGAACAGGGTTTACGTATCTTGTTTAAACACGGTAGTTTCGACGTTGCGGATCGTTTATCTCGTTTTATTGAGCGTCAGAAACAAATTTAATTATTTTTTAATAGAATTTAAAAGAGAAGTGTTTTGAATTCACTTCTCTTTTTTTTGATTTTTATTTATTGGTCGCTTGAATCATCCAAACAAGATCACCGAGATGCTGTTCCTTGTTTTCTAAATGTGTTTGTTCAAAGAATTCTTTAGGTTGAAGCACTTCAACTTGCTTAAAACCAGCTTCATGAAAAAAATTCTCTACCTCTGCTGGTGTCTTAAAGTGGAAGCTAAAAGCGCTGCGTGACATTAGTTTCAATAAACGACTACTATTCCAGATAATGGTTGCTAATTTATTTTGAGTGGGTTCTGGATAAAGATCGGTTAAATAATGAAGTTCTTTGAAGTCGCGGCCATAGATCGCAATTGCTTGAATAAGTTGCTGAAGTAACGGCTTTTCAAAGTAGTTAATTAAGCCTTCACTAATAATCACCAAAGGTCGTTTAGGGTCAAAGACTTTAAATACGTTTGCAAATGCTTCTGTAAATAAATCAACGGATAGGACATCATCAACATGTGGTTCAATTTGTTGTAATGCTGCTTGTTTTGTAGCGGCCATATCAGGTAAGTCAAGCTCACGATAGCAAATGTCTGGGTGATGCTGTCTAAACCACCAACCTCGTGGCGATAAGCCACATGCAATTTCAAGTACTTGTAGGTTTGGATATTGCTGAATCAATTGCTCTAAATGCGTATCAAGCATGGTATGGCGTTGTTTCAAGGTTGTTCGCATACTTCCACCAACATACTTTTCTGCCCAACTTTCAATCGGATGGACTAAGGCTGCTAGTGTTTTTCCTTTAGTTGTCGCTAATGCAGGATGGGAAATGCCCATCTGATACCAAATATAGCC
>CAZKJI010000303.1:0-1846 GCA_964553005.1 uncultured Acinetobacter sp. | reverse complement strand
CCCACCACGGTCGGCGCGCGTGCGCCCAGCATGCTGCCTCGGTGATCTGTCCTGATGCGTACAGCTTGCCCCAG
Organism: uncultured Acinetobacter sp.; assembly: GCA_964553005.1. Taxonomy (GTDB): domain Bacteria; phylum Pseudomonadota; class Gammaproteobacteria; order Pseudomonadales; family Moraxellaceae; genus Acinetobacter. The sequence continues at coordinate 1,772 of CAZKJI010000303.1, read as the reverse complement.
CCGCCATAGGCATCCGCCTGGAGAATGCCGCGATATTTCTTCAAGTGGCGCTCTGGATGCTCGCCTTTGCGATCTGGGGTGTACTGGTACCAGGCCGCCGGTGGCGCACTTGAGCCGATCGGACGGTCATCTCTGACGTACACCCACAAGCGCCCCGTCTTGGTCTTGCCGCGCCCGGGCTGCAGCACCGGCACGGGGGTGTCGTCGGCATGAATCTTGGCAGCCGCCAGGGTGTAGCGCCCCAGTGCGGCCACCAGGGGATCAAGCAATTGACCGGCCTGGTCAACCCAGCCGGCCAGCGTTGAGCGGTCCAGCTCAACACCGCTGCGGGCGTAAATGCCGCTTTGGCGGTAGAGAGGCAAATGGTCACAGTACTTGGACACCAGCACATGGGCCAGCAGGCCGGCACCGGCCAGTCCGCGCGCTATGGGGCGGCTGGGTGCGCTGGCCTGGAAGATGGCATGGCACGCCACGCAGGCCAGCTTGGGACGCACATGCCGGATCACCTTGAAGTGGGCAGGCACGTACTCCAGTTGTTCGGAGACATCCTGTCCTATCTTGCGCAGTCGAGCGCCACAAGCGGTGCACCCGCAGGACTGGCCATTTGTGTCCTGGTGCGTGTCGCTGATCTCGGGCAGGTGCTCCCGAACATCGCGCGGCAGGTGCGCGGGCAGACTGCGGTCGATCTGCGGGTCATTGGCGGGGGCCGGTGCAGATGCGGCCTTGGCTCGAGTGACCATCGCGGTCTCGCCACCATCGATCAAAGGCATCTGCGCCGACCACTGTTCGCTGGAGGTACCGAATTCGGAGCGAACCCGGCGCAGCAGTTGCAATTTGAGTTTGTCGACCATCAACTTGAGCAGGGCCACCTCGCTGTCGCGCGCCGCGATGATGCGCAGCAATTCGTCGATGTTCTGGGGCGGTTGATGGGGCGTCGGCACGGTTTTGAGTATGCCCAACTCTGCTGTCTCACCTCATCGGGAATGACCCGCAACTGCCAAGCTTTACGCCGCCAGATCGGGACGGTGCGTGCGCGCCGGCATGCGCCAGTCGATGCCTTCAAGCAGCATCGAGAGTTGGGCTGAGGTCAGAGACACGCCGCCGGATGCAGCTTGCGGCCAGACAAAGCGGCCGCGTTCGAGCCGCTTGCTCAGCAGCAGCAAACCCTGGCCATCGAACCACAGCACTTTGAGGATGTCGCCGCGCCGACCGCGAAAGACAAAGACGTGACCACTGAACGGGTTCTCGCTCAAAGCTCCTTGGACCATTGCCGCCAAACCGTCGAAGCCTTTGCGCATGTCGGTGTGGCCGGCCACGATCCACACCCGCGTGTTCGCTGGCAAACCGATCATGCGCGCACCACGGCCAGCACCGCCTTGAGTTGCTCGGTATCCACTGGGCCGCGCAGACGGATGACAGTGCCGCACACCTCAATCTCCATCACTGCCTCGGGCTGGCGGGCGTTTGTGGTGGCCACCACCTCAGCTGGCCGAGCGTCTGCGACGACCGTGACCGGCAACAACGTATGAGGTGAGGACTGCCAGTGCTCGAGTTTCATCCAGCTGCGAAGCTGGTTGGCGTTGACGCCATGGCGAAGTGCCAGGCCGGCAACCGAAACCTCTGGCTTGAGCGCTTGCTCCACCAGCCAGGCCTTGAAGGCCGAGACGTAGATGCGCTTGCCGTTGCGCATGACTCGCTCCACCGTCGGCCCGTTCCACTCTGGGGTGTGTCCACTGTCTTGCATATGGACATATCCTGCATTGACCCTCCGC
>CAZKJI010000302.1:0-1858 GCA_964553005.1 uncultured Acinetobacter sp. | reverse complement strand
GTATCGAGCCAATCCCAATACTCTTCTTCTTTCTCTAAAATTTCCTGAACTAAATCACGTGTAACGTAGTCTTGTTGTGCTTCAGCAAGTTCAACAGCTTGTTTAATCGCTTCAATGTTTTCTTTTACTTTACGAATGTCGCAATTGAGGACTTCGATGGTATGTTGCCCAATATACAATTTACCTAGATGCTGTAAATTAGGTAGGCCTTCTAAGAATAAGATCCGTTCAATGACCTTATCCGCATGCTTCATTTGACGAATTGATTCTTTATATTCAGCGGAGCCAAGTTTTTCAATTCCCCAGTCATTAAACATACGAGAGTGTAAAAAATATTGGTTAATTGCAGTTAAATGGTGATAAAGCACCTGATTCAGTTGATTAATCACGTCTCGATTGCCTTTCATTGCACTTACTCCATAACACCATGATGCCCTAGTTTTTAAGGCAATTAATATGATTTTAATCAACAAATAATAATCTGACGAGTAAATTATAGAACGGCAAATGAAAATCACAATCAAAATACGAAAAGCATTTTGGATTTGTACTAAAGTGAATAACTGAAATAAAAAAACCGCTTATCTGAGGAATGGTTAGAGTTCGACAAGAAGCGGTGTAGTCGTAAACAGATCGTTAAATGAGGTTGTTGAGATATTGGATTAATTTAGATTATGCAGCAACTGAAATACGAGCAGCTATTTCTGCGAGCTCATCACTAATAATAGAACGGGCTTCGGGTGCACAACGACCACAGCAAGTGCCTAAGTCGAGTAAATCACGAATTTCACGATAACTTTCAGCGCCGTTTGCAACAGCGTCTTTGATATCTTGATCTGTGATTCCACGGCATAAACAGACATACATGGGAGTGATCCACAAATATTAATGCGATAATTGATATTATTGATAATTGTTATCGTTTGTCAATGAATTTCATTCTTAGAGTGAATATATTCTTATTGAGAATTTGAATAAAAAAATACCACCTGATCGGTAGTATTCTTTCTTTATTTTATCTATTTGATAAATATCGCATTTAATTCTGTGTTGGAATAATAACAATACCATCCATTTCGACTAATGCACCTTTAGGTAGGCTTGCGACACCCAATGCTGCACGAGCTGGATAGGGCTGGGCAAAATATTCGCCCATAATTTGATTCACCAATTGGAAGTGAGAAAGATCTGTAAGGAAGATATTCAATTTAGCGATATCTGCTAAGCTGCCACCTGCGGCTGCACATACTGCTTTTAGATTGTCGAATACACGACGAATCTGAGCCTCAATACCTTCTACAAGTTCCATACTGTACGGGTCTAAACCAATCTGTCCTGAAAGGTAGAGCGTATTGCCAACCAGAATTGCCTGAGAATACGTTCCAATAGCAGCAGGGGCGTGTTCAGTATGAATAACTTGACGTGACATTAAGCTCTCCTATGTCATTGTTTCTATCTTAAACAATGTGACTTTAACACAAAAGTTTGGCTCCGAAACGGTCGAATACTGTTTAGTCGCAATTGTTTGCAAATGATTCATTAGCTTTAAGAATAAGGAATCTCTCAATTTTAATTCTGGGCGAACATCGTGTATTAAACGATTAACTGACTTTTGCAACCTCTGGTTGGGCGATTGGCATATTTAATCGTTCAATCCGTGGGAAGCCAAAATGCATGCGTAAATCACGAATAATTTGGGCAATTTGATTTCGATTGCTCACGACTATATTCACATAGGTTTTCTGGTCTTGTGAATAGACCATTTCTACGCCTGTTTTGGCCTTTCGGCATTGATAAATCAGGTCAGAAATTTGTTCGTCACTCATCGTCATATGAATACATAAGAAAGCACTAAAGC
>CAZKJI010000301.1:0-1863 GCA_964553005.1 uncultured Acinetobacter sp. | reverse complement strand
CGACGGGCAACGCCCGAAACCGCTTCAGTCGTTACTTGCATGGCTTCCTCGATATTTAGTTAGTAGTAACAATTTTTAAAGTGCCACATTATATGACAACTTTGCTGATATACAAAATTCGACAAGCATTCTAGCAGTAAAAGTTGATCTGAACATATCAGCAAGTCATCCACGATTTATTATTTTTCATAATTTATGAACACACTCGGTTGTTTTTGGGTAATTTCGTGAAGAATTCTATTAGATCAATATGCTTAATTTTCACCCAATCAATTACAACACAATCTTACATTTCGCTACACTATTCTATTTCTTTTTCCAAATTTATATGATCCAAGCATCGTTAAATCCAATCGAGAAAAATTGCATATAAGAATAAGAATAATTATTATTTGCATGAATTTTAAGGTTTACATGGATACGATATGTCTTCTTTTATCAGAACACGTAAGAAGTTTGTTTCATCTGCGATTGCATCATCTCTTTCTATGATTGCAACTGCAGCAATCGCGCAAGATAAAGAAAATGTGGTTCAACTCCCAACGATTCATGCAGAAGCAACTGCTGAACAATTAAAAGTTGATGTATCTGCAAACAAGAAATATGTTGCGCCATTAAAAGACACACCAAAGACAGTGTCTGTCTTATCTCAAAAGTTATTGAAAGAAACAAATTCAAATACTTTATTAGAAGCACTTCGTAATGAGCCTGGTATCACACTAGGTGCTGGTGAAGGCGGCATTCCGTATACAGATATTCCTTATATTCGTGGTTATAACGGACAAAGCGCGATCTATGTAGATGGTGTGCGCAACTCAACAACTCAAACACGTGATATGTTTGCGATTGAACAAGTCGAAGTAACTAAAGGCTCAAGCTCTGCTCTAACTGGCGGAAGTGGTGTTGGTGGCAGTATCAACATGATTCCAAAAGTTGCGCATGAAGGTGATGAATATCAAGGAAGTGTTGCAGGCGGCACAGATAACTATAAGCATATCGTACTTGACGCAAACAAAGACTTTGGTAATGGAATCGCGGGTCGTGTTATTGCGATGGGTCATGAAAATGAGAAACCGGGACAGCACAATGGTGCAGAATACGCTCGTGTTGGTATTGCACCTAGCCTAGCTTTTGGCTTAGGAACTGAAAACCGTGCGACCTTAAGTTACTACTTTATCAAAAGTAATGATGAGCCAGATTCAGGCATTCCATTTAACAACCCTAACAATCCACCTCCAGGCTCGATCAAAGCTGATGGTCGCCCAGCAAATGTAAAACAAGGTTCTTACTATGGCTGGAAGGATCGTGATTTTGATAAGCGTGAAAACCACATTGGCTCATTGAAGCTTGAACATGATTTTAATGATGACTTAACAGTTTCAAACACTACAACATATAGCCATTCTAAAGCAAGCTATATGTATACAAATCCAGATGATTCACAAAGCAATATCTACAAAGGTAAAGTCTACCGTCGTGCAACACAGACCATTCGTGACACCGATGCATTTACCGACCAACTTTCTTTAGCTGGGAAATTCAAAACTGGAGCATTAGCACATAGCTTCAATGTTGGTGTTGAATATAATCGAGAAGAAACCAATCGCGGTAACTATAATATTAGTTATCCTGGATATACAGGTACAACGACTGCTGGTTTCAATGATAAATGTAATGATAACAATGGCTGGTGCACGGATCTCAATAATCCAAATGCGAATGATCCATGGTTAGGCACACTAACACCAAATACTAAACAGACTACAATGACCAACGAAACAGTATCTGTATATGCATTAGACAGTATTGAGTTCAATAAATATTGGTTTTTAAATCTTGGCGTTCGTTGGGATCAATTTGATA
>CAZKJI010000300.1:0-1871 GCA_964553005.1 uncultured Acinetobacter sp. | reverse complement strand
CATGAGCGTCTCGCAGGAGGAATCCCCGTCCTTTAGGTCGGGGAGGATGTCAAATTGTTATTACATACAATTAAGCAAGAAAACCTGTGGATTTGAAAATAATTTCAGAAGTATTTGAATCAACAGAATCCAGTTAAAGTACAACTCCTTTCAGATCAGCTACGTATCAAATAACTTGAGCGTGAGAATAAAGAACTGCAACGGGCCAATGAACGCGATATTATCGTTTTCTCAATTACTTACGCAAAAGACCGTGATGGCCGCTTATCTATGAATTTTGGTGCACTTAACCGTCAAGGTGGTCAGCGCCGTCTAAATGTAGCAATTACTCGCGCTCGTCAAGGATTACATGTTTTCTCGACCTTAAGTCCAGAAGAAATTAATTTGGCAAGCACCAATAGTGAGGGTGTAAGGGATTTAAAAGACTTCTTAGTTTTTGCTCGTAGTGGTCAGTTGCATTTAAATTATGTTGATCAAAAAAACAGCAGACTAAAAAAGAATTTGTACAGTACTTACAGAATAAGCTTCAAGAAAAAGGTTGGAGCGTGGACCCCGGAATAGGTCAGGGCGATAGCTGTGTAGATCTAGCTATTAAAGATGACTTGCATGCAGATAGCTATATTGTAGGTATTCTAGTCGATGGTGAAAATTATGCAAAAGCAGCTACAGCAAGAGACCGTGATCAGCTCAGACCAACAGTATTAAATGGGTTAGGCTGGCAGGTATTATCAGTGTGGACAGTTGATTGGTGGCTGGATCCAGAGCAGAACTTAACTAAATTGGTAAAAGCATTGGAAGAGATCAAAATAAATCAACAGGTTGCTTAAATTGTCTGAAACCTTTGTGATGAAAAGCATGATTTAAATCAAGTCATTGACGGGGAAAAGTCAGATCAATGAACAGTCATTTTTAAGGTCATCAGATTAAGTGAATTCTGATAATGAATAAAGCGCCGTTTGGCGCTTTATTCATCCTAGCCCCTCAATATTGCAAAATGCGATAATTGGTTTATACTTGATTTATAGCAAAATGCGATAAAATGTTATGCATGTGATCACCCACGCTCGAATTATAGCAGCAATGCACAAGTGGCCACAGGCTGAAACGGCATTAGATGGTTGGTATCGAATCATAAAGGCAAACGATCCGAAAGATTTTGCTGAGATGAAACAGCTCTTTCCAGCGGTCGATAAAGTTGGAAAGTTCCATGTGTTCGATATTGGCGGGAACAAGATCCGACTTATTGCAGTCGTGATGTATCAGGCGAAACGTGTGTATATCCGTCATGTCTTGTCCCATAAAGAATATGACAAAGGTCATTGGAAGGAAGGTTAGTATGAACGCGATGATTAAACAGGCCGTAGACCACTGGCACTACGTTGCACCATTGCTCAGCAAGCCAGAAAATGAAGAAGACTTTCATACACTTGTTGAAGCTTTAGATGAACTTTTAGATACCGTTGGTGATGATGAGTCTCATCCTTTAATGGGGCTTATTCATCAGCTTGGTGATCTGGTTTCTGATTATGAAAATGAGCATCTTCCTATGCCTAAAGGGAATGGTCGCGCTGCTTTGGCTTTTTTAATGGAGCAACATGGTTTAGGTCAGTCTGACTTAGCAGAGGTTGCAACCCAATCTGTGATTTCTGAGATTTTAAGTGGTAAACGCCAACTGAATATACGTCATATTAAGGCATTGTCTGAGCGGTTTAATGTATCGGCAGATACGTTTTTCTAAAAGATAGGGCGCTGCGAGGCGCTCTATTAGTAATCAATTTGAATTTCTTGTTAGTCTTGATATTTCAATTTACAAAGTCTATGTGCCTATAATCGCTTTATTCCTTCGTTAAGAATCACAAAAACGGTAATAA
>CAZKJI010000299.1:0-1883 GCA_964553005.1 uncultured Acinetobacter sp. | reverse complement strand
TGAGCGGAGGCGCAACAACATCACCGGAACGCTCTCGCAGCCACGCCGACCATGCCGGCCACCACGAATCCGGATGCGTCTGTGCAGTGGCTTGCCACTCGTCTGGCGCCATGTACCCCTCATTCACGGCGCGCGTATGGATTTGATACCGACGCTTGCCGCGGCCAGGCTCGCTCACGATGCCGCCGTTGTGCCCCCCGGTGGTCAATACAAAAGTCAGTTCGGCTGAAGTCAGCAGATGCAGCTTGTAAACGGAGCGCCAAGGCGCAATGTGGTCCGACGCAGTGCCAACGCAAAACATCGGTACGGTAATATTTCCCACTGAAACCGGACGGCCCGTGACGGGATAACGCCCTGCGCTGAGATCGTTATTCAGGTAAAGGCGTCGGAGATATTGCGAATGCATCTTCGCCGGCAGGCGAGTCCCATCGGCATTCCAGGCCATCAGGTCGGTCATTGGCCGACGGTCGCCCAACAGGTACTCGTCAATCATGCGAGACCATACAAGATCGTAGGCACGCAGTAGCTGGAAAGCGCCACTCATCTGGCTTGAGCTCAAGAAGCCTGTTTGCGCCATGCTGGCCTCCAACAGCGCCACCTGGCTCTGATTGATGAAAAGGCCAAGCTCGCCCGGCTCGCTGAAGTCCGTCTGCGCTGCCAGGAGGCTTACGGACACCAGCCGCGTATCGCCGTCGCGCGCCATGGCTGAGGCCCCAATCGACAGCAATGTCCCGCCCAGGCAGTAGCCAGCAGCGTGGATTCCCTGTTCGGGGACAATGGACGTCACGGCGTCCAGCGCTGCATGCAAGCCGAACTCAAGATACTCATCCATGCCCAGGTCTCGATCATCCGCATCCGGATTCTTCCAGGAGATGCAAAAAACCGTATGGCCCTGTGCAACCAGATACCGGATCAGCGAGTTATGCGGCGACAGATCGAGTACGTAGTACTTCATGATCCAGGCAGGAATAATCAGTATGGGCTCGGGATGGACTTTCTCGGTAGTGGGCGCGTACTGAATCAACTCGATCAATTGATTTCTCAGTACGACCTTTCCTTCCGTCACCGCCACGTCGCGGCCAACGACGAAATTCTCGGTTCCCGCAGGTGGCTCGCCGGATAGTTGTCGGCGCAGGTCATCAAGGAAGTTGGACATGCCACGCGCCAGGTTGGCACCTTGTTCTTCTATGGTTTTTTTCAGGACAACCGGGTTGAAAAGCGCAGAGTTGGTTGGCGACACCATTTCCAGCCATTGCTTTGCGCCAAACGCCATTAGACGCTCGTGTTGTGGATCAACACCCCACACATCCTGTGTGGCCTGCTCCCACCATTGGGACTGGATAAGAAATGAGCTGCGGTAAAGGTTGTAGGGCCATTGATCCCACGCAGGATCATTGAAGCGACGATCATTTGCAGGTAACGGTTCAGGCGCTGCAGCTTCCTGGTCGGGACTGACCAAGCCCTTTTTCAATAGAGACATCCATTGCTCAGACAGGGCGCCTGCAAACGCTAGAAGCTCCGATTGCTTTCCGGGGCTGTTCGCTAAATGGCTTGCCCAATCAGTCCAGGCCAACAGCGACGATTCAGGTGAAATTGAGGACCAGGCCTGGGCCCAAGCCATATGCGCTTGCATATCCAGTTCTGGAACGATTGTCGATGAAGTATTACTTTTCGTGTTTTTTGTCAAAACGCATTACCTCAATTTCTATTCAAATAGATAGAGCACCCTCGTTTGAACACCGGGGGTAGTTGTGCTTGCTTGTATTCATGCATACCGGTACCCGTGTCATCAGCGTTTTTGCGATGACACCGTGCCAGCGTGCTAGATATGTCTCCGCCTGCCGGCGCACTCCGTTAATTCTTTCGCCTTAACCGGCCATCAG
>CAZKJI010000298.1:0-1888 GCA_964553005.1 uncultured Acinetobacter sp. | reverse complement strand
TAGCGAAATATTTGACACTAATTTACGCCTTTAACACTTATGCGCGTTTGAAGTCGGCGTGCATAGGAGTGTTTTTAGCTGGGTGACGTTGTAATGCCTGGATTTTAACGTTTTCAACTTTGTCACCGATTTTAATTTCGATCACTTCTTCGAAGAAAGCGTTGTTTTCTAAAGCTTTAACAATTTCACGAAGCTCTAAGGTAACAGTTACAGGCTCAGCACTACCACCGTAGATAATCGCTGGAATTTGCGCTGCGTGACGAAGGCGGCGGCTCGCACCTTTCCCTTGTTGAGCAGCTTCACGTGCTTGAGCATTTAATACGAAGTTTGCCATGGGCATATCCTCATTGAGAGTTAAGAAACTAAACTTGCGACCAGTTTAGTGATAGAAAGCCCCACCATAAGGCAGGGCTTGAAAAAAAAGCTGGAGTATTATAGATAACTATCGAACATTGCGCTAATGGATTCTTCGTTATTAATACGACGAATTGTTTCAGCAACCATGCTGGCAACAGAAACCTGACGAACTTTACCTAAGGTTAATGCCTCATCTGAAAGAGGAATGGTATCAGTCACCACAAGTTCATCAATCACAGAATTACGCAGGTTATCAAGTGCCTTGCCAGATAAAACAGGGTGGGTTGCATAGGCAATCACACGGCGGGCACCAAACTGTTTCAATGCATCAGCCGCCTTGCAAAGCGTACCTGCTGTATCCACCATGTCATCAACAATCACACAGTCACGGTCCTTGACATCGCCAATCAAATGCATCACTTGGGATTCATTGGCTTTTTGACGACGTTTATCAATAATCGCCAAGTCGATGTCACCCAATTGTTTTGCAACAGCGCGCGCACGTACAACACCACCTACGTCAGGTGAAACCACCATCAGGTTATCATGTTGTTGCTGGCGTAAGTCTGCCAATAACGCTGGTGTACCGTAGATGTTGTCCACTGGAATATCGAAGAAACCCTGAATCTGGTCTGCATGCAGGTCAATCATGACCACACGGTCAATCCCCACAGTGGTCAGCATATCTGCTACAACCTTAGCGGTAATTGGTACACGCGCAGAACGCGGACGGCGGTCCTGACGTGCATAACCGAAGTAAGGAATGACAGCTGTGATACGACCAGCACTTGCGCGGCGCAACGCATCCGCCATCACCAGAATTTCCATCAGGTTATCATTGGTTGGGGCACAAGTGGACTGAACGATGAACACGTCTTTACCACGAACATTTTCAGTGATTTCAACTGAAATTTCACCATCAGAGAACTTGCTTACAGAAGCAGCCCCCAGAGGGATATGTAAATGGCTTACGACTTTTTGGGCAAACTGTGGATGGGCACTTCCACTAAAAACGACGAGATTGGGCATGAAGCACCTGAGCGAGGATTACGTGAAGCAACGCTTCACCCGAGCGCAAGTGAAAAATCTATGATTTTTCTAAAGAGGATTACGTGAAACAACGCTTTGCCAAAATATAAAGGGAAAATTTATACTTCTTCAAAATGAAATCAAGTGAAACAACGCTTGATCCAAGTATGGAAAAATCTATAACTCTTCCTCATAGAGGTTAAGCGAAACAACACCTCATCCAAGCGCAAAGAGGAAACTTAAAATTTCCCCAACGGGTAGTTTAAAGAATAATCTATTATATGGCAGGGGCGGCTGGATTCGAACCAACGGATGGCGGGATCAAAACCCGCTGCCTTACCACTTGGCGACGCCCCTAATGCGGCAGAACTTTAATGGTTTTATATGATTTTGTCAATATGGTTGATCAAATATCGATATAAAACAAGCCTGACGAACAAAGAGAAATGGCAGGGGCGGCTGGATTCGAACCAACGGATGGCGGGATCAAAACCCGCTGCCT
>CAZKJI010000297.1:0-1894 GCA_964553005.1 uncultured Acinetobacter sp. | reverse complement strand
TAAGTAGCATGTGCTGAACCGTCGCAATGCTACTTTTTTTTGCCTAAAATTTTTGTATTTTCAACTCTCTGTCAATTCGCTTATCTGTGAATTGTGTCAGAATGGGCATGTTAAATTAGAGCAATTACTCTTTAATTCAAGTATTGCATCTGATAAGGTACGTCTAAAAGGAAAAACAAATTAATTAGAGGACAGGAAGAATGTCTAAATTCCAAAAAATGGGACAGGGTGTGGCGGTTGCGTTACTCACAACATCAATATTATCAGGGTGTTCACAAATCATTAAAACAGGGGCTAATGTCGCATTAAGTTTTAGTGAGAATCATATTGTTCCACCAATTTTGGCGATGGATGACGCCGAAATGGTGTGTAATTCAGGTAATGCCTTAACTCCAGCGGTGATGTCAACCAAGGATATGGGTGCTGATCCAACACGTATGGCGGTGTTATTGTATACCTCAGCAGGTATTTGTGCTGAAAATAAAGCCTTAGAAGCGGAACTCCGCTATTTGCGTGCTTCGAAAGCAGGTCAAGTTTCTGAAGCTCAAGATGCTCGTATTGAACAAAAACGTTGGGCGGGGATTGCTGCTGAACGTCAATATGCAGGTTATCAACTTTTTGCAAATCGTTGGGAATCAAAATATAAATATAAATTGGGTGATTCATGCCCAACAATGCGCAATGATTTAGATCAGACAGTTTACCTTTTAGGGATGGTAAGTGGTCTGCAAGCGATGACCAATGATATTAACTCTGGTGGTGCGGTTAATGTCCCGAAAGATATTGCGGGTATTGTTGAGCGTGGCATGACCTGTTTGGATAATGAAAAATTCTGGGGCGCGCCGATGGCGACGCGAGCAGTGATTTGGACTTTATTACCAGGTGCGGGTGACGGTAAACCTGAACCTTATGCAACCATGAAAGAATCAATGCAAATTGGTGAGAAAAAAGGTGTTCGTTTATCACATGCATTATATGCAGTTGCTGCACAAGCAAGTGGCGATGATGCCAAACTGCGTGATGCTTTCCGTTCTTATGCTGCTGCAACAGGTGAAGACAAACCAGTAAATCCTCAATTTAGATTGATCGATAAGATGGCTGGTTTGATGGTCCAGGGTATAGCTGATCGTTATTGGACTGAAAATACAGGTGTACGTTCTAGTGATGAAGGTTTGACTTCTTTCTGGGACGATAAGAAAGAAAGTTCATCTGAATTGGATGCTTTATTTGATGGTGGAGATGGCGCATCAGCACCAGCAGAGTAAACTTGAATTAAACGACCTTTTACAAGTGAAACATTTAAACTGGTAAAAGGTCAGTTTTTTCATGGGGTGGTAATGGATGAAAGATCACGTATGGATACCGAAAGTTATTTTAATCGCTGTATGTGTTTCTATATCAGCGTGCTTGCAAGTATTTGCAGATCACTTCATTTATTGGAAACCTAGTTTATTCGCTGAGTTTTGGCGTTTATGGACTGCACATTGGGTTCATGTTGGATGGATGCATTTTTTCTTAAATATGCTGGCATTTGCATGTTTACCTTTTATTTTTCCTCATGCTCGTAATTGGCACTTATGTGTTCTGCTTTTAATCCTTCCTCCGTTTATTAGTCTTATCTTTTATTTCTACTTACCTTATATCGATGCCTATGCTGGTCTTTCTGGCGTGCTGCATGGATTATATGTTGCTGTTGGTCTCGTGTATCTGAAATATCCTAAAGAAAGAAAATTTGCCTTATTGGTCTTGTTGCTGATCTCAGCAAAATTAATATGGGAAAATACTTTTGGCCAGACGGGTACTGCACAGTTAATTGGTAGTCCTGTTTTGACAGAAGCTCATTTGATTGGTGCGATTGGTGGTTTGTTCTGTGGGTTAGGTTATTCATTGTTAA
>CAZKJI010000296.1:0-1905 GCA_964553005.1 uncultured Acinetobacter sp. | reverse complement strand
TAGGTTAAAGAGATAAACAAACGATTAAATTTAGGCATAAAAAAAGAAGTCTAAGAGGAGGAGATAGAACCTTAGACTTCGAATTATGCCAGTTTAATCAATAAAGCTTAAAACTAGATTAAGCCTTGCGGTTAAAACGGGAAAAACGTTTATTAAAGCTGGCGACACGTCCCTCATTGCTGGCCTGACGCACTTCGCCTGTATAAAACGGATGTGATGCGCTGGAAATATCCAGTGTGACATAGGGATAAACTTTGCCCTGATATTCCTTAGTCTGTTTGGTTTGAATTGTGCTTCCAATCAGGAAATAGGCATCGGCATTGGTGTCGTGAAAAAGAACCTGTTGATAAGTAGGATGAATATCTTTACGCATAGTGAAATACCCCATTGTTTTATGATATGTTATAACATAACAATAAGCGAAGTCAATGTAATCTATTTCAAGTTTTGTTCCTGATCATTTTGGTCTGATGAATCCTTAGGCATACAGGGTGATTATGAAAATCCTGTATCAAGCGCTAATTGGGAACCAACTCCTCAAACAGGTCATTCAGGTTGTCATGTACCTTAAGATGGATCAGGTTCCAGTAATGGCCTGAAATGGTACGGTTGACCATCAGCGTATCAGGTGATGGTTTAAACACATCCCAATATTTTAATGATTTCTTCACCAGTCTCATGCCATCGTGATGAGATGAATTTTCGGCAAAATCATAATGGGTACTGAGTGGACGCAATAACACTTCAATCCACTGAACATAAAGTTCACTTGGGAATTTTTGTTTCTCAGCAATTGAATGCAGTTCAACCAGTAAATCTTCAACTTGAGCAATATCCTCCTGACGTGCAGCATTCACCAAGGCCTTAAAGTGCTCAATCAGTTCTGGCGAAAGGGTTTTGACACTGCCATAGTCGTAGATGATGACACTGCCATCTTCCCGAAAGGCAAAATTGCCTGGGTGAGGATCGCAGTGAAAACGTTTCAGGAATAACATTTCCTGTCCGAGAGCACGGATCAGGCGGCGGCCAATCTGGTTACGGATTTCAACTGACCATGTGCTTGCGGTTTCAATGGATTCGCCCTGTTCCAGACTTAGGGTGAGTACCCTGCGCGAAGAATATGGCTTATACACCGTTGGAATGATCACTTGAGCATCAAGCTGTTCATGGAAAGTCTTGAACACTTCCAGATTTTGCGCCTCAATTTCGTAGTTTAACTCTGCGGAAAGGCTATCCTGAATTTCTTGAAATAGTTGATCCTGTAATTTTTTATCAATCTTAAGTACGCCCATTAAGCGCAATGCGAGGCGGACTTGCTTTAAGTCACTTTCACAGGCTTGGTCAACGCCAGGATATTGCACTTTCACCACCACCGCCTGCCCGTCAGGGAGTACTGCACGATGTACCTGACCAATCGAGGCTGCCGCGAAAGGCTCTGGCTCAAATGAGGTAAAAATCTCATTCAGTGGTTTGCCCAACTCTTTTTCAACCTGCTGCTTGATTTCGGCAAAAGGCATAGCTGGGGCCTGACGTTGCAGTTTGGCAATCGCCTTGGCGACTTCAGGTGGGAAAATGTCTTTGTATTGTGAGGCGATCTGTCCGACTTTCATCACTGCACCTTTCATTTCTCCAAGCGTATCGGCAATCTGTAAACCGATTTCCTGAAAAAGCTGGCTGCGTGCAGCATTTTTTTGTTCTTCATCTGCGGTCAGGTTGCGAATGGAGTTGGCCACGCTTTTGCTGGCAATACTTGCGGTCATACCAGCGAGTTTAAAGAAACGTTTACTGGGCGAACTTGCATGTTTTGCCATAGGGAGTCAACCTCTATCATGTGATGATTAAAGTAATGACTTGATCATAGGCGACAAAACTTAAATTGCCTAGATGAAAATGTTAAGTCGTGTA
>CAZKJI010000295.1:0-1910 GCA_964553005.1 uncultured Acinetobacter sp. | reverse complement strand
GGTCATCTTTCGACCCAAGACAAGCTAATGTTGGTTAGCATGGAGAGTCCTGATCTCAGTACCAATTTCTTTTTACGGCTCTTTAAGATGTCTTTGCCAAAACAATGGAAATTCAGGCATGAGACAGAAGAGGACATTCTGTATTCGACCCAACTGATTCAATTGGTTGAGGATGAGTTTATTCCTGCCTATGAAACCCATGCCAGAAAATATGCCTGGTATGAACAGTGCCTGATGTATCGACTAAACTTCATTACGCCACAACCGACCCAGCAGCAAATCAACATCTATCTGCGTCAGCTTGCCCCATGTCTGGACCAGCAGCCTAAACTGGATTTGCTTCATCATTTTCAGCAGCAATATCCAAGTGCCCAGCATGCGGTGGCACTGGCGAAGTCCTATGCAGGTGCAGGGCAATATTCTCAAGCAATCGAGCTATATGAATGGGCGGCACAGCAATCGGCTCAACGCAATGAAGTTGCCTTTTATGGCTATATCGACTGCCTGCTTAAGCGGAACCAGCCTGAATATAAGCCACAAGTCAGTGATGTGGAATATGCAGTTGAGTTGTTAAACCAATATATCAAGCCGATTGATCAGAAAGGCCATACTAGACTATTGCAGCGAGCAGTAAGCCTATTGTTGCCCCCAGATATTTTACAGACGCGAGCAACGGAAACCAATATTTTGGCAGATGTGGGGCGTGGTTTAAATTCGCTGGGGAAATCTTTGGGTGGGATACTGGGAGGAAGAGAATTGCATCTTCCTTATAGTCAGGATGTGATTGCCAGCGCACCTCAACTTTTAATGGATCAGACCATTCTGGCGAATCTGGTTTATTCACATAACATGCAGGCAGCATTAAAACGTATTTTAAACCCTGAAAATGATTTGGCAATCACACAGGATCATGCTGAACAACAGCTTGGGCGTTTATGGCTTGCTGTTCAGGCCAATCCTGATATTTTAAAATTGTTGAACCAGCCTGAGCAATTGACAACAACGCTGACCAATACAAAGGCATTGCATCAGACCAATTTAAATCTCGGTTCAATCCAGACCATTCTGGAGCAGGGCTTAATGGCCTATCTAGGCGATATTCGTCTGGATAAACACCATCCTGAAAGAACGGCCTTATATGAGCAGCGTGATGTGGTGGTTGCAGAAATGATTGCATTTGCCGAATGGTTCCATCAGGATGTTTTAAAAATTTACCTTGAGCAACAAAGCACAAGATTGCAGCACATACAAGGTTTGTTACGTGAGCAGACGATTGAGACCACCCTGACAAGTGGGCTGTTTGCCTATCAGTTTGAGCAACAGCATCGGACTCAGGACCTGTTTAACTGGATGCAGCAAAAACTGGAAAAGGGCAATGATTTTGACAGGATACAAGTTGCATGGGCGGCACTGAGGGAGATTGTTCATTTCCAGTTTGATGAGGCGAAAGAAAAGATTGAGTTACTCCAGCAGGCTTTGGAAAAGTATAAAACTATCCGTCTGGAACAGGTATGGGTACGATCAGAACAGGCTGCAACCACATCCATTAAAGAATATGAAAAGTAACGTTTTTTTCTTAGGGGTTGTATGTCTGGTGCGTGAAATAATTTGAAGTTACGCAACAAAAAGACGCAATTAGCCATGTGTTGCATGTTAATCTAGAAAAAACCTTGAATAAGTTTAGAAAGTAGAGTGTAGCCCATAGAAATGGGCCAGTAAGAAAGGGAAGAGGGAGAACATCTTGAATCGACAAGATGATAAAAAGGCAATGTTTGATATTATGCCTGCAGATATAGAATCATCACATGAAAAACCGTCTTTATCACGTCGGTTAATCAATAAGACATTACAGCATGCACAAGATGCTGTTGAGTTTGCGAGTGATACCTCTCGTAATATTGCAGGTGTTG
>CAZKJI010000294.1:0-1912 GCA_964553005.1 uncultured Acinetobacter sp. | reverse complement strand
AAATGATCCAGTAACATGGAAATGACAAGCTGGCCGAAAATAACCAGACCTGAAAAGGTGAGAAATCCGAGTTTGGGTGCAGTATAAATGCTCATGCTGATGGCATAAACCCCAAGACATCCACCGACCCATAGAAACCATGGAATTTGAGACAGTTCTCCAAGACTGGGTTTTGCTGTGTTTTGAAAATAAACCATACATGCAAGCACAATTGTTCCTACCAAAAAAGAGAGTAAGGCAGCTTGAAGAGGTGAGTGTAAATGTTCTCTAAGTTGTGAATTAATTGCAGTTTGAAATGCCATTGCAATACCGACACCTAATGCAAGAGGAAGAATAAATAGCAATTGGCTGGTAATTTTGATCATTTTATCAATCTAATTGTTCTTCATTGTCTCAGTCTAACCGAATAGTGAAGTGATGATAATAAGCGGATTGATAGAGTCATGTTAAAATGAAAGGGTTCTGTTGTTGAGCTTCCATTTTGAGTCATTTAAATCCAGCAAATATTCCACTTTCACTTTATATCCATATGCCTTGGTGTGTGCGTAAGTGCCCTTATTGTGACTTCAATTCACATGCTGTTCCTGATGGGGAATTGTCTGTGGATTTAGAGCAACAATATCTTGAGGCACTGGTGGCTGATTTTGAGACTCAAATTGAAATGGCGCAAGGTCGGTCAATTCATAGCGTATTTATTGGTGGTGGAACGCCGTCTTTAATTTCAGCACAAGGCTATCAGTGGTTATTTAGTCAATTAAAGGCGCGATTAGACTTTGAAGTAGATTGTGAAATCACATTGGAAGCTAATCCTGGAACGGTTGAACATGATCCATTTGCAGATTATCTTGCCGTTGGCATCAACCGTTTATCATTAGGTGTACAAAGTTTTGATCCTGAGCATTTACAGCGACTGGGTCGTATTCATACTGCGAATAATGCTTTAGATGCAATCCAACAAGCGCGTCAAGCAGGCTTTGAGCGCGTTAATGTTGATCTCATGCATGGTTTACCACAACAAACGCAAGAACAGGCTTTAAATGACCTTAGATTAGCTGTAGAACAGGGTGCAACACATATTAGTTGGTATCAACTGACCATTGAGCCGAATACCGTTTTTTTTCGTACCCAGCCCATGCTTCCGCAGGACGAGATACTGGAGCAGATACAAGAGCAGGGTGAGGCATATTTAAAGGCACAGGGCTTTATCAATTATGAAGTTTCCGCATGGCGTAAGGAAAAGCCATCAGCGCACAACCTGAATTATTGGCAGTTTGGTGATTATTTAGCCATTGGGGCAGGGGCGCATGCTAAGGTCACCCGTCCAGATGGAATTTATCGTTTTCAGAAAACCCGTTTGCCTAGGGATTATTTAGCCAAGGTTCCTGCGGATCATCTCCAAATGAAAAAGATTGAAGCGGATGAATTGCCCTTTGAATTTATGATGAATGCTTTGCGTTTAAATGATGGGGTAGATGCGAAATTTTATACTCAACGCACAGGGCTTGATTTGCAAGATATCAATGAGACGCTGAATCAACTACGTGACAAAAAACTCTTGGTCGATGATGTAAATCGAATTGCTTGCACAGAGCAGGGACATATCTTTTTAAATTCGGTGTTGGAAAGTTTTTTATAATTTAGGTGCAAGATTACTTTGAGCAAGGATGCTTAAAGTAATCTAATGGTTGCTGTCATCTTTTAGAAAGATAGTTCGCACAAAATAAAAAACCTCATCATAAATGATGAGGTTTTTTAGAATCTGGTGGGTCGTCCGCGACTCGAACGCGGGACCAACGGATTAAAAGTCCGCTGCTCTACCAACTGAGCTAACGACCCATAAGGGTTCAAAACATTAAATGGTGGGTCGTCCGCGACTCGAACGCGGGACCAACGGATTAAAAGTCCGCTGCTC
>CAZKJI010000293.1:0-1913 GCA_964553005.1 uncultured Acinetobacter sp. | reverse complement strand
CTCGCGACAAGCTAGGAACGGGGTTTAACCCCAATTAATAAAAAGGATTTTTCGTTGAATGATCAGAACGTTGATCTACTGAAGCACGTTCTGACTCCTCCATTTCAGTCGAAGGGCGATGTAATAACGCACCTTCAGATGTCATTTGATGTATCGCTTCATTTGCAGCATCTTTTGATATTTCAGTCGCTAATGGCGCGTATGGCAATAAGATCTGTACAAATTTTGATTGTTTCCAATGTGGTGAACTATTCACCCAAGGACCGACACCCTGCATCGCAATCAAGACAATTAATAAACCTTTGAGTGAACCAAATGCACCGCCTGCTAGACGATTTAATGGGCCCAATTTTAAACTTTTCAAGAGCCCATTGAGGAATGCGGTAATCACCCACGTGCAAATCACAATGACTAATACAATAAAAGCAAAAGCAGCAATTTTTTGCACAACTGGGTCTTGGCTTAGACTGCTCATCGCAGGTGCCCAAATGACTGCATATTTAGCCCCAATGACCAATGCGAATATCCACCCGATCAAGTTCGCAAAGGCTTTAATAAATCCTTGACGCAAACCGTTCAGCCCTCCAATGAGCAAGATGATCAGGATGATGATATCAAGTGTGTTCATGTCACACAGTCATCGCGTTAACACAATCTTTTACTAGTGTTGGGCCTGTATAAATAAGGCCACTGTATACTTGAACGAGACTCGCGCCCGCCTCTTGTTTTGCTACGGCCTGCTCACCTGAAACAATTCCCCCGACACCAATTAAAGGAATTTTTCCATCTAAAACATCGGCGAACTGACGTAAACATTCGGTGCTTTTTTCAAAAACGGGTGCGCCCGACAAACCACCTGCCTCATTACCATTTGGCAGATTTTCAACACCGTCTCGCCCTAATGTTGTATTGGTAACAATTAAGCCATCAATCTTAAATTTCAATAATTGTTTAGCGATAAATGTAATATCTTCAGGCGTTAAATCTGGCGCTACTTTGAGTACTAAAGGAACATAATGATTATTTTCTTTAGCAAGTTCTAGTTGACGTTGTTTCAAAGTTTGTAATAGCTCTGTAAGTGCATCGCCACTTTGTAAACTACGTAAATTCTTTGTATTCGGTGAGGAAATATTAACTGTAATATATGATGCGTAATTATAAACTTTTTCTAAACAAATCAAATAATCAGAAACCGCATCTTCAACGGCAGTATCTGCATTTTTACCAATGTTAATTCCTAAAACGCCTTTAAACTTAGCAGCTTTAACATTTTCAATCAGTTGATCAACACCGTCATTATTGAATCCCATGCGATTGATGATTGCTTTCGCTTCTGGAATACGAAATAAACGTGGTTGAGGATTACCTGCTTGTGGACGTGGTGTAATGGTACCGATTTCAATAAAACCGAAACCTAAAGCAGCTAGAGCATCAATGTGCGCACCATTTTTATCTAAACCAGCAGCAAGACCAACAGGGTTTGGAAACTCGATACCCATACAGCTCACTGGTTTATGTGCAGTTTTCTGATGCATCAATCCAAATTTATGCGCTGTATCGAGCATAGAAAGTGTGAGTTCATGTGCACGCTCTGGTGCCAAAGTAAACAACAAAGGGCGAGCCAATGAATATAACATACCAATCACAGTCTACTGATTTTTCAAGTAGCCGTATTATAGGCATAGGCTCAACAAAACACCATGCTTGACATAGGCTTATTTTGTAGAGTCTTTGCTTTAGTGCTTCTTGATTAAACAATTTTCTGGTTTTATTCAGATTTTTAATCTTAGTCTCTGTTTGGGATTTTGCAGAACTTTGGCATTCACAACCTAGTGCATTGGAATGTTTGACATTATTGCGGATTACAGAAGAAGCACTTATCAACGTCATCAAACATAGCTACGCCAAAAAAG
>CAZKJI010000292.1:0-1947 GCA_964553005.1 uncultured Acinetobacter sp. | reverse complement strand
GTTTCTCTTGATTATTTAGAAGGGTTGGAACTGATTGCGGCGGGTCAGTATCAGGTTAGATTACGTGAGCTGGATGAACGCTTATCTGTAAGTCGCCGTCATTTACCAAGCTTAAGAGAATGTATGCATCAATTATAAAATATTGAGCTTAAGTCAGATGAAAAATCAGTTTTTGCTTGCAATTTTAGGTGAGCAAGTTAAGTTTGAAACAATTGTTTTGATCCATGCTTAACTTGAATTTATGAAAACCTTAAAAATTGCGACTCGACAAAGCCCTCTTGCACTTTGGCAGGCGGAGCATATTCGCTCCCGTTTAAATGCGCTTTATCCCGATTTAACGGTTGAGTTGGTTAAGTTTGTGACGCAGGGTGATAAAATTCTAGATACACCTTTGGCAAAAATTGGTGGTAAAGGATTATTCGTTAAAGAACTGGAAGCTGCTTTGTTAGAGGGTCGCGCTGATTTGGCGGTCCATTCAATGAAAGACGTGCCAATGCACTTACCCGAAGGTTTAACGCTCGCTGTGACTTGTGAGCGAGAAGACCCACTTGATGCCTTTGTTTCGAATCATTACCAAAGTTTTGATGAGTTACCTCAAGGTGCCAAAGTAGGTACATCTAGTTTGCGTCGCAAATGCCAGATTTTACAAATACGTCCTGATTTAGAGATTATTGACTTACGTGGCAATGTGGGGACGCGTTTATCAAAACTTGATGATGGTTTATATGATGCGATCATTTTAGCCAGTGCAGGATTAAAGCGTTTAGGTTTGGCAGATCGAATTCGTCATTGTTTAGCGCCTGTTTTAAGTTTACCTGCTGTTGGTCAGGGTGCATTGGGCTTAGAGTGTCGTGCAGATGATGTGGAATTATTAAAAATCATTCAACCATTACAGCATGAAGAAACCTCAATTTGTGTGCGTGCAGAACGTGCGTTTAATGCCTATCTAGAAGGTGGTTGTCAAGTTCCAATCGCAGGATATGCAACTTTAGCCAATGATCAGCTCAGCATAGAAGGTCGTGTGGGAAGTGTTGATGGAAAAATCTTACTAAAACAACAATTGGTTGGAACTTCAGAAGATGCTGAACAATTAGGTGAACAACTTGCACAATGCTTATTGGAGCAAGGTGCAGGTGAATTGTTAAAAGCGCTTTATTAATGCTTTTTATTAATACGCGCCCTGAAGATCGTGCTGTGAACTTAACGCAAGCATTGTTGGAAGTGGGTCATCAGGTTATCAATCTGCCATTGTTGGAACTTGTAGCTGAACCTTTTTCGGGGCATTTACGTGAACTGTATCAGCAACTTGAGCAGGTGCAAGTTATTGTTGTTGTCAGCCCGACCGCTGTTGATGTCGGTATGCAATATTTACAACAACAAAAGATATCCTTAGATCAACTTAAGCATGTGCAATGGATCGCAGTGGGTCAAGCAACTGCCCAAGCACTCGCAAAATTTGATATAGACAGCCACATCCCTGAGGTTGAAAATTCGGAAGGTATGCTAGAGCTTCCAATATTAAATCAACAAGTACATTTGGATAAAGTTGCTTTTTGGCGTGGTCTTGGGGGACGGCAGTTTATGATGCAGCAGTTGCAACAGCAAGGTGTCGAGATTCTTAATTTTGTTCTTTATCGTCGCCAATGCCCAATTCAAAGTGTTACGCTTTTTCCAAAAATTTTAAAAAAAATAATGCCAAGTCAACCTGTTATGGTGTTGATTAGTAGTGAAGCGAGTTGGAATAATTGGCAGCAGCTTTGTGGTCAAAATAATATAGATGCGAAATGGATATATTTGGCGCTAGGTGAGCGTTTAGCACAGCTACTCAAAAATGCACGGTTGCAAACACATCAAGAGATTAACATTATTCAGCTTGATAATTTATCTATATCAGAGATTATTCAACGTATCGGTGCTTGGTAAGGACGTATATGAGAAAGATTGTTT
>CAZKJI010000291.1:0-1947 GCA_964553005.1 uncultured Acinetobacter sp. | reverse complement strand
CCCCGGTTACCGCCGTGAAAGGGCGATGTCCTAGGCCTCTAGACGATAGGGACTTATATGAGGCATACATCTGAAAACAATAATAAATATTGGCGTCCCTACGGGGATTCGAACCCCGGTTACCGCCGTGAAAGGGCGATGTCCTAGGCCTCTAGACGATAGGGACGTTTCAGAGGTGGGCGTATATTAGGTTGAATTGGGTAGAGTGTCAAACACTTTTCTAAAGAAAACCTAAAAAAAGTGAATAAGTGTTTAAAAATAACCCATATTGTGGAATAAATAATCAAAAATAAACATTTAGGTCTAGAGACTAGATGTTTAGCATGATTGTTAGAGAATAAAAATGCAGCAAGCGCTGCATTTTTTGAGTGTTGGTATTATGTACGATCACGATAGAAAAGGTAGTGACTTAAATAACACGCAGCAATAAATAATAAACATCCGATAAAGCCAGCCTGCATTTCAGGATCTGCCGCCATACTTAAACCTGTAATAAAGCAGAAGACGAAACCCAGAATTGGCACAATTGGGTAAAGTGGTGCAGCAAACTTCAGGTCTTTTGCGGAGTGACCCGCCTTGTACCATGCACGTCTAAAATTGAACTGGCTCCAGCAGATGCTCATCCACACAATCACCATAGTAAAAGCAGCAATACCGAGTAAATTCTTAAAAATGGTTTCAGGAGCAAAATGCTCTGATAACAGGCCTGGAATTGCACCAAACATGGTGACCACCAGTGCAATCACAGGTGTGCCACTGCTTGACAGGCGTGAGAACACCTGTGGAAGCTGTCGCTGTGCCGACAATGACCACATCATCCGTGAGGCTGCATACAAACCTGAGTTCGCTGCAGAAAGAAGGGCAGTGATAATGACAAATCGAATAATGTCATCTGCGTAAGGAATGCCAATATAGTTGAATACGGTAACAAAAGGACTGCTACTGACGCCTTCACCACCCAATCCTGCAATTTGGAATGGTAATAAGGCACTAATCACTACGATTGTGCCGACAAAGAAAATCAGTAGCCGCCAGATTGCTGCATTGATGGCTTTTGGCACATTCACGGCGGGGTCTTTGGTTTCACCTGCCGCTACTCCAATCAGCTCAGTGCCTGAAAAGGCAAAGTTCACAATCAGCATAGTGGTGAAAATTGGAACCAGTCCGTGAGGAAACCAGCCCTGAGCAGTGAGGTTGTGGAATAGGGGGGTAGACTCGGCACCGTGGAAAGGAATCAGGCCAAAAATTGCCAGCAAACCCAGAATAATAAAGGCAACCACAGTCACCACTTTCACCAGTGCTAGCCAAAATTCAGATTCAGCAAAAATACGGGTAGAACTGAGGTTCAGTACAAAAATGGTAATGGCAAAGATAATGGTCCAGATCCACATGGAAATATGTGGAAACCATTCCTGCATCAGCAAGGCCGCAGCCGTAAATTCAGTTCCCAGAGTTGCGGTCCATGTCAGCCAGTAGACCCAGGAAATCATGTATCCCGTACCTGGACCAATGTATTTTTGCGCGTATGCACCAAATGAACCCGCCACAGGCATGTGTACCGCCAGTTCACCCAGACACAGCATGACCATATAAGCGATCAGACCACCTAAAATATAGGCAATGATGGCACCTACTGGACCTGTTTGGGCGATGACCTCACCAGAACCAAGAAACAGGCCTGTACCAATTGCACCACCTAAAGAAAGCATGACCAAATGGCGGGTACCCATCGCACGTTTCAGTGCCTTGGTTTCTGAATTCGTATTTGAGTTGGAAGATTGCATAGCACAATTTGTCCAAGCATGGAGAAGCGGCTATTTTATGGAAAATTCGGAAATGTGCAATCTGAATAATGGAAAGATTGAGAGAAAAGTATAATTATTGGATAAACAGAATATGGCGTCCCTACGGGGATTCGAACCCCGGTTACCGCCGTGAAAGGGCGAT
>CAZKJI010000290.1:0-1955 GCA_964553005.1 uncultured Acinetobacter sp. | reverse complement strand
GCTGAAACCTCCAGCCGGTGAGCCTTTTCCCTCAGTCGGTCAACCTCCGCCCGCAGCTCGGCCACCTCGGCCAGTAGTGCGGCGTTCTGCTGCGTGAGCATTTCCAGCATTTCAGCGCGTCGCGCTTTGTGTGCTGCTTGTCGTTCTGCGTTCGTCATCGCCATGTTAGTAACTCCGTTAGTGTTTCACGTGGAACAAGTTGATAACTTGTTAGCTAACACGTTAGTAACGATTAGCTAACGATAATGCTAACACGTTTCGGGGTATGGGGCAACGCCCCATGTTCAGGTTGTCACGCGCAGCGTGCCCGGTGATGTGCTCACAGCGTCACCAGCGCGCCCGCTGCCTGGTCGGTGCGTGGCCTTCGATCTGGCGCGGCGGTTCGCTGCCTTCCACCTGGCGCGGCGTTCATTCGCGGGCCGTGGCCTTTGACCTGGCACGGCGCCAGCCTCGCGCCATGAAAACAGGGTGTTTGCCTTGTGGAACACCAGATGCTAAAGTGTTACACCTGCATAGGAGGTGGTACACAATGCCAACGGTCAATCCACGAATCAACGTCACTCTTTCCCCGTCGCTTTTCGGCATGGTCGATGAGCTGGCCAAACACCAGCGCGTCTCTAAATCCATGGTTCTCAGGGAGCTTCTGGAGGCCTCAGAGCCTGCTCTAGCGCAGGTTGTGGCAATGCTCAAAGCCGCGGAGAGCATGACCGAGGCGGCGCGCAAAAGGTTGCTCCAGGACATGGATTCGACCATCACCAGCATGGAGATAAAGAAGGATCAGGCACTGGCCCTGGCTGCGGGAGTGACTGTTGACCTGGTTGCACAGGCTGAGGCCATCAAGGGCCGAAGGCCTGGCCGCCAGCTGGCACGCAAGCGGAGCGCGGGCGGGCTGGCGGGTGGGACTTCGGCTGTCGGTGATCAGTCGCCAGCGCCCATCAGACCCCCCTCCTCTAATAGGGGGGTCAAGTCATCATGAGATTCGACGGCTACGGCGCCACCATCAGGACCGAAAACCCGCGAGAAATCGCCCTCTGTCTGGCCGATGCGCTGGACACGAAACCCGAAAAGGGACCTGCCATCAGGCGCTTTGGTGTCACCACCGGGTTCAACGTTGGCCCAAAGCTGGCCGTCTGGATGGGGATAGATCCAAATCCCGATACGGACATTGTTTACATCGAGGCCAAGGGCGAAAACACTCCCCGCGTTGTCGATGCCATTAGGCGTCAATTCCCCCTCCACAGCGCCCCTCGTTTGGACGTTTGCGAGGACTACGACGAACCCGGCGCGTTTGAGCGTTTGCAGGCCATCGTGCGAGCCAGCAAGGGGGCAAAGGTCAAGAGCGGCTATGTAGCTCTGCCCGACGATGTGCAGGACGGCAGAACGTGGGCGGCAGGCACTCGCGGCGGTGTCGCCTACCTGCGTCTTTATGACGCTGGGAAGCACCCCGACCGGGTCCACCTTGGGCGCCCAAATTGGGCACGCGCTGAACTGGAGGCCCGTCCTCACTACGCACGTGACAAGCTCGCTGCCGCCTCGATGTCGCCGCTGGACGTGTGGGGCCTGTGTCGCTGGACGCATCAGGTAGGGCAGCGTCTTTCAGGCTGTGAAATCAACCGTTTCGAGCCGCAGGCAAGGCAGTACAGCCACGACAAAACCACGCTCTATATCGCCCGCACTTTCCGCCGCCACCTCGAAGAAATGAGCCGCAATGGCGAGGACTTCATGCGCACCTGCCGAGACGTTTGGGACGCTGACGATGCAGCCATGAAAAGGGAACTGTGATGGTTGCACGGCTTATCGTTTGGCCGGGCGTTTGGCTGGTGCGGCTGCGACTCCGGCCCCTGGCGCGGCTGTACTTTTGGCTTGTGTCTCCGCTGGTCGTCGCGCTCCGGCAATCTGCGCCTTGAGGGCTGAAACCTCCAGCCGGTGAGCCTTTTCCCTCAGTCGGTCAACCT
>CAZKJI010000289.1:0-1972 GCA_964553005.1 uncultured Acinetobacter sp. | reverse complement strand
CGCCCCGTAATCACAATATCCGCACCTAAATCCAAGGCATCACGGATCGCAATCGCCCCTAAATAGGCATTACTGCTGGCTACATGATGTGGTAAAGCATCACCATTAAACATTTCCTGAACATTTTGTTTCAGTAACTCAGCATGTTTGGGTAATACATCATCCCCAAGTACCACAGCAACTTTTAAATCCAAGCCTTTTTCATCAATTATTTTTTGTAAGGCATCACGACACGCTAAAGGATTAACACCGCCAGCATTACTAATGACTTTGATTTTTTTCTCAGCAATTTTATTAATCAGTGGTGCCATCACTCGGCTAACAAAATCCAATGCATAACCATGATTTGGATCAGTCATCATTGCCTTTGCCATGATCGACATGGTAATTTCTGACAAATAATCAAACACTAAATAATCAATATCACTTAAATGTACCAACTGAAAAGCGGCTGTGTTGGTATCCCCCCAAAAGCCTGATGCACACCCAATTTTGATTACCTTCTGATCATCCTGCTTGACGCTTGCCATGAGTTTTCTCATTATTATTTCTAAGTTGCTCCAACATTACCAAGCAAGTGCTTGGTTTGTAAAGTGCATAATGATATGCTGTATTGGAAAAAACAGACAAATTCAAGCAAATGCTTGTTATAAAAAGATAAGACAATTCATGAAATGAATTTTGTTACAATGCTCACTAGATTTAATAGGATAGACGGACTGGCATGATCGCAACTTCAATTGAGCAAATACCTAAAATTGTATGTTTTGACGATAGCCCACGTGGGCGTTTATTGCTTGGCGCTGCTTATCTATTTTATAAACAAGGTTATGACAAAACCACAGTTCGCCAATTGGGTGAATTTATTGGTATCCAGTCAGGTAGTCTTTTCCATCATTTCAAAAGTAAAGATGAAATTTTAGCGACTGTCATGGAACAAACCATTATTTATAACTTTGCACGGCTTAAAGAAGCGGCTGAACGTTCAAATGAGCCAGAACAACAATTACGTGATTTAATCAAAGCTGAACTGATTTCGATTACTGGGGATACAGGTGCAGCAATGGCCGTACTCGTTCATGAATGGTTTGCCCTCTCCAAAGAGAAACAAGACTATCTTTTAAAAATTCGTAATGAATATGAACAAGTTTGGCTGAATGTGATTGAAAAATTACGTGATCAAGGCAAAGTTAAACATGATGCATTTATTTGGCGTCGATTGATTGGTGGTTCAATTTCTTGGTCAGTGACTTGGTACAGACCTGAAGGTAAAGTCAAAGTGGATGAGCTGACTGAAATGATTTGGGAAATGGCTTTAAAATAAGTAAGATATGAGACGACATAACTTAACGTTCTACCCAATCATGGTATTTCTATTGTAAAAATTCTTTGTTAATCTGCAAGCAATATAACAGCAGAATAATAATGCCATGAATCCAGTCCAACATGCCAATATTTCAGTAAAACGTCGTGGGGGCGAGCTCGAAGATTATATTGATATTCATGCTTTGATTGACAGCACCAAAATGCTTTGTACCGATAACCGCCATCGTATCCTGCATACCTTTTGGGGGGTTCAGGAAGTGATTATTCCAATCTTTGGACATCACTTTGAAAATAGTGCGGGTAAAAGTATCGAGGTCAAAGACCTGTGCGAAAAAGATCATTTACTGGTGGATTTCCACCATCGTTTTATTCCAACTATTGGCGATTTTGTTGCAGCCATGCAGGATATTCCTACAGATGGACTGGCTAAACGCCTCGAAAAATTCCACTCAGATGTGATTGATGACCCAAAGCTATCAGCAACACTACTCTCGCCATTATCAGTGACAGGACAACTAAAATCTTTACTGATCACTCACAATAGTTGGTTTATCAATACCATTCTTCCCATGATGGGAAAAAGCGAAGCTAAATTTATTGATTTTGATATTAGTCCAGACTTCTTTTTCAATCCAATGCGTTTTGA
>CAZKJI010000288.1:0-1977 GCA_964553005.1 uncultured Acinetobacter sp. | reverse complement strand
GCAATACCACCACCCACAATCAATTGATCACAAATGGTAGAAAGTGAATTTAATACATCAAGTTTTGTTGATACTTTAGAACCCGCAACAATTGCTACCATTGGTTTTTCAGGTGTTTGCATTGCTCGACCTAGCGCATCTAATTCAGCGGCTAATAACGGACCAGCAGCAGCAACTTTAGCAAAACGTGCTACGCCTTCTGTTGACGCTTCTGCACGATGAGCAGTACCAAATGCATCCATAACAAATACATCACAAAGTGCTGCATATTTTTGTGCAAGCTCTTCTTTATTTTTCTTTTCGCCATGATTGAAACGTACATTTTCAAGTAATACCACTTGACCCGCTTCAACTTCCACACCATCTAAGTAATCAGTAAATAATTTTACTTCTTGTCCTAAAGCTTTTGTTAAATACGCTGCTACAGGTGCAAGAGATTGTTCTGGTTTTGGCTCACCCTCTACAGGACGACCAAGATGAGAAAATACCATTACCGCAGCGCCTTTATCTAACGCAGCTTTGATTGTTGGTAATGCAGCACGTAAACGTGCATCGCTGGTAATTTCCCCATTTTTTACAGGAACGTTTAAGTCTTCACGAATCAGAACTCGTTTACCTGCTAAATCAAGATCAGTCATGCGCTGAAAATTCATGGATGGCTCTCTAGTTGATTTTAAAAACGGCACAATTTTAAATGATTCTCTAAAATAAAGGTGAGTTTTTTTGCAGAAAAGCTGTCTAAAATTTCACTTTTGATTATCATAATCATCGTTATTAAATCTTTGTATTCTTATGTCTATTCATCCTGATCCAAAAATTAATCGTCTAAATGTTCTTGGTGAACCTTTATCTAGTTGTTGCTTTGACCCAATCACGGGCTATTTCCGTAATGGTTTTTGCCATACAGCGGTCACGGACTTAGGTCAGCACACCATGTGCGCGCAAATGACGTCAGATTTTTTAAATTTTTCACAAAAAGTTGGGAATGATTTAATTACACCTTTACCAGAAGTGGGTTTCCCTGGATTAAAACCAGGTGATTTTTGGTGTATTTGTGTCACACGTTGGGTTGAAGCATACGAAGCAGGTCATGCTCCACCGATTAAGTTGAATGCATGCCATAACGCGGTTTTGCATTATGTGCCACTGAATATTCTCGTTGAATATGCAGTCTAATGAAACAGTTTGAATTGATTTTGGCATCGAGCAGCCAAACTCGTAAAGACTTGATGGATCGTTTACGATTGGACTATCGTTGTATTTCACCTGATATTGATGAATCTGCAATGGGTGAATTACATGCCGATGATTTGGCTAAACGTCTGGCTTTTCAGAAAGCACGGGTTATTGCTGAACAGAATCCCAATGCGATTGTCATTGGTTCTGATCAAGTCGCTTGGCGTGAACACGCACCATATGACTTTATTGGTAAGCCTTTAAGTGTTGAAAATGCTATTCAACAATTACAAGAAAACTCAGGGAAAATCGTGTTTTTTAGCACCGCTCTCAGTGTTCAGCACTTGCAATCTGGCTTTGAAACAACACTGGTTGAGCATTACCAAGTGAAATTTCGTCAACTGACATTGGCGGAAATTGAACGTTACATCGAAATTGATCAACCGTTACATTGCGCAGGCAGTTTTAAGTGTGAAAGCTTAGGGATTAGCTTATTTGAGAAAATGGTTGGTGACGATCAAACTACGTTGATGGGTCTACCCATAATTCAGTTATGCAAGATCTTACGTGCTTTCGAACTTAAGATTCCTTAGAAAACCTTATCTAAGCTTATTGAGATAAGGTATTTTTTCAGGTCATTGGAGGCTATTATTTACTATATGCAGCCTCATTACACCAGATCAAATTAAAACCAGCCTTTCCGCCCATTTAAGATTGCATCGGCACAGCGGAGCGTCTCTTGGCTTAAGCCCCATAAACGATAATCGCCTGTTGCAGAAGTGGTACTAAAATTATGCGTAT
>CAZKJI010000287.1:0-1982 GCA_964553005.1 uncultured Acinetobacter sp. | reverse complement strand
GTTTCCATGCGCGCAAGCCGCTTTTTATTTGCAACGTTAAGAGAAACCCCAAATGATGCTGAAGTCATTTCACACCAGCTCATGTTACGTGCGGGGATGATTCGTAAACTCGCTTCTGGCTTATACTCTTGGTTGCCCATGGGAACGCGTGTCTTAAATAAAGTGGATGCCATTGTCCGTGAGGAAATGAATCGTTCGGGCGCTCTGGAAGTGTTTATGCCAGTGACCCAGCCTGCGGCGTTGTGGGAGGAGTCTGGACGTTTTGAGCAGTATGGCCCAGAACTGTTACGCTTTAAGGATCGTCATGACAATCCTTTTGTACTGGGTCCAACTCACGAAGAAGTCATTACCGATTTGGCTCGCAATGAACTAAAAAGCTATAAGCAGTTGCCTGTCAATTTTTATCAGAT
The DNA here is from genome assembly GCA_964553005.1 of uncultured Acinetobacter sp. Classification (GTDB taxonomy): domain Bacteria; phylum Pseudomonadota; class Gammaproteobacteria; order Pseudomonadales; family Moraxellaceae; genus Acinetobacter. The sequence continues at coordinate 1,572 of CAZKJI010000287.1, read as the reverse complement.
TCAAACCAAGTTTCGTGATGAAATTCGCCCACGTTTTGGTGTGATGCGCTCGCGTGAATTCATCATGAAAGATGCTTATTCATTCCATGCAGATCAGACCTCATTACAAGAAACCTATGACGTGATGTACGACACTTACTGCCGTATCTTTACTCGTCTTGGCCTGGATTTCCGCCCTGTTGAAGCGGATACTGGCTCAATTGGCGGTTCAAGCTCGCATGAATTTCATGTGCTTGCTTCAAGTGGTGAAGATGATGTGATCTTCTCTACTGAGTCTGACTATGCAGCCAACATGGAAAAAGCCGAAGCCATTCTGGTCGGTGAACGTTCAGCACCAGCTCAAGCATTGGCGATTGTTGACACACCAAACCAGAAAACCATTGCAGAGGTTTGCCAGTTCCTGAACGCTGATGCCAAACAATCGGTTAAGGCTTTACTGGTTCAGGGTCAGGTTGATGAAAATGGTAACACTCCTGTGATTGCCCTGTTTTTGAGAGGCGATCATGAGCTGAATGAAATTAAGGCTGAGAAACATCCATTGATTGCTGCCCCACTTACTTTTGCCACTGAAGAGCAAATCAGCGCGCTGGGATTGAAGACTGGTTTTATTGGACCTCAGGGTTTACTGGAAAAAGGTTTAACCGTGATTGTGGACCGTGCGGCATCGGTATTGTCTGACTTTATTGCAGGAGCAAACGAAGCTGACAAACATGCCACAGGTGTCAACTGGCAACGCGATGCACAGTTTACTGAAGTCTATGATCTGCGTAATGTGGTTGAGGGTGATCCATCTCCAGATGGTAAAGGCACACTCCTCATCAAACGTGGTATTGAAGTGGGTCATATCTTCCAGTTGGGCACCAAATATTCTGAAGCTTTGGGCTGCAAGGTTCTGGGTGAAGATGGCAAGCCATTTACCGTAACAATGGGCTGTTATGGGATTGGTGTGACCCGTGTGGTTGCTGCTGCTATTGAACAGAACTATGATGACAAGGGCATTATCTGGCCACAGGCGATTGCACCTTTTGAAGTTGCAATTGTGCCAATGAATGCACATAAATCACCACGCACTTTGGAAGCTGCCGAGGCACTTTATGCAGAGTTGCAGGCACAGGGTTATGATGTGCTATTGGATGACCGTAATGAACGCCCAGGGGTAAAATTCTCTGATCTTGAATTGATGGGGATTCCACACCGTATTGTCATCGGTGAGAAAGGTCTGGATGCAGGCACTTTTGAATATAAGGGTCGCCGTGATGCAGAAGCCAGCAACCTCAGCAAAGATGAGTTGCTTGCAAAATTAGTAGGTTGATAAAACCCTGCTATAATAAGAAAGCCGTTTCAATTTAAACGGCTTTTTATTTCAGGACTAGACAGTTAAGTCCTTTTTGGTTTTATATAGTTCACTGTTAAAATGGGTTCACTATTCCCCGCCTTTAACCCAAAACGATATTGACCATCACTTGCCTGACTTAGCTCGAACCATCTTGCCATAAAAACCTATATTTTTCAGCTATTTGTATTTTTATCTCATCTCAACAATAATATAGATCAGGCAACCCACATTAAAAA
>CAZKJI010000286.1:0-1994 GCA_964553005.1 uncultured Acinetobacter sp. | reverse complement strand
ATCAGCAAAATGCACTGAATGACATTATTCAGGCACATTATCAACAATGGATTGAAAAACAATCCCCAGAAGTCAAAAAACAGGTGCCGAAAAAGCTGTATTGGGGACAGGCTGACTGGTTCTTCGATGGTGAGGGCATTGGCGTGCATTACCGTGCCAATGAAATTAGTAAGGATGCACCACAACTGGATATTTATTTAAGCACCGAACAGAGTAAACAGATGCTACAGCCTGATATTTATCAACAAATGTTCTAATCTTTGTAACAAGCGTATAGGAATTGCATGTATCACTAGCGGTTTGCGGTGAAGTCCGCTAGCATTTAAAAATCTTGTCTCATCACAATGCTTGCAGGTTCTTCGATGAAAACATTTTATAAATCTAGCGTTCTGGCGTGTGCAATTCTACTTGCCGCATGCCAGCCAAAATCAGAACCTAAGCAGCCAGAGGACAAGCCACAAGAGCAGCCTGTTGTACAGACACAGACTGAGCCGACCTTGCGTGGTGAAACGGTCAAGGTGCAGGTAAGTTTGCCTGAGTGTAAGGGCAATACCTGTCCCGATTTTAGCGTTGAACGTTTGCAGAGTAACTTTCCGTTTATTGACCAATTGCTTGATCAGGAAATACTGAACCAACTCAGTAAGATGCTTGAAATTGTTGATACGGATACCGCCGCTTCCACCGTACAGACCACTGAGCAAAAGCAGAATCTGGATGCAGAGGCACAGTTGTATGCCAATTTATTTATCAAGATTGATGAAGAACTGAAAGCATTGAGCAGCAGTCATCAAATCAGTTTGATGATTAAACCAAAGATTTTACAGTCTAAGGGCACACTGGCAACGGTTGTGTTGAATAGCAGCAGTTATTTAGGTGGCGCACATGGCTCAACCTCGCAACGCTACTACAATTTTGACCTGACCAATCAAAAACAGGTGCAATTGAACCACCTGCTATTGCCAAAACAAAAGGCAACGTTGGACAAGCTGGCGCATGATGCATTCAAGGTCTGGATTGTAGACACCAAACTTGCCAATAACCCTGAAGAATATGAGCAGGCCTGGCCGTTTAAGCTTACTGACAACTTCCTGCTGGGAGAGCAGGGCTTAATTCTGCAATATGCTGAATATGAAATTGGTCCTTATGTGGTCGGTCTGCCACGTCTGGTGATTCCATTTAACAAATTACAGGGTGTGTTAAAACCTGAATATTTGCCAAAGGTGGAAGCACCAGCAGCATCTACGCCTGTGGCAAATAAATCTCCTTAAATCCCTCTTTGGTAATGTGGGATTTTTAATAAAATGATGCAACTATTTGATACCCATACCCATTTTGATGTTGCCGATTTTGACCATGATCGGCAACATTTGGCTGTACAGGCGAAACAGGTTGGGGTAGAGGCTTTGGTTCTCATCGGTTTTATTGAATCCCGATTTGATGAACTCATTCAGACCCACCAACAGTTACAAGACTGGGAAAATGTCCCGCAATCCTATCTCGCACCTGGTTTACATCCTTTTTATATTGAGCAACATCAACAGGCACATCTACAACGACTGGAGCAGGTGTTAAAGCAGCATGATTGTGTCGCCATTGGTGAAATTGGGTTGGATACCTTTTTAAAGCAACATAAACGGCCAGACGCATTTGCCAAACAACAGCATTATTTTAATGCCCAACTTGAATTGGCAACGCATTATCAAAAACCTGTACTACTGCATATCCGTAAAGCACATGCGGAAACCCTTGCCATTTTAAAGGCGCAGAAATTCAAGCTTGGTGGTATTGCGCACGCCTTTAGTGGTGGTGTGGAGGAAGCTAAAGCCTTAGTCAAACTGGGTTTTAAAATCGGTGTGACGGGGCAAATCACCAATCCAAATGCCAAAAAGTTGCATCAGGTGGTACAGGCGATTGGCGCTGAACGTCTGGTGATTGAAACCGATTGCCCTGATATGACACCTTTATGTTGCCAGACCTCAACTGAGCACCGTACG
>CAZKJI010000285.1:0-2001 GCA_964553005.1 uncultured Acinetobacter sp. | reverse complement strand
ATTTTTAAAACCAAAACTAAACTTAAAAGTAATAATAAATACCACGAACCTAACTTGCCCCAACCCACCATATGCCAAGCATCAACTTGACTCGGATATAACCAGATTTTATAAAATGTACTAATGTTTTCTGCAATCCAGATCAAGAATGCAAGCACCAATAGTACAGGTAACATCGGAACTTTAAACTGATGCTGTTGTAATTGAAAATAAAGTTTGGTCTTCCAAAAAATAATAATACTCCAAACAAATAAAACCATTCGATAGTCAGGAATAAAAAACTTGGTCATAAAATTAAGGTAAGACAACACTGCTAAACACAGCATATTGCCAAAATTCGGCAAATTCTCGAATGAAACATTATAAAGTCGCAAAGACCGAGCAAAAAAACTTCCCACTGCTGAATACATAAACCCTGCAAACAATGGCACAGTCAGTAATTTAAATATAGCTGGTTGAGGATATTGCCATGAGGCAATCGCTGGATGGGTCAAAAATATTTCCATTCCCATCGCCATGAGATGGAATAAAGCAATCACTTTCGCTTCTGCCCACGATTCGAGCTTTAAATAAATCAGACAGGCTTGAATAATCAGTGCATAAAACAACAAATAATCGTAACGAAAAAATCCCCAATATTCATGACTTCCCATCGGTGAGGTGACTGCAAATGCAATCAAAAGCAACAACCCAAATAAGGCAGCCGAAGCTGCCTTAAAGATAAAGTTGAGCGGTAATACAATCAACTGCACAAAACTGATCCTAGCGCGTTTACTTTGAAATGATTAAAAATATCAGCCTAAATATTTAGTACTGTATTCATGAACAGTATCTACAAAAATCTTAGGCTGTGCTGGATCGACCCATTGGGTAATCCCATGCCCCAAATTCGCCACATAACCTGTTTTTTCACCATTACGATAAGCATCATCCAGCATGGCTTTCACTGCTTTTTCAATGGATGCAGTTGAACCATAAAGTGTGGCTGGATCAAGATTTCCCTGTAAGGCGGCTCGTCCTGCAACCACATCCCTAGCTGTATAAAGTGGTGTTGTCCAGTCAAGGCCAAATGCATCTGCACCTGTTGTCAGCATTGCTTCCAGCCATTGTCCACCACCTTTGGTAAAGACAATAATCGGAATACGGTGGCCATCTTTTTCACGCTGAAGCCCAGCAATGATCTTGGTCATATAGTTCAATGAAAATTCAATATATTCCCGATGTGCCAGCGCCCCACCCCAGCTATCAAAAATCTGAATGGCCTGTGCGCCTGCATCAATCTGTGCATTGAGGTAATCAATCACTGAATCAGCAAGATGATCAAGTAAAGCATGTAGTATTTCTGGCTGTGCATACATCATATTCTTAATAAAGCGGAATTCTTTACTTGAACCACCTTCAACCATATAGGTTGCTAAGGTCCAAGGGCTGCCCGAAAAACCAATCAGCGGCACTTGTCCGCCTAAAGCAGATCGAATGGCTGAAACGGCATTCATAACATAGGCCAAGTCAGACTTGGCATTGATTTTCGGCAGGTTGGCGACATCCTGTTCCGTACGTACTGTTTTATGAAACTTTGGCCCTTCCCCCATTTCAAAATACAATCCCAATCCCAGCGCATCAGGCACGGTTAAAATATCAGAAAATAGAATTGCGGCATCCAGTTCATAACGGCGTAAAGGCTGCAAAGTAACTTCACAGGCAAATTCTGTATTTTTACATAGGGATAAGAAATCTCCTGCCTGTGCGCGGGTTTCTCGATATTCTGGTAAATAACGCCCTGCCTGACGCATCATCCATACAGGTGTGGTGTCTACAGGTTCACGTAATAAAGCTCGTAAAAAACGATCATTTTTCAACGTTGTCATGACCAATCTCTAAATTCTTTCATGTGGAAGGCATCATAACAAAGTTAGCAGGGAATTTATCATTTCAATTCCATACAAACATTACACCTTTAAAATAAAAATTTCGCTTTGACACAAAACTGCTACTGCAAGC
>CAZKJI010000284.1:0-2019 GCA_964553005.1 uncultured Acinetobacter sp. | reverse complement strand
AGCCATGATGCTTGCAAAAGAAGCACTCATGGAAGAAATCAACATGGACGAATTACTTCGTCGTGGCCCACAAAGCAAAATGGAAGAACTCCGTATCGAGATCTTCGAGAAAGTGAATGCGTTGGGTATTGGCGCACAAGGTCTGGGTGGTTTAACCACAGTTCTTGATATTAAAATCAAAGATTACCCATGCCACGCAGCAGGTAAGCCAGTCGGTATGATTCCAAACTGTGCTGCGACACGCCACGCACACTTCCAGTTGGATGGTACTGGTGTTGCACATATCCAAGCACCTAAACTTGAAGACTACCCTGCTGTAACATGGGATTCATCTCAATCTAAACGTGTCAACCTTGATACCATTACTCAAGAAGAAATGAATGCTTGGAAGCCAGGCGATACATTACTTCTCAATGGTACAATTTATACAGGTCGTGATGCTGCACATAAGCGCATGGTTGACATGCTAAATAATGGCGAAGAACTTCCAGTCGATCTAAAAGGTAAATTCATTTACTACGTTGGTCCTGTTGATCCTGTTCGTGATGAAGTCGTTGGTCCTGCTGGTCCTACAACTGCAACGCGTATGGATAAATTTACGCGTCAAGTGTTAGAAGCAACTGGCTTGTTCGGCATGATCGGTAAAGCGGATCGTGGTCCAGCGGCTGTTGAAGCAATCAAAGACAATAAAGCAACTTACTTAATGGCTGTGGGTGGCGCTGCTTACCTCGTGTCTAAAGCAGTTCGTGAAGCTGAAGTCGTTGCTTTTGCAGACTTAGGTATGGAAGCCATCTACAAATTCGTAGTTGAAGATATGCCTGTTTCTGTTGCAGTTGATGTGAATGGTACGTCTATCCACGCGACTGCGCCAAAAATCTGGCAAGCCAAGATTGGCAAGATTCCAGTAGTTGATGCTGCCGCTCAATAATACTCATACAATAATCTTAGCCGAATCATCGTATTCGGCTATTTTTTTGCCTAAAGCATCTGTTAAATTATAAAAAACAATAAGGATAACAAGATGAATAAAACAATATCGATCCTAATAATGAGTCTTTGCTGTGTCATGGCAACAGAAAATACATTTGCCAGTCCTGCTCAAAAAAAATCTGTAAAAGAACTAATTAAACTCAGTGAGTTAGAAAACCTTTTACATTCGTCTCTAGATGAGATGCAGCCTGCATTAGACTCTAAAGCCGAAAGTATGCTTTTAAAAATTTTGGGTAAAGAGAGACTGACAACCAATCAAGAACATCTAGCACTTGTAGAACTCAGTCAATTATTAAAAGACACAAGTTCAAAAATGTTTATGCGGCCTGAAACATTACAAGCAATTGAGCAAATTTATACAGAAACACTGAGTGAAGAGGAAGTACAAGCTTATTTAAAATTTTTGCGAACGCCAGAAGGAAAATCAATCAACCAAAAAAATTTAACAATTAGCAGCAATGTTTTTCAATACATGAATAATTTAAATCAAAAGACCTTAAATGATCCTGAGCAAAATTTAAAACTCAAAGAGCAGCTTTTAAGCATCATCAAACCCTTAATTCAAGATGAATAAACGCTGCTCAATATTGACTACCACGTCAATGGATTCCAAAGTTTAAATGGCTTAACCAATAAGACCTCAGATTTTTCATCATACTTAGCTGGCTTTAACTCTTGAGGCTTAGACCGAATTTTACCTGAGGCATCTTGTGCCACAAAGTTATAGCTTGATGATTTTAGGCGAGTAAAGGCAATTTCCTGATGTGCGACTTTATCGGGCATGATCATAAATGGTCCCGTATGTTCGCTGCGAGAAATCTTATTTTCTTCATCATATTTAATAAAATAAGTTTGTGATGCATCAACCGTGAAATCTAAATACTTTGGTTTTTGGAAATGCATACCAGCCAATGGGCGGCTCACACTCAAACGATAGGTACCTGCTGGTAGTTCCACCCAATAATAGTGATTATGCAATAGGCTTGGGATTCGATGCCCATTAATAAATAAGTTTGCTGCTGCAATTTC
>CAZKJI010000283.1:0-2045 GCA_964553005.1 uncultured Acinetobacter sp. | reverse complement strand
CATTACGGGTTGGCATCACGCAGTCGAACATATCGACACCACGGCGAACCGCTTCCACGATGTCTTCTGGTTTACCAACACCCATCAAATAACGTGGTTTGTCCTGTGGCATTTTGTTTGGTAAATAATCAAGCACTTTGATCATTTCTTCTTTGGGTTCACCAACTGATAAACCACCAATTGCATAACCATCAAAGCCAACTTCTAATAAACCTTTAAGTGATTCATCACGAAGGTCTTCATACATACCGCCTTGAATAATACCGAATAAGGCATTTTTATTCTTAAGCTCATCATGGTGGTGGGTTTTACAGCGTTTAGCCCAACGCAAAGACAGTTGCAGAGATTTTTGCGCTTCTTCATGTGTTGCAGGGTAAGGGGTACATTCATCAAAGATCATCACGATATCTGAATTCAGTACGTGTTGGATCTCCATTGAAATTTCTGGAGACAAAAACACCTTTGAACCGTCAATAGGAGAACGGAAAGTTACACCTTCTTCTTTGATTTTGCGCATTGCGCCTAAGCTAAATACTTGGAAACCACCTGAGTCGGTCAAAATTGGTTTATCCCATTGGATAAACTCATGTAGACCCCCATGCTCCTTGATCACTTCCAAGCCAGGGCGTAAATATAAATGGAAGGTGTTACCTAAAATAATCTGTGCCTGAATTTCTTCAATGTCACGAGGTAACATGCCTTTCACTGTACCGTAAGTACCCACGGGCATAAATACAGGTGTTTCAACCACACCATGCTCTAACGTAAGTCGACCACGACGGGCACGTCCCGACTGACCTAATTTTTCAAATTTCATCACACATCCATCAAGGCGAAAAAACAGTTCGCTGATCAAAAGCGGCTATTTTCCTTGATTATGGCGTGTAGTTCTACTACTAAATGTAGCGTAAGTTAAAAAATAAAAAAGCCAATCAAGATAAAGCTTAGATTGACTTGTATTCAAGTAAAAATAAATTTTAAAAATTTGGTTTATAGTCAAAATTTTCAGTTGCAAGATTATCCTTAAACGGGCGAATGGCTTTCTTGGATAAGGTGAGGGTATTGATCAGGTTGTTGGGGAACACCTCGATCTGGTTATTAAACAACTCTACGTTACGGTTGAATATCGTGATTGCCGCACCTACATTCTCGTTTTGTTCCTGAATGTCATCCATCATCTTGCTATAAAGTGCATCAGCTTTCAGCTCGGGATAGTTTTCCACCACTACATTGAGGCTACGAATCAGTTCCTTACTCATTTTCTCAATCTGTTGTAATTGAGAAATATCGGTATCATTGACATTCAGATTCAGAATTTGTTGGCGTAATTCAGTCACTTTTTCCAAAGTTGATTTTTCAAACTGAGTATATCGATCTAATGTTGCTTCCAATGCTTCTAAAGTCTTTACTTTTTGACGCTCAAAGTTGGCAACTTCTGACCATGCCCGTTTGGTGGCATTAAAATACCGTACGATGTTGTTGCGAATAGAAACGCCCCATACGATCAGCACCACAAAAATCCCCAAAAAAATCAGTAAACCAGTCATCGTCATTCCCCTTATTGTTATGGCTAAATGATTAGCTAATTAAATTCAGCATGAGCTGTTGAAACTTTTGATATTGCGGCATGGTCATGGTACGTAAATGTCCACGTAATGCTGAAATATCATGGATTTCACTACGTTTACTGGCGGTTTGGAAAAGGTTTTGTTCGCCGAGGTAACACAAAATTTGCTCTTCATGATGATAAATTAAATCACCTGTAAAATGTTCAAAAAAATCATGTAATTTTAAGGTCATACTAGGGCCAACTTCCTTGGCGAGCTGGTGCTGGTCAAGACCGAAAATTTTAAGTTTTTGATTGATTAAAATATCGCTGCTTTGCCATGAGCTGGTATAGGGTGCAAAAAAACGTGAACGTTGATTGCTCACCGCGACACCCAATGCGGGCATCTGAAAAATAAAAGTGCCCCATAAATCTTTATGAATTTCTTTTACAATTTTTTTCTTATTGTTTTCCTGAAAAATCGGCATTTCACTGACGT
>CAZKJI010000282.1:0-2071 GCA_964553005.1 uncultured Acinetobacter sp. | reverse complement strand
ATGGCCAATCATTTTGAATTTAATATTCGTGTATATATCGAAGATACAGATGCAGGCGGCATTGTCTACCACGCCAATCACATTCGTTTTATGGAACGCACACGCACTGAATGGTTACGTGCAGCAGGCGTCGATCACTACTGGCATCAACAAGACTACAACTTCGTTGTACATCAAATTCAGGTGAAATATGTACGTCCAATCTTAATGGATGACTTAATTACCGTTACAGCACGTGTTATTTCGTGTAAAGCCGCGTCTTTTGTGTTGCAACAAAATATTTATCGTGGTGAAATCTTGCTTGCTTCAGGTGAGGTTACGTTGGCATGTTTAAACAAAGAGTTAATGCCACGTAGACTTCCTGAAGAAATACGTGATCTGATTCAAAAAGAATTAGCACAGGACTAAAAATAAACTTTTCGGCACAGTGAATTATGGCAACTAATTTAGAATCTTCTCTACATATTTCTGACCTGATTTTACAAGCCAGCCCAGTTGTGCAATTGGTCATGTTGATCTTATTACTAGCGTCAATTTTCAGCTGGTACTTAATTGCCAAATTACATATGGGTTTTAAAAAAGCAGCTCAAGATGATGAGCATTTTCAAAAAATATTTTGGTCAGGTGCTGAACTAAATACCTTATATAACAATGCTCAACTCAATTCTAAACGCCGTGGGCTGGAAGATATTTTCTATCAGGGGCTGGGTGAATTTTTCAAGCTGCAAAAGCGCAAGGCCGACACCAACCAGACCATCGAGGGAACTGAACGTATCCTCCGTGTTGGCTTAAGCCGTGATCAGGGCGGATTGGAGCAAGGTTTAGGAGCGCTTGCAAGTATTGGTTCTGTTGCGCCTTATATCGGCTTATTCGGTACGGTTTGGGGCATTATGAATGCCTTTATTGGCCTTGCTGCCGTTGATCAAGTTACTTTGGCAACCGTAGCACCGGGTATTGCTGAAGCACTTATTGCAACGGCAATCGGTTTATTTGCAGCAATTCCTGCTGTGCTGGCTTTTAACCACTTCACAGCGAAAGGTGAATCTATTTACTCAGATCGTGCGTTATTCGCAGAAGAAATGGTCGCTCTTTTACAGCGTCAAGCGATTGGATCGACACAGGAAGATGCATAATGGCAATTCAACGATCTGGGCGTTTTGAACGCATTAAAAAACCACTGAAAAGTGATATGAACGTTGTACCCTATATTGACGTTATGTTGGTACTTTTAGTCATTTTTATGGTCACTGCACCTATGATTACCAGCGGCATCAAAGTTGATTTGCCCCAAGCGAATAATAATCCTATCGAATCGAAAGACATGCCTGCAATGGTAACGATTGGCAAAGATGGCAATATTTATTTGCAATACCAAGATCATAAAGATAGTGAACCTCTTTCACTTGAGCAGCTTGAAGCTATTTTGAGTGATGCTCAAAAGCAAGCGGAACAAGAAAATAAACAACTCACCGTATTAGTGAATGGTGATAAATCTCGCCCCTATGGTGAGGTTGTATCACTCATGGCTAGTTTACAAGAAACCGGTTTAACTCAAGTTGGTTTACTGACAGAGCCATTAAAGTAAGTTATGAAAAAATTTCAAGAGCCACCTTTTAAACAAAATGCAATTGCGCTAGGTTTTACCCTTGGGGTACATGCAATTGCGATTGTTGGCTTGCTTTTCTTAGGTCTAAGTAAACCGCCTGAGCAACCGAAAAAACTGACGACTGTTCTCATCAAGCCAGAAGATTTACCACCACCGATGGCAAAACCTGTAGAACAGGAAACTACGGCTGAAAATCAAGCGGAAGAAATATTAAGCCCTGTTGTAGATAATACTCAGCCTGAAAATCTTCCTGTTGCTCCTCCGCCACCTACTGCTCAGCAACTTGCTGCCGAAAAGCAGAAAGCTGAACAAGCGCAACAGGCAAAGTTAGCTGAACAAAAACGTAAGGCTGAGGAAACTGCTAAAGCTAAAGCAGAAGAACAACAGAAACAAGCGGAAGCTGCCGCACAAAAACAACGTGCAGAAGCTGATGCCAAAGCCAAGGCTGCCGAAGAAAAACGTAAA
>CAZKJI010000281.1:0-2085 GCA_964553005.1 uncultured Acinetobacter sp. | reverse complement strand
TAGCATCCTGTTTAATCTGAGCTGTTTCAGCAATATCTTCTACATTGGTTGCATGACGCAAATCAATTTTATAAACACGTTTAAAAGCATTTGGATTATATCGATAAAAATCCCCATCTCGCTCTAAAACTAAAAAGCTGGTATTACTTAAAGCTGTAATTGCAGAGTTGGAATAAGCTTTTGCTCCACCCTCCTGTTTATATAAATATTGCTTCACCTTTTTAGTTTCTAGATCAACAGTTACAATACGGGTTAAGTCTGATTTATTGACTGCTGTTGTTGGATTATCCATCGTGGATTGCATAATCCCTACCAAGGTTTTCCCATCTGGCGTAATAGTTAAACCTTCCATGCCACGATTCGGGCGACGTTTGGCAAATTCCGCAGGCAGTAAATAGCCACCAACACGGCGGGTATCTTTTTCAAAAGCATTAATACGGTCTATTTCTATACCATTGGCATCATAATGAACAATATGTGGGCCATATTCATCACTCACCCAAAAGCTACCATCTTTCATGGCAACCAAACCTTCTGCATCTAGACCATATTCATCTGTTTGATGGCTTAATAATTTGCCATAAATGTCGTAAGCTGCTTCTTTGGTTGCACCAAAATTGGCATTAGGTAGACCCGAAATATTTTGCCCATTACGATCCTTAAGTAAAACTTCCTTAATCTTTTTCACTGTGCCATTCGTTTGTACTTCAAATAGACCAATACGCGGCACATATGCTGGATCAGGAAACATCTTGCCATTGTCTTTATTTAAGTTGTAATCGGCATTGGGGCCTCGATCTGTAATGGCATAAAATTGGTTTTTATTGGTTGGATGTGCCACTAGATCAGAACCGAAACCACCTTGTCTAAACTCAATGGTATTGCCCGCCTTTGCCCCATCTGCAATACCTTTCAGATGATCCATCACCTGATAAGTGAGCTGCACACCCCGAGCGAAAGCATTTTCTGTGATACAACTCGGCGTGGTTTGCTGAATTTCATCAGTCTCTAAAATTCCATTATTATTTTTATCTTGCCCTGTCAATTTAACTGTTCCACCCAACCAGCAATCCCGATCACCAAAGTTTAATGTCTGCTCAGTACTTAACATTTTTGCTGTATTTTGATTGTCATCATGGTCACTGCCACAGCCCATTAATGCCAAACTGGTAAGAATTGAAATCAATAATACTTTTTGCTTCATCATAATAGCTACCCCATAAAATTACTGCTGTAGCCTAATCTTCCGAAATGACAAAACCATGACCATTGAATGACAATTCTTAAAATCAGTAATAACTGACCAAGCTTTTAATTAGGGTCTATTGACATTTAAAACATGTACTTTCATTCTTCTTATTATTCAGATATTAATTTAAATCTCGATGCAGAAAAATAAATTTTCTCTGCATCATTTTTTTATTTTATAGATTATCAATATTCTTTTGCCAACTTTTCCAATGTAATGAGCATTTTTTTCACGACAGCTCTTTTATGTTGCAACATATTCTTGATATTCGCTGGATTGAAACCTGTCAGTTTTGCAATACCTCGACTGGTCATGTATTCACCCGTTTTTTCAAAGTGCTTTTCACTTAACTCTGTTTTGGCATTAGAGAAACGAACTGCCAGCTTATAATCATTAAACTCAGACCAGGCACCAGTTTTATATTCCTGAAAATCAAATTTATTCTGATGGGCCGGTTTATCCCGAAGAATATTATTCAAGCGATTGACCACAATTTTTTCTTCACTGTCTTCTATCAATTGATAAAGTTCAGTTTCCTCAAAAGTTCGTCCTAAAGAAATATCTTTTCTAAACTGCTCAATAACTTTATCATTTTTTTCTTTATTTTCATTAGATTGAATAAGATTTAGAATCTTAAACAAAGACTCTAGTCGACCACAGGTAAAAACATAAGAAATTTTCAACTTCTGAACTCCGCAAATGAGTTTTGGCTCATCAAAATAAATAATTTATCCAATACTTTAACACAATAGCGTTGATTCCAAGCCATTGCCATGTATATAAATAATGGTTTGATTTTTAAATAAAATAAGAACGTAAACCGATCTAAAGCCTAT
>CAZKJI010000280.1:0-2106 GCA_964553005.1 uncultured Acinetobacter sp. | reverse complement strand
TTCAGGGAAAGGCTGCATCTTTGACTGATGAAGACATGGCAAAGGTACTCAACCAATATAAAAAACGTTTAGAGGCAAAACAGCTGATTGAGTTTCAGGAAGTTGGCCAGAAAAATGAACTTGCTGGTAAAACATTCCTCGCTGAAAATGCTCAAAAGACAGGCATCGTAACCACCAAGTCAGGCTTGCAGTACCAAATTTTGCAGGAAGGCAAAGGGAAATCTCCAAGGGCAACCTCTACAGTTAAAGTGAACTACGAAGGCCGTTTACTGGATGGCACGGTGTTTGACAGCTCAATTGCCCGCAACCATCCAATTGAGTTTAAACTGAACCAAGTGATTGCTGGATGGACTGAGGGTGTGCAAACCATGAAAGAGGGTGGTAAAAGCCGTTTCTTTATTCCAGCCAATTTGGCCTATGGAGATGTTGGTGCAGGTGATGCAATCGGCCCCAACAGTACCCTGATTTTTGATATTGAATTACTTGAAGTTAAATAGTAAAAACCCTCCATCAGGAGGGTTTAGTTTTTTTAGAGAGGTATTAGGCTCTTAAATGTCTTGGGCGGAACCCTGTTGCCAATAATCCTACCGCATAGGCCACTACACCAACAACACACAACCCAACCACTTCAGCAATTCTTAACCACTGTGAAATATCACCTTGATACCAAGTCAATCCATACCAGAGCGCAGCAATCATAGTGAGGTTGGCAATGGTAAATTGCATTGCCAGTTTCTTCCAGTGCGTTCCAAAACGATAGATATTGCGTTTGTGCAAATAGAAATACAACATGCCTGCATTCACCAAAGCTGAGCCTGAAGAAGCCAACGCCAAAGCCATATGTTCTGCATGCCAGTCAATCAGTTTAAATAAACCAATAAATACCACGTTTAAAATGGCATTTGCCGCAACTGCCATTAACCCGACACGAACAGGAGTCTTGGTATCCTGTTGTGCATAAAAACCTGGAGCAAACACCTTAATCAACATGAAAGAAATCACCCCTGCACTCATACATTGCAAGGCTAATGCTGTCATTCGTGTATCTTCCAATGTAAATTCACCGCGCTGAAACAATGCCTGAATAATTGGGGTGGACAGCATAAATAAGGCAATACTTGCAGGAATGCCCACCAACATAATGATCTTGGCAGCCCAGTCAATCATGCTCCTGAATTTGACCTGATCCTGTTCGGCGTGGCGGGCTGAAAGTGATGGCAAAATCACTGTACCAATCGCCACACCGATCAAGCCTAAAGGCAGTTCAGTCATCCGTTCCGCACTATACAGCCACGATACTGAACCATCCTGCATAAATGATGCCCAGATGGTATTTAGCAATAGGTTGATCTGTGTGACTGACACCCCAAACAGTGCTGGCAGCATCAGTTTTAAAATACGGTCAACACCTTCATGTTTAAAATCAACTTTAGGGGGAATCAGTAGATTCTTTTTCCATAACTCTGGAATCTGGATGGCAAGCTGCAAAATACCCGCCACAACTACCGCCCAACCTAATGCCATGATCGGTTCAACCATATACGGCGTTAGCCACCACGCCCCTGCAATCATTGCCAGATTCAGCAACACAGGTGAAAAGGCTGGCGATGCAAATGAACCATAACTATTTAAGATGCTACTCGCAAAAGCCGTTAATGACATGAACATCAGATAGGGAATCGTAAGACGAAACATATCAACGGCAAGGTCAAATTTCTCAGGATCGTTATGAAATCCGGGTGCGTAGATATAAATAATTGCAGGTGCAGCAACCATTGCGACAAACGTCAATAATGACATGGCTGTGAGTAGACAACCAAAAACTCGACTGATGAGAATCTGAACTTCGGCATGCGCACGACTGGTTTTATATTCTGTTAGAACAGGAATAAAGGCTTGAGAAAATGCCCCTTCCGCAAATAAACGCCGAAAAAAGTTGGGAATACGAAAGGCAACAACGAAAGTATCGAAGTCCTTGCCCGCACCAAATACATTGAGTAGCACAACATCACGTACCAATCCCAAAATTCGGGATAACATCGTCATTGCACTGACAATGACAGTCGATCGCCACAATGCCATCGCATTCACCTACGGCTTATCTTT
>CAZKJI010000279.1:0-2134 GCA_964553005.1 uncultured Acinetobacter sp. | reverse complement strand
GCCATCATACCAACAGACATATTATTCTGTTCCATACGCCGACCCAATACTTTCTCCATAATATAGGCAGATAGCTTGTTATCAGCACGGGTTGCAGCCAAATCAACAAAATAGCTACGGACTAGTTTTAAAATAAAGTCAGCCGTAATAATAATCATGATTCCAAAGGCTAGTACCCATAGGGTATCTGTAGCATGGTTGGGAACAACACGATCATAAACATTCATTACGAAAAAAGGTGCACACAAAGCAAAGATATTGACGAACAGGGCTGCTAATAAAATATCTTTGTACATGGAACGGTGCTGTCGAATTACGCTCCAGAACCAATGCTGATTTGTCTTTTCCAGCTTAACCTTGTTATCCGCCACAAATTGACGTTGTTGTAAATAAATCACTGAACCCAGATATTTTTCTTGTAACTGGACAATTGGCACTTCTGTCACAGTGTCCAACATTTCAGGAAAATATACTGTTGCAGTCTGTCTTTCTGCATCAAGACGATATAAGACACAAGCTGTATTATTATTCAATATTAAAATGGCAGGAAAAACAAAATGGTTCAGTTGATCCAGATTCTGCTGCACCATATTACTTGTTAAACTTACCCGATCAGCTGCACGTGAAAAAAACTGAGGTATCAGCTTTCCATTGGGTAAAGGCAAACCTGATAATAAACCTTCTTGTGTAATACTAATTTCATAATCTTTAGCCACCCGAATCAGGCATAAAGCTAAAGGATCAAATATTTGTGTTGTCACTTATTCACCATGAATCAAACAAGCATGAAAGGTTCATTATTCTTAAACCAAGGATTATATCATTGAGTCAATAGAATAATTTCAAATTTACCTTACCGAAAAAAGTTGGAATATCTATAAAAATAGGGTGCAACAGCACCCTATTTTATTTTAACTGATTAACACATTATTCAACTTGTGCATTTGCCGCTGTACATACATTTGCAGCATTAATTTCACGCTGACTCACGTCTGATACAGCAGGTAAATTATCACGTTGAATACCGAGCGCAGGCAATAATTGACCCATGCTATACAGTGTTTGTAGTTGAGCAATTTTTAAATCATATTGTGCGCTGGCATAAGCACGATTTGACTGGAATGATTCATTTTCAGAATCCAGTACATCCAGCAGGCTACGACGACCAATATCAAACTGATCATTATAAGCTCTGACTACCGCAGCAGATTCATCACGATGGCGCTGTAGCCATTGCAACTGGTTGCTATAGTTATTCACATTGTTATAAGCCACCGTTGATGTTTGGCGAAGATCGACACAGGCTTTGTTTTTCAAGTCCTGAGCAGTATAAATTCTAGCATTTGCCGCATTGACTGCTGAACGGTCAGCAAAACCATTAAACAGGTTGTAATTCAATCTAAGTTCTACTGCACTATCCTGACCATACTTGTCATTGCCAGGATTGGTACGCTCATCAAAACTGTTACGGTTTTGGTATAGTCCTGTACGCGCTACCAATGAGAGTTTAGGGTACATGTTTGACTTAAACTCTTCTGCATTGGTACGCGCGTATTCCATTTCGCTTAATGCTGCTTTCAAACTATTATTGTTTTGATATGCAGTCATTACAGCATCTTGTGAGCTATTAGGCAAAGAAGTATTTAAATTAACAGGTTCAAGATTTGTACTTGGTTCGACCCCAACAATACGGGCAAAACGTGCTGATACATCATTTAAATTCGCTTGTTCCGTCATTAAATTGGTTTGTGCCAACGATAAG
This sequence comes from uncultured Acinetobacter sp., assembly GCA_964553005.1. Lineage (GTDB taxonomy): Bacteria > Pseudomonadota > Gammaproteobacteria > Pseudomonadales > Moraxellaceae > Acinetobacter. The sequence continues at coordinate 372 of CAZKJI010000279.1, read as the reverse complement.
CGACCTGAGATTTGTGCTAAATCCGCACCATTGCCCACACCCTGCTTGGTCTTTTGCTGAATTTGGTTATAAACACGTTGATGGTTATTAAAGTTGGTTTCTGCCAATTTAACCAGATCACGGTAACGTTGAACATCCAAATAAGCTTGAGCTGCTTCAAAAGCTTTTTGTTCCACACCCGCATTTAGCTCATAATAGCGTTTTAACGCTGCATAATCACCTTGCTCAACTTTATTTTTAATACGAAAGCCGTCAAATAATACCTGAGATAATGAAATTACTGCTTGTCCCTGATTAAACCAACCGCGACCATCAAAGTCACGATCGCCTTTACCATAAGCTGCATTTAAATCAATTGATGGTAAATAACCT
>CAZKJI010000278.1:0-2135 GCA_964553005.1 uncultured Acinetobacter sp. | reverse complement strand
TCCCTGATCATTGTTGATACTTGTTTCGTGGTGGTGTGTTGGTTCTAAAAATAAACAAAAGACTCGAAATTTACTTTGACTGCTTGTATTCCAATTGTTTCAATTTGCAGCAATTTCGCCAAAATTTAACAGAACCTTGTATAACTATAGGCAGAAAACAATTGTGGCTTTCATGACATAGTAAATAGTAAGAGGAAATAACATCATGACAAATGATAAAATTGATCAGTTAAAAGATTTCGCTGCAAAAGACCTTGCACAGACTAAGGCGGACTTTCAGCATGCAAAAGATAAAGCCAGTGAGGTTGGCAAAGACATTAAACAGAAAGCTCAGGACACCGTGGAGGATGTTAAAAACTTTGCCTCCAAAGACCTTGATCAAACCAAAACTGATTTGCAGCAGGCAAAAGATAAGGCTGGCGAGTTGAAACAAAAGGGTGAGCAGGCTCTGGATGACTTAAAAAGCAATGCAAGTGAGCAATATGATCAAAGCAAAGCCGCTTTATCAAGCAAGGCGGATGAACTGAAAGACAAATTAGCCGATACTCAACATGCGGCGAAAGAGAAGTTTGAGCACTTTAAGGAAGAGGCCAGCCATAAACTTGATGATGCAAAGGCAAAAGCTGCTGAGTTAAAAGATGAGGCTGCTGCAAAACTTGATGACCTAAAAGCTCAGGCAAGTGAAAAAGTGGATGACTTAAAGAAAGCGGTGACCGATACCTTAAATAAACTGAAAGGTTAATTGTTACCACAGTTCTAAATCATGGACGTTCATATTGAAAGAAGAAAATACGCTATAAAAAATGAGCAATTATCTTCGTAGATGTGAGCGTCTATTCTGCAATACTGCTAAACTAGCCAAACTCAGTGATATGTTGATCATCTGTTTTTGGAGTAAACAAAATGTCGTGGCTTTCTTCCTTAAAATCTGTTTTTTCACCAGCACAAGAAGTCAAGGAAGATGACATCCAAACCGTTCTACAAAACTATATCCTGCCCTATTCAGAGAATTGCTTAAAAGACCGTATTAGTCAGGTCAACGTACAAGGGCATGTTTTGCAACTGACCATCAATACCTTTCCACAAGAAAAAGACCATTTACAACAGATTCACGATGAGCTTGCCGAAGCTCTGGAAAAGTGTGGGATTCAGGAACTTAATCTCCATATTATCCAGCAAAAACATGCAGCACATGGTGAAGCAGGTCATAGCTGCTCATCGAAGCCAAAAGCAGAAAATAGCAATTTACCACCTGTAATGGATGCTTCTCCTAAAGCGGAAGTCGATCCCAATAATCCACCGATTCAAAAAGCTGCACCACAACAACGCGATGTGGCTGCACATCCACGTATTCAAAATGTAATATTGATATCGTCAGGAAAAGGTGGGGTCGGTAAATCAACCACCACAGTGAATCTGGCGCTTGCATTGCAACAACTGGGCTTAAAAGTCGGGGTATTGGATGCCGATATTTATGGCCCAAGTATTCCAACCATGTTGGGTAATGCAGGTCGAACGCCACAAATCGAGAATGAACATTTTGTTCCTTTAGATGCGCATGGTATGGCGGTGATTTCAATTGGGCATTTAATTGGTGCGCACAATACCCCTGTAGCTTGGCGAGGGCCAAAAGCGACTGGTGCATTGATGCAACTTTTTAACCAAACACTTTGGCCAGATTTAGATGTGTTAGTGATTGATATGCCACCTGGTACAGGTGATATCCAACTGACTTTGGCACAACGTATTCCAGTGACAGGTGCTGTGATTGTGACGACACCGCAAAATGTTGCACTTATGGATGCAGTCAAAGGCATTGAGTTATTTAATAAAGTGAACATTCCTGTGTTGGGCGTGATTGAAAATATGTCTACTCATATCTGTTCTAATTGTGGTCATGAAGAGCAGATCTTTGGTATCGGTGGTGGGGATCAGTTATCTGAGCAATATGCGATACCATTGCTTGGACGTTTGCCTTTAGATGCTAAAATTCGTGAACATGCAGACAATGGTCAGCCAAGTGTCCTTGCTCAGGATAGCGCGGCGGAAAGCTATATCAATATTGCCCAAGCTGTAATACAACAAATGGAAAAGCTGCCTAAACGCCAAAGAGATGACAAACGAATCTTCTAAAG
>CAZKJI010000277.1:0-2140 GCA_964553005.1 uncultured Acinetobacter sp. | reverse complement strand
TATGCAAAAGCGAATGACTTCGGTTTCTTGGAAACACCATACCGTAAAGTTGTAGATGGTCGTGTAACTGATGAAGTTGAATATTTATCTGCAATTGAAGAAGTAGGGACTGTCATTGCACAGGCTGACTCCGCTGTTGATAAAGATGGCAACCTGACTGAAGAAATGGTTTCTGTCCGTCATCAAGGTGAATTCGTACGTATGTCGCCTGAGCGCGTCACACATATGGACGTTTCTGCACAGCAGGTTGTTTCTGTTGCAGCGTCACTCATTCCATTCCTTGAACACGATGATGCGAACCGTGCCTTGATGGGTTCGAACATGCAACGTCAGGCTGTTCCTACATTGCGTGCTGACAAGCCGCTTGTGGGTACAGGTATGGAAGCAAACGTAGCACGTGATTCAGGTGTGTGTGTGATCGCAAACCGCGGTGGTGCGATTGAATATGTTGATGCGTCTCGTATCGTGATTCGTGTCAACGAAGATGAAATGATCGCGGGTGAAGCAGGTGTAGACATCTATAACCTGATCAAATACACACGTTCAAACCAAAATACATGTATCAACCAAAACGTTATCGTAAACTTGGGTGACAAAGTTGCTCGTGGCGATATCTTGGCTGACGGTCCATCGACTGACATGGGTGAACTTGCGCTGGGTCAAAACATGCGCGTCGCGTTCATGACATGGAACGGTTATAACTACGAAGACTCGATCTTACTTTCTGAGCGTGTGCTTCAAGAAGACCGTTTAACGTCAATTCACATTCAAGAATTGTCATGTGTCGCACGTGATACTAAGTTAGGTGCAGAAGAAATCACGGCTGATATTCCTAACGTTGGTGAAGCTGCGTTGTCTAAATTGGATGAGTCAGGTATTGTTTATATCGGTGCTGAAGTGACTGCAGGTGACATCCTTGTTGGTAAGGTAACACCTAAAGGTGAAACTCAGTTAACACCTGAAGAAAAATTACTTCGCGCAATCTTTGGTGAAAAAGCGGCTGACGTAAAAGACTCGTCTTTACGTGTTCCGTCTGGTACCAAAGGTACAGTGATTGACGTTCAAGTCTTCACACGTGATGGTTTGGAAAAAGATGAACGTGCTCAAGCAATTGAGAAAGCTCAACTTGACGCATACCGTAAAGACTTGAAAGAAGAATACAAAATCTTCGAAGAAGCAGCACGTGAACGTATTGTTCGTTTGTTGAAAGGTCAAGAATCTAACGGTGGTGGTTCAACTAAACGCGGTGATAAACTTTCTGAAGACGTATTGTCTGGTTTAGAGCTGGTTGATTTACTTGAAATCCAGCCAAATGATGAAGCAATTGCTGAGCGTTTAACTCAAATTCAAGTGTTCTTGAAAGAGAAGAGTTACGAGATTGACGAGAAGTTTGCTGAGAAGAAGCGTAAACTTTCTACAGGTGATGAATTAACAACTGGCGTATTGAAAGTTGTGAAGGTTTACCTTGCAGTTAAACGTCGTATCCAGCCTGGTGATAAGATGGCGGGTCGTCACGGTAACAAGGGTGTTGTATCAAACATCTTACCAGTTGAAGACATGCCACATGATGCGAATGGTGTACCAGTCGACATCGTATTGAACCCACTAGGTGTACCGTCACGTATGAACGTGGGTCAGATTCTTGAGACTCACTTGGGTATGGCGGCGAAAGGTCTTGGCGATAAGATCGAAAAAATGTTGAAAGAACAACGTACAGTGATTGAACTGCGTGAATTCTTAGACAAGATTTATAACAAGGTTGGTGGTGAGCAAGAAGAGCTTGATAGCTTGACTGACGCAGAAATCTTGGCGCTTTCAGGTAACTTACGTGCTGGTGTTCCATTAGCAACTCCAGTATTTGATGGTGCTGAAGAAAGTCAGATCAAAGACTTACTTGAATTGGCAGACATTTCTCGTACAGGTCAAACAGTATTGTTTGATGGTCGTACAGGTGAACAGTTTGACCGTCCTGTAACTGTAGGTTACATGTACATGCTCAAATTGAACCACTTGGTTGATGACAAGATGCATGCGCGTTCAACAGGTTCTTATTCACTTGTGACTCAACAGCCGCTTGGTGGTAAAGCACAATTCGGTGGTCAGCGTTTCGGTGAGATGGAAGTCTGGGCACTTGAAGCAT
>CAZKJI010000276.1:0-2148 GCA_964553005.1 uncultured Acinetobacter sp. | reverse complement strand
ATAAAACAATGGAAGATTTAGCAACTCGCCAGCTTCAGCAATTACTTAATGCAAAAAATCAATTTCCTGAAATCGTCTTGCTCAAAACGACGACAACATCGACAAATGATGATATGCGTGAAATTGCACAAAAAGGCATTAGCACAGGATTGGTATGCAGCGCACAGCAGACTCAGGGCCGTGGTCAGCACCAGCGACAATGGGTCTCTCCTGAAGGTAATATTTATTTAAGCACACTGATTCAAACCAAAACAGCTTTAGATGGTCGTCTTGCCCTAGAGGTTGCACTCAACATCCTACAAATGCCAAGCTTACAAGGTCTAAGTTTACAAATTAAATGGCCAAATGATTTATATAGTGCCCAAGGCAAATGGGGTGGAATTTTGGTTGAACCACTATCCCCTCATCAAGCGATTGTTGGCGTAGGCATTAACTTAAACACGCCCCCTGTAGAAAATGCGGATCAGCCAATTACCTCTCTGGCGATGCTCGGTTTAGCTCATACTGATCGTTTAATGCTGATTGCTGAACTGTACACTGCGATTCAACAGGCTTCTCAATGGTTTGAACATGGCAGTTATAATTTAGCTGAACGCTTTAACCATCATGCAATATGGCTCAATCAACAAGTTGAGTTTGAACATGCGCAAGGTAAGCTTCAAGGAAGCTTTCAAGGCATCTCCAATGATGGTGCTGTACTCATTAAAACCGATCATGTTCAAGCCTTCTATCAAGGCCGTTTACGCCTCGCACCCATTTAAGGAATGATCATTTTATGAAAAGTCTATGGTTGGATATTGGTAATACCCGTTTAAAGTATTGGATTACCGAAAATGATCAAGTGCTTGAACATGCTGCCGAATTACACTTACAGTCACCTGCCGATTTACTGTTAGGTTTAATTCAACATTTTAGACATCAAAATTTAAGTCAGGTTGGAATTTCATCTGTTTTAGATACAGAAAATAATCAACGTATTCAAATGATCCTCGATATTTTGGAAATTCCAATTATCTTCGCTCAGGTACATGCTAATTATGCAGGACTTCGTTGTGGTTATGATGTTCCAAGTCAACTCGGGATTGATCGTTGGTTACAGGTCTTAGCAATTTCAAAACCTGATCAAAACTTTTGTGTGATTGGCTGTGGTACAGCGCTGACCATTGATTTAGTAGAAGGGTTACAACATTTAGGCGGTTATATTCTGCCAAATTTATATTTGCAACGAGATTCACTGATTCAAAATACCAAAGGTATTAAAATTCCTGATTCTGCATTCGATAATCTGAAACCAGGACACAACACCGTTGATGCTGTGCATCACGGTATCTTGCTAGGTCTAATTAGTACCATTGATCAAATTATGCAACAGTCACCTAAACACCTGATTTTAACAGGCGGAGATGCTGAGATATTTGCCAAATTTCTGCAACATCATCAGCCTTTGATTGAATCTGATCTCTTACTTAAAGGACTAAAAAATTACGTTCAACTTAAGTCAGCATTAACCAATGTTTGAAGTATCTGGAACAACTGAGGAAACATCGTATATCCATCTTCAGTGCGAAAATGCCCTGCCTGAACAGCTTCAATCAGTTGGGCATTCAGTAAAAAGGCGCAATTTGCGCCTTTTCTAGAGAGCTTTAGGTTATTTTTTTGGTTCATTACTACCAAATAAAGGTCCCATGTTACCGCCACCAAATTGTTTTTGCATATTACCTAATGACTTCAACATTTTGCTCATTCCTGACGGATTCGCAAATTTCTTCATCATTTTCGCCATTTGAGCTTGTTGCTTAATTAATTTATTCACTTCAGCAACGTCCATACCACAACCCGCAGCAATACGTTTTTTACGGCTTGGATTCATCAAATCTGGGTTACGGCGTTCTTTAATGGTCATCGATTGAATAATCGCTTCCATTTTTTTCACTTGCTTTTCAGGATTTGCTTGTGCAATCGCATCTTGAATACCAGAGTTACTCATGCCAGGCAACTTATCCAAGAAGCCCATCATACCGCCCATCTTGCTCATTTGCTCAAATTGCATCAGCATATCTTCAAAGTTGAAGGTTCCGCCTTTCTGCAATTTCTTCGCCATTTTTTCGGCTTTTTCTTTGTCGATTTTACGTTCAACTTCTTCGACCA
>CAZKJI010000275.1:0-2178 GCA_964553005.1 uncultured Acinetobacter sp. | reverse complement strand
AACGCACGTCATTTTGGTAGAACATACGCAAATCATTGATGCCATAACGCAACATTGCAAAACGTTCTACCCCTAGACCAAAGGCAAAGCCTTTGTATTTATCAGGATCAATTCCTGCGGCACGCAATACATTTGGATGCACCATGCCACAGCCTAAAACTTCTAACCAACGACCACGTTCATCCATAATATCCACTTCTGCACTTGGCTCTGTAAATGGAAAGTAAGATGGACGGAAACGTACTTTTAAATCTTTTTCAAAGAACTCATTGAGTAGGTTAATCAATAAACCTTTTAACTCAGCAAAGCTGGTATTTTCAGCAACGTACAAACCTTCGATCTGATGGAACATTGGCGAATGGGTTTGATCTGAGTCACAACGATAAACACGGCCAGGACACACGATACGAATTGGCGGTTGACTGGTTTCCATGGTTCGAATTTGCACGCCCGAAGTATGGGTACGAAGCAAATGGGTTGCATCAAAGTAGAAAGTGTCATGCATCGCACGGGCTGGGTGATGTCCCGGAATATTTAAGGCTTCAAAGTTGTGATAATCATCTTCAACTTCTGGACCATGTGCTACTTGGAAACCTGCTTTAGTAAAGAATTGGCAAATACGCTCTTGTACTTGAGTAACAGGATGAATACTTCCCATGCGCTGACCGCGGCCCGGTAAAGTAATATCAATGGTTTCACTTGCTAATTTTTTTGCAAGTTCAGCTTGTTGTAATGTCTGTTGACGCTCAGTCAAAGCCGTATTGATTGCTTCACGCACAGCGTGAATCGCAGCACCTTGTACTTTTCGCTCTTCAGGATCCATTTTTCCAAGTGCTTTCGACTGTTCTGCGAGCTGGCTTTTCTTCCCTGTAAATTGCACACGAACTTGATCGAGTGCAGCAAGGTCTTGAGCCGCTGCAATGGCAGCAAGCGCTTCAGTGGTCAGGGCTTCCAGTGACATAGTAACTCTCAAAGCAACAAAATATAGAAATATAATAAAACGCTATAGTTTATCAGCTTTTTACCAGTTTGATGAAAATAAACAGCGGTTTAAATAGCGTACTTTTGAAAATATAGATGCAAAAATAAAACAACAAGATACCAAAGCAGATCAACTAAAATTTCTGAAAAATTACTCAACAATTGAATAAAATGTATAAGATACCGATATCGTCAATGAGAAAGAATAACGATGGCGCTTGATCAAATCTGGAAACAACAGCTTACACTAGTGACTTATGGCAATGAATATTTAGAAGGAAATCTCAATTTTAGCCGTTGGGTTGAACATCCGATTTTCAATCAAAATCGACTGATTTTTAGAGACTTACTCTCTCAACACCTGTTGGCACAACATTTCCAGATTTGGCTTGAAGGCTTAAAAAAACAAGGTATTAAAAAACTCAGCCTACATTTATCTAGCGTACTGAATGATGAGCAAAATCCAAATGCTAACGTAGAGTTGCTTCCCTTTGCGCATTTTATTGTGAGCCATCAAGGCAATAAAAAAACCGCATGGATCTGTGGCCATGAACTGGCTGAATGGGATAACAGTGATCAAGCCTTTGATGCACCGGCATCTCAACAAACAACCCTCCGCCAAGAAGTATTTTGGCGTTATGAGTTGAATGATAAATTCGCTAAAAAAATTGATGCTGACTTACAGAAGGTAAATTGGAATCAGGTTGCCATTTTCTTGGAGAAAGAACTGTTCGATAGTAAATATGCTGAACATTTTCCAGAGCCAGAACAACAAGATTTGCCTTTTTATGGTTATGAAGCTGATCTTACACATCTTTCTAGCAAACAATTAGCATTGATTCCAACAGATTATCCAGCGGATTGTGCACATCGATTATTACATCGCACACAAGCATTAACTGATTATTTAGAACAACAAAGAAAGCATCCTTATACGACTACAGGTGAGTTATTTAGCCCTGAAGAACAGATTAATCTCCGTAATTTTTCACAAAAAACGGATGACTTATTTGCCAAGCTGATTGTAAAAACCGCAAATCACTACCAAACGGCTCAACTTACGGCAGAAGAACCTGAAATCATTGACCGAACCATGGAAATTCCACATCAGATTGATAAGTCCCACCATCATAAAGTAGGTGCGTCTGGCGTGATTAAATTGATTATATTAACCGTGATTATTTGTCTGGTTGCTTA
>CAZKJI010000274.1:0-2196 GCA_964553005.1 uncultured Acinetobacter sp. | reverse complement strand
TAAAAATCATCTGCTACCACAGAGAATCTATAAATGATAGTGCGTAAGTCCTACTATTATAAATTAATCAGTTGCCTTTGTTAATTCTCAACAAGCCCTAATAAACGTGAATTCGGGATAAGGAAGTTGTAAAAGGATAGGCATTTAAGCCAAAATTTAATCACGACAAAAAACAATGATCTCAAAATGCCTATCGACACACAGCTTACAACACTTTTCTGCCTAATTGATGATTTCTGCTCTGATATTTCAGAGCAGGTTGAGCAATACATGCTCACTTGTGGCAAGATTAAACGTGTGCGTCAAAGTCAAATTTGTGCATCTGAAGTGATTACATTGCTGCTATGGTTTCATTTAACAGGAAGCCGAAACTTTAAGGCTTTTTATCTTTATTGGGCAAAACCATTTCTTTCTGGTTATTTTCCAAACCTGCCGAGCTATAGTCGATTTATTGAATTAAAAGCAAAATATGTGATGTACTTCGTTGCTCTTGTTGAAAGTTTAAAAGTCTCATCAGCAGGAATTGCTTTTGTGGATTCCACGAAACTTGCTGTATGCCACAACAAACGGATTTATCAACATCGTGTATTTGCCGATAGTGCAACTCGGGGGAAAACTTCTGTCGACTGGTTTTATGGTTTTAAGATTCATTTGATTTGTGATCATATCGGACGCTTAATTTCTTATTGTATTACAACGGGTAATGTAGATGACCGTAAAGTATTGCCCGATCTAATTGAACATTCACAACTCACAGGTAAATTGTTTGGTGATCGTGGCTATGTGGGTAAGAATTGGAGATCTCGTCTTGCGGAAGTCGGTGTTCAACTCATCACACGAGTAAAAAGAAATATGAAACCACAATCCCTGGATGCTTTTGATAGTGCAGTATTAAGAAAACGAGGAATTATTGAAGCTCCATTTCATCTGATGAAAAGCCAATTTGATCTTGAACATACTCGCCACAGATCAAAAATAGGGCTACTGACCACAATATTTGCTGCTTTAACATTATATGCTTTGGTGCTTGTAAATGGATATAAGTCTGGGATTCAGCAGATTTTAAAACCGATTGAATTAAAATCTGCTTAAACCGAATTCACGTTAATCTACAAACAATTACAAGAATTTGGTGTCTGTATTTTTAAACGGCATATATATTGCTTATATGGATATAAATATTATTGCGGGAGAGAAGTTCTTCAATGAACTCGCCGAAGGAGCAACGACCCCGGAAACTCTCAGGCAGAAGGACTGTAATAATAGAAATACAATCTGGAGAGCAGTGCTCAACTTGTAGAAACATACGATAATTTTTCTTCTACGATTAACACTCACCGAAGGGGAAGGCTTAATGATTAATTGGTAATCATCTGCCAAAACTCTCAGGTACCATGACAGATGGGGCTAAGCATTATGAAATGTTATGCATTTCAAGGAGTTTGCTATGCCACATGTTGTTGTTATTGGTGCGGGGATTACGGGTGTAACGTCTGCTTATGAGTTAATTAAATTGGGTTATGAAGTCACAGTGATTGATCGTCATTTATTTCCAGCCATGGAAACTTCATTTGCCAATGGTGGGCAGTTGTCTGCTTGTAACGCTGAGGTCTGGAATCAGAAGGCAACGGTGTTGAAAGGCATTAAATGGATGAGTAAGAAAGATGCACCTTTATTACTCAATCCGTCTTTTAGTGTGCATAAGTATCGCTGGCTAGTCGAGTTTTTGACTCACATCAAGGACTATAAAGTAAATACAATTGAAACAGTTCGTTTGGCGTTGTTAGCAAGACAACGATTATTTGAAATTGCAGAAAAAGAGAATATTGCTTTTGATTTAGAAAAGCGTGGTATTTTGCATATGTACCACAGCAAAGAAGACTTTGATGTCGCAAAAAAAGTGAATGATGTTTTAGTGGAAGGTAAACTTGAACGTCATGCAATTACACCTGAAGAAATGAAGGCAATTGAGCCAAATTTAACTGGTGATTATTATGGTGGATATTACACAGCAGGCGATGCAACAGGTGATATTCATAAGTACTCTGTTGGTTTGGCGGAAAGAACGCAAGCGTATGGCGTGAAATATCGCTTTGGTTTGGATGTTGTTGATGTTAAATGTTTGCAAGATAAAGTGATTGTTAGCTTAGGACTTACGCATTAACTTGCAAATTCTTACAGAAAGGTAGAGACTAG
>CAZKJI010000273.1:0-2205 GCA_964553005.1 uncultured Acinetobacter sp. | reverse complement strand
GCAAGCCTTTGTGCGGTAATTAGTGATATATTAGGGCGATCAACAGCCGAAATTCCTGCTCGTGTAAATGCATGGGCAAAGTTATTTGCATAATTTTTTGCATCGTTTCGACATTTTATTCTTCGATTCTAGGTTGAGTCTTTTATGAGTTTATCTCCAAAGCAAGAACAGTTATTTAAACAAGCAAATAAACATATTCCAGGTGGTGTCAATTCACCTGTACGTGCATTTAACGGTGTGGGTGGTACGCCTGTCTTTATTGAAAAGGCAAAAGGTGCGTACTTGTGGGATGTTGATGGTAAGCGTTATGTGGATTATGTTGGTTCATGGGGACCAATGATTTTAGGTCATGCGCACCCCGATATTATCAAAGCGGTACAAACCGCAGCTGAAGATGGCTTAAGCTTTGGCGCACCAACAGTACATGAGACTACGCTGGCAGACACCATTTGCGAGATTATGCCTTCAATTGAATTGGTACGAATGACCAGCTCAGGTACTGAAGCGACTATGACCGCGATTCGTTTGGCGCGTGGTTATACTGGACGTGACAAAATCGTAAAATTTGAAGGCTGTTACCATGGCCATTCAGATTCGTTATTAGTGAAAGCAGGTTCGGGTTTACTCACTTTAGGTGAAGGTGAACCAACTTCAAAAGGCGTACCTGCTGATTTTGCAAAACATACCTTAACCTTGCCATATAACAATATTGAAGCTTTAAAAGAATGCTTTAGCAAGTTTGGTCATGAAATTGCAGGGGTCATCATTGAGCCTGTGGCAGGCAATATGAACTTGGTGACGCCAATCGACGGCTTCTTACAAGCGATTCGTGATGTTTGCGATGAGTACAAATCAGTATTTATTATTGATGAAGTGATGACAGGTTTCCGTGTTGCTTTAGGTGGTGCACAATCGGTTTATAAGGTAAAACCAGATTTAACCACTTTAGGAAAAATTATTGGTGCAGGTTTGCCTGTGGGTGCTTTCGGTGGTAAACGTGAAATCATGGAATGCATCGCACCTTTAGGCGGTGTTTATCAAGCAGGTACATTGTCAGGGAATCCATTGGCAATGCGTGCTGGTATCGCGATGTTCAAGCATCTCCGTGAACCTGAATTTTATGACAAGCTCGCTGCACAGCTCGCAAAATTACTTGCAGGGTTACAAGCTGCGGCAGATGAAGCAGGTATTCCATTTAAAACTCAGCAAGTCGGTGGTATGTTCGGTTTGTATTTCACCGATCAAGAGGACATTACCAGCTTTGATTCGATGTTAGCTTGTGATGTTGAAGCATTTAAGAAGTTCTTCCACGGAATGTTAAAGCGTGGTGTCTATCTTGCACCATCTGCATTTGAAGCAGGATTTATTTCTTCTATGCATTCAGATCAAGATATTGCAGAGACCATTCAAGCAGCAAAAGAAACTTTTGCAGAGATGAAAGCCTAAAATATAAAAAGCAAGCACACTACTGAGTGTGCTTGCTTTACAAAAATTACCAATCTCGTGTTGCTATAAGCTCTTCTATATCTGCATCAGTAAACCCATAAGCGCCAGCAATCACATCAAAATCATGCGCAATTGCTTCTCGTGCTGCCGTTTCGATTTCACTTTCTTTTTCCCAAAACTCTTCTTGCAACTCATTAAATTGCTCAGTTGTTGCATGAGTCAAAACATAGAGTTCTGCCAAAGTTTTGGGCTGGGTTAGCTCAATTTTTTGACAAAGTGCGATGAGAAGATTTTCACCTTTTTTCACCAAATCATGAGGGAAATATGAATCGTCATACATATCTGTTAAGAAAGCATAATTTGCCATTTTCTCATTTTGAAGTTGCATATTTTTCTCTCAATATTTTAAGTTGATTTGATATTTTCTATATAAAAATAGCGAGATAGTAAAATTAATCGCTAAACTCAATCTTATACTCGCAGTGTCTTTTGCAATGCTGACAGGTCAATGCTGGTTTAAGTTACTTTATTTTTTGTAATTTCGATATTGATATCAAATCAAATTTAAAAAACTTTATTTAAAACTATTGAGTTCGTGGTGGCATACACCATTTAGAGAAAACGATCAGTATTATTTGGGACTTAAATGTGAGTCATGCTAAAAAATAACTGAGTTAGCTAAAATTTGATTGTAATTTCTCTTCAAGCTTTTTATGATTGCCCGCTTGTTTTCATCCAGTCGTTGGAAGGCTACCTTGA
>CAZKJI010000272.1:0-2214 GCA_964553005.1 uncultured Acinetobacter sp. | reverse complement strand
AACTATAGATATGACGACGGTTACCATTCACATCGACAAAGTCTGAGCCTTCCGACACGTTTGCCATGACGGTTTTTTCAAGATCAAGTGCATTACGCAGTTGGTCAAAATAAGCCACTTCCAGTTGAGTACCTGTTTTCACCGCACCGCTATGTTCAATTTCACCTAAAATCGCTTTGATCAGGGTGGTTTTACCCACACCATTATCGCCGACCAAACCGATACGATCACCACGTAATACGATTGCTGAGAAGTCTTTAATTAACGGCTGCTCACCATAGCTCACGCTTAGGTTATCAATCTCAAACACCAGCTTACCAGAACGATGAGCTTCCTGAGTCGCCATGCTGACTTTGCCCTGTTGTGAACGGCGCGCTTTAGATTGTTCACGTAAGTCTTTTAAGGCGCGGACACGGCCTTCGTTACGGGTACGGCGTGCTTTAATCCCTTGACGAATCCAAGCTTCTTCTTCTGCTAATTTTTTATCAAATAAAGCATTTTGTTTTTCTTCAGCTTCCATTTGCTGAGCTTTGAGCTCTAAATAGCGTGAATAATTTCCTTCATAACCACGTAAAATACCACGATCCAGTTCAACAATACGTGTTGCAATGCTATCTACGAAAGAACGGTCATGTGAAATAAATAAAAGAGTTAGATTATTTTGATCAAGTAAGAACTTTTCTAACCATTCAATACTTTCAACATCCAGATGGTTTGTCGGTTCGTCCAGTAATAACACATCAGGTTGGGTAAGTAGGGCACGTGCTAAGAGCACACGACGTTTACGTCCACCTGATAGGTCTGCTAAATCTGCATTTGGATCTAGCCCCATTTTACCTAAAATGGTATTTACTTTGTTTTCAAGTGCCCAACCATCGAGCTGATCGAGCTTGTGTTGTAACATACCCATATGGTCGCAGGCTTCCATATCGCCTAATACACAGGCATCACTGGCTTCATGATAGGCTTTGAGTACGGTTGCAGCTTCTCCTGCGCCATCAGCAACAATATCGGCCACTTTGCCTGAATCCATCGGCACGTCTTGGGCTAACATTGAAACAGTTAAACCATTTTGAATCGAAACTTCACCTGTATCAGGTAATAAACTTCCCTCAATCAGTTTTAATAAAGTAGACTTGCCTTCGCCATTACGACCAATTAAACAGACTCGTTCGCCACGTTCTAGGTTAAAGTTCGCGCCGTCGAGTAGGGCAGGTCCGCCAAATGCGAGATGGACATCCCTTAAAGTAATGTAGGCCATAATGTTTCCTAAGAGTTCAGATGAGGTCTGAAATGACTAAACCACAAAAATTTGATGATCACGCGTCATTGTCCGCACCCATTGAAGATTTGCAAGTGCGAATTGCATTTTTAGACGATTTAGTTGAGCAACTCAATCAACAGCTCGCAATTCAGACACAAGAAATAGCAGTTTTGAAGAAACAAATGCAGCTTTTATACCAACGCGTTGAGGCTTCTGACTTGTCTGAAGGGATTGCACCGTTTGATCCAATGAGTAACAAACCGCCGCATTATTAAAAATATGAAGTTAAAAAGCTAAAGTGATTGAAACAGAAGGATTCTTTTCGAGTTAATCAATATGAAAAAGATTTTATTATTAGACATTGAGAATGTCCATAAAACTGAAAAAGAGTTATTACAGTTATTAAAGACTTATGCTTATGTGTATCTAGTTTATGCGAAATCACCAGTCACATTAAGTTTGGATGCACTGATTAAGTTTTCCCCTTTTGTTGTAGAAAAGAAATTAGTTATTATTAAAATGCCTAAAGTTGGTAAAGATGCTGCCGATTTTGGATTAGCATTTTTAGCAGGGCAACTTTCAATTCAAATGGATAAGAAAAATACTTGTTTTGATGTTATGTCTAATGATGGGGCTTTAGAATATATTGTTGATTTACTGAAAGTTATGGGTTTTCAGGCAACACAATTAAAAACAGTGATTGAACAGTCAAGAGAAATATTAAAACCAGTTTCACTTGAAGAACCTACAACAGTCATTCCTGATGCCGAACAATTTGCCCAACACCCACATTTGGTTGTTTTTAAAAAATTCTGTGAATATTTAGCAAAAATTCCAACCAATAAACCAACAAAAATTGAGAGTTTAAAAAATACAATTCGAACAAAAGTACAAGGAGAACAGATTGATGAAAATTTAATCTTTAGTTTATTGATGAATTATAAAATTAT
>CAZKJI010000271.1:0-2219 GCA_964553005.1 uncultured Acinetobacter sp. | reverse complement strand
GCAAAACTATTACTCAAACCATCGAACTTGATCGTGATGGATGAGCCAACCAATGACTTGGATATGGTAACACTTGAGTTGCTTGAAGAAATGCTGTCTGACTACAAAGGTACTTTGTTACTGATCTCGCATGACCGAGCCTTCATGGACAATGTTGTGACTTCGACTTGGGTATTCGATGGTAAGGGCAATATTGATGAGTACATTGGTGGCTATCAAGATTACTTGGAACAACGCCCTGACCAAAAAGTGGTTGATCAGAAAAGTGATGTGAAAAAAGCACAAGCCAAAGCTGAAGCAGCGGCTGCCGCAGCATCAGCACCAAAGAAGGTCAAGCTGAGTTATAAAGATCAGCGTGAGTTAGAACAACTCCCTGCTGAGATGGAAAAGCTAGAAAAAGAACAAGCCGAACTTTCAGCAAAACTTGCAGATGGTTCTTGGTTTGTCTCTGACGCTAATGCTGCAACTTTGGCGAGTCAACGTTTAGCAGAAATTGAAGAATCTTTGCTTGAGAAATTGGAACGTTGGGACATCTTAGAAAATATGTCGAAAGGCAATTAATCAGATGATGAGCATCTATCATTATATGGATAGATGCTCTATTAAAATCCAATGAATGCTTAGATTTCAAAATCATCTTTTAATGACTGATAAATATTAAAATTTTCATCATCAAAACAAACAAAAACTACTTCTTGGACTGACTGACTTTGTTTTAACTCGTCATTAATCACTTTAAACGCGATTTGAGCAGCAAGCTGTTTAGGAAACCGATAAATTCCTGTTGAAATATTTGGAAAGGCAATTGTTTTTAAACCCAGATGATCAGCGAGTTTAAAACTATTACGATAAGCATTTTCTAATAAAATTGGTTCGTTTTTCTCACCATTGAACCATGTTGGTCCAACAGTATGAATCACATATTTTGCTGGTAGATTTCCTGCGGTGGTTATCACCGCTTCACCTACTGCACAACCACCCTGTTTGGCACGGATTTTTTGACACTCTGCCAAAATCGCGGCACCTCCACGACGATGAATTGCACCATCCACCCCACCTCCACCTAAAAGTGAGGTGTTTGCTGCATTGATGATAGCATCCACTGCGATTTGGGTAATATCTCCCTTAAGTATGCTTATCTGTTTCAACATGGTCTCCTGATCAAAATATTTATTTATCTATACACAAAAAGGCTGTGCTTTATCTTTTAGATTTAAAGTCGTAAAACTGACTTCATGTTACACTGCTTCAAAATTCAATATCATTCATATTTCTAGTTTATGAGCCAACAATCGTCTTATATTCCTGGTGAGTTTCAATGGGAATTTTTACTCCCTAAGTATTGGAAAATCTGGATCGCCATCACTTTTCTCATGCTCTTAGCAATCTTACCTTGGGCAATTCAATGGCGCTTGGCACATGGTTTAGCCTCATTATGCTGGCACTTGCTCAAATCACGTCGAAAAACCACAATCAGAAATCTGGAAGTTTGCTTCCCTGAATGGTCTCCTGTTGAAGTTGAAGCACAAGCAAAACAAGTGTTTGTCGACATGATGTTGGGTGTATTTGAAACATTGAATGCTTGGTATTGTCCTAATTGGTTTAAAGGACGCCATAGTATTGAAGGTCTAGAGCACATCAACTCAGCCAAAGCTCAAGGCAAAGGTATCTTATTGCTAGGTACACACAGTACTTTATTGGATGCAGGTGGTTATATTTGTGCTCAATATTTTGAGCCTGATGTGGTCTATCGTCCACAGAATAATCCGATGTTGGATATGCTGATTTATCGTTGTCGCGCAACCATTTATCAACAGCAAATTGATCATGATGATATGCGAGGCTTAGTTCGTCGCTTAAAAGATGGCGGTGCGATTTGGTATAGTCCAGACCAAGATTTTGGCTTAAAACAAGGTGTCATGGCGCCTTTTTTTGGTGTTCCTGCTGCCACTGTTACTGCACATCGTCGTCTATTAAAAATCTCCAAATCTATTGCAATCCCGCTTTATTTTTATCGTTATGGTGATGTTCGTAATCCACAATACAAAGTTTTGATTGAGCCTATTGTTGAAAATATGCCGAGTGAAAATGAACTCGATGATGCAATTCGGGTGAATAGAATCATTGAGGCTCAATTGCGTATCGCACCAACTCAATGGATGTGGTTTCACCGTAGATTCAAAACCCGAGCAGAAGGTTACGAAAAAATTTATTAATAT
>CAZKJI010000270.1:0-2227 GCA_964553005.1 uncultured Acinetobacter sp. | reverse complement strand
ACGCAATTCGTGGTGAAGATGATTCAGGCATTATTTCAGTAAATGGTGGCGCAGCTCATCAGGCTGATGTTGGTGATTTAGTGATTATTGCAACTTTTGGTGATTTCACCGAAGTCGAGGCAAACCTGCACAAACCGCGTTTGGTCTATGCAAACCCAGACAATACAGTAAATCACACAGCAAACTGTATTCCTGTACAAATTGCATAAGCCCTAAAAGATTCCTAAAAGCCAGTCAGACTGGCTTTTTATTTGCTCAAATTTTTACGATACCTTACGCTCTGCATTGAGCGTATGTATACATGCAATTAATTCATGGAACTGGGAAATTTGCACAATTGGTTGCGCTTGCACCAATTCACTTGCTGTTCCATAACCATAATTCACGGCAATGGTTTCAATGCCATTGGCACGCGCGCCCATAATGTCATATTGACGGTCACCGACCATGATACATTCCGCAGCGTCCAGATTTTCCTGTTCAAGGATATAAGCTATCAGGTCTGCCTTATGGGTACGTTCACCTGTCAGTTCACTACCATACATTTCGGTAAAATATTGGTCGAGTTGAAAATGTACAAGGATTTGTTTGGCAAAAATCGTAGGCTTCGCTGTCGCTAAAAATAATTGATAACCTTGAGCCTTTAATTGCTGCAAGGTGTCGGCAACTGTTGGATAGACTTCATTTTCAAATAAACCCATCACCGAAAAACGTTCACGATAAGCGAGCAATGCCTGCTCAGCCAAGTCATCATCCTGAGTATTCAATAATTTTGCCAATGATGCTTTCAGCGGCGGACCAATGGTCCAGTCCAGATCAACCTCATCTGCCAAAGGTTGATCCAGTTTTTCCAAAGCATAACGAATTGAACGATGAATCCCCACTTTTGGGTCTGTTAATGTTCCATCCAAATCTATCAGAATATTTTTGATCGTCATTCGTTCAATCTCTTAAAGCCTTACAACACAGTATCGAGAGTTTCTCAAAACTCCCCTATACTAGCCTAAATGAGAACATAAAAGGAAATTGCAGTGCGTCCAACCGTACTTTGTTTTTCAGGTTTAGACCCATCGGGTGGTGCAGGTTTACAGGCGGATATTGAAGCGATTGGGCAAAGTGGCGCACATGCCGCGATTGCCTGTACCGCTCTCACCATTCAAAACTCACAGCAAGTGTTTGGTTTTGAAGCTACCTCAAAAGAGTTACTACTTGCTCAAGCAAATGCAGTAGTGGGTGATTTACCAATTAAATGCGTTAAATCAGGCATGCTGGGTACAACGGATAATATTGCCGCTTTGGCTGAGTTTTTACGTGAGCATCCTGATTATTTATACGTACTTGACCCTGTACTGGTTGCCAATAGCGGTGGTTCTCTTGGCGATCAGGCGACACTGGTCAAAGCCTTTGTTGAGCTGATTCCTTTGGCAACCGTGATCACACCAAATACGGTTGAGTTAAAGGCTTTAACTGGTATTGACGACCTTGAACAAGCGACTCAACAACTGTTTGCAATGGGGGCGAAAGCAGTGTTGGTGAAAGGTGGCCATGAAGATACGCCTAATCATATCCGTAACGTCCTCTATGCTGATGGTAAAATGATTGCGGAAAGTACTTGTCCTCGTTTAGAGGGGCAATATCATGGTTCAGGCTGTTCTTTGGCAAGCTTTATTGCAGGTCGTTTGGCTTTGGGAGATTCCCTTAAAATTGCAGTGCAACATGCTGAAACATGGTTGTTTGGTGTACTCAAAAATGCTGAAACACCTGTGGTAAATGGGCAGAAGATTCCGAAGCGGTTTTAAGTTGTTTTCAAATTGATAAATCTTCCAGAATTTATTAACAAAAAAGGCGGCGATGCGCCTTTTTTACAATCCATAAATTACTGGGGAATACGCAAAACTTGTCCAGGAAAAATATCATCCGCATTTTTGAGTAATGGTCTATTCGCTTCAAAAATTTTATTGTATTGGTTTGGATCGCCATAATACTCTTTAGAAATCTTAGATAAATTATCACCTGATTTTACAGTATAGAATTTACTTTCTGGTTCAGGCACTTCAACCGTCATCTGGTCATCAACCTGTGCCACATGGTCAACATTTCCAACCGCAAGGACAATCTTTTCTTTATCCGCTTGGCTTTTGACTCGCCCTTTAATAATGGCTGTATCGGTATTTCCATTGTAGGTTACTGATAAACCATCAACACCAAGACCTAAACTTTTAATCAA
>CAZKJI010000269.1:0-2229 GCA_964553005.1 uncultured Acinetobacter sp. | reverse complement strand
TCATTGGATAACAATAGTGTACAAATGTTCACATTAATTAGGATAATAGCAGTGCACATTTGTACACTCAAGCGTAGCAAAGTAACTCCCGACAAACGGTATATAAAATTTTAATAAATTGATTTAATTAAATTATTTTATAAAAACCCCACTTCAAAAAAGTGAAATATAGTCATTTTTATTATTTTATGTATATTTATTGTACAAATTAAACTTTAAAATGGGTTATCAGTACATATCATGTCCATACACCAAAATGAGCTGAAAAAAAACTTTATAGCACTATATGAAATTTCTTCGCAATCACGCAGCATAACTACGCAAATATTGAGAAATGTTGCCGTTTTATACAGAAAAACTTGTTATTTTTACGCAGAAAAATGTGCATTTAGTATATATTATTAAACTTGTCATTTTTCTTTAAGATATAGAATGTTTGGCGCTATGATATACAACGTTCTTTAAAATTATACTTACACAAATCAAGAACTTGTATATCAGCACTTGTTAAGACTTAGGATTAGATTTGAATGAAAAATTTTAAAATTGCCCTTGCTCAATTTTCTCCGCATATTGGCAATATTGACGCAAATACTCAAAAGATGGTTGAGCAAGCAAATTTAGCGAAACAACAACAGGCTGATCTGATCATCTTCCCTGAACTTTCTACGCTAGGTTACCCAGCTGAAGACCTATTACTTCGTCCGAACCTACAAAAACGCACCCAAAAGGCGTTTGCCCAGTTAAGTGAAGTCAAAGATATTGTGATGGTGTTCGGTTTCGTACACCAGACTGAGGATGGTCATCGCTACAACTCGGCTGCGGTGATGAAAGACGGTCAGGTTTTAGGTGTTTACAACAAACATAACTTGCCAAATTACGGTGTGTTCGATGAGAAACGTTATTTTCAGGAAGGTCACCAGCATCTGATTTTTGAATATCTAGGGCATAAGTTTGGTGTCTTGATCTGTGAAGATGTCTGGTCACTGAATACCGTTAAACAGTTAAGCCAGCTTAATGTTGAAACTGTACTGATCTTAAATGCCTCGCCGTATGAAGTAGGTAAACCACAGCACCGTGTACAAACTCTGAATGAGCTGGCAAAACAGCTTAGCCTGAATATTGTTTACGTGAATCAGGTGGGTGGACAGGATGACCTGATTTTTGATGGGTCGAGTTTTGTCAGCAATCACAACGGGCAGCTTGCCTTGCAGGCTCCAAGTTTTCAGGAATCTGTTTATTTCGCTGAATATGATGCAAAACAGAAGCTGTTTAAAACTGCAAAAACCACACCTACACTTGACACTTTTGCTGAAATTTATCAGGCATTGGTCATGGCAACACGTGACTATGTGCAGCGTTCAGGCTTCCCTGGGGTGATTCTGGGCTTATCGGGTGGTATTGACTCTGCACTCACCCTCGCAATTGCAGTGGATGCGATTGGTGCAGATAAAGTACAGGCCGTGATGATGCCTTATACCTACACCTCTCAAATGAGCGTGGAGGATGCGACTGAACAGGCACGCCGTATGGGTGTAACCTTTGGTATTGCTGAAATTCATCCAATTGTGAACAACTTCATGCAAACTCTTTATCCATTCTTTGGCAATAGTCCTGCCGATGCAACTGAAGAAAACTTGCAGGCACGTACTCGTGGTACGTTGCTCATGGGGCTATCGAATAAGTTTGGTAACCTTGTCCTCTCCACAGGTAACAAGTCAGAGATTTCGGTGGGTTACTGCACATTGTATGGTGATATGGTGGGTGGCTTTTCCGTACTTAAGGATGTCTATAAAACCATTGTGTTTGAGTTGGCGAAATATCGTAATACTTTGAGTGAAACACCTGTCATTCCTGAACGTGTGATTACACGTCCACCATCAGCAGAGTTACGTCCAGACCAGAAAGATCAGGATTCTTTACCAGCCTATGATGTACTGGATGCGATCCTGTACGCCTACATCGAGGAAGACCTGAGTCAGGCAGACATCATTGCCAAAGGCTATGAAGCTGACGTGGTCGAGAAAGTCATTCGTCTGGTTGACTGTAACGAATACAAGCGCCGTCAAGGGGCAATTGGCCCACGGATTAGTTCACGTGCTTTCAGTCGCGAACGACGCTACCCTATCGTCAATGGATGGACCGCGAATGACTGAAAAAATTGTTTCTGAAAAGTCACAATTACTTGCTCAAGCACTTATGCTTGAGCAAGTGGCATTTTATAAAAAT
>CAZKJI010000268.1:0-2232 GCA_964553005.1 uncultured Acinetobacter sp. | reverse complement strand
GTGGTTACTGTTTTTACTTGTGCTTGCATAATTCTTTCCCATTTTGTTTTCTATCCGCTTGGTTATAAAACAGCCATTGCCAGCGATGCACTAAAAATGATACTTATGGAGTATGAATAGCGTTGCAAGAAAAAAAATTGACCATGAAAGACTTTTTCAAAAAAATTCGAACCATTCCAGCGATTTCTAAATTTATGCTGAATCATTATTCCCCTTATCGTGGGGCAGGCATTGCAATCGAAACATTTGATCTTGATCGTTACTTCATTCGTGTCAAAATGCCGCTGACTAGAAAAAATCGTAATATCGTCGGAACACATTTTGGGGGCAGTTTATATTCGATGGTTGATCCCTTTTATATGCTGATTCTCATGCATCATTTAGGACATAAATATATTGTTTGGGACAAAAGTGCCTCGATTAATTTCCTGTCACCTGGTCGCAGCACCGTCTATGCGGATATACAGCTCAGTGCCACTGAAATTGCGGAAATTAAGCAACTGGCTGAAAACCATGAACCTGTGTTTCGAAACTATACATTGAAGATTGTGGATGATGCGGGAACGCGAATTGCAGAAGTTGAAAAGGTTCTGTATATCCGTCTGAAAAAGCCCAAAGCCAGTGCTTAATTTTACGCATATAAAAATGCCTGCAAGGTTTTGCAGGCATTTTTGAATCTGAGAAATTATCTTTTCTTCTCTTGGATTGCAGCACCTGCGCCACCACCGATTGCACCACCAATCGCTGCACCAGTATCACCACCAAAAATAGACTTACCAATCACAGAACCGATCCCTGCGCCAATTGCACTACTTGTGGTTGAATTACTACTACCACCCTTGGCATTTGCACCTACACCAGCACCTGCTGCTGCACCTACACCCGCTCCTAAGCCGCCACCTACATGATTACCAACACCACCACCAACTGCACCACCCAATGCTGCTGCACCAATACGCTGATCAGATGCGCTCATGTTTTGGCAGCCTGTAAACATCAAAGTAGATAATACTAATGTTGAAATTAAACCCATTGTTTTTTTCATATCCAAAACTCCTCAGCTTTATAGTCTAAGCATAATCTGATTTTTGTGAGAAAATAATCAGATTATGTAATTGCTCTAAGTGCATTCTTTTCTTTTTGTAATAAAATAAACTAAATGTAAGAATCTTTGATCAATACAGTACTACACTGTTGATTGAATTGTGTTATTGGAAATGAAGTCAAAGTTCCAATCTAATCAGCATGAAAACAAAATGTGTGGCTCAATGTAAAAATATAATTTAACAGGGGCGAAAAAATGACAAGATTTATGCTATCCATGTTGATCTTGATGAGTTTGAATTCAGCAACTCAGGCAAATTTTTTCAAGTTCCAAACATTAGCAAAAGTAGAATCACTTAAAAATATTGCTTATGGTCATGATTCCCAACAAATGATGGATATCTATTTCCCATCTAAACCACACACCGATAATAATCTAGCTCCAATCATCGTTATGGTACATGGTGGTGCTTGGAGTATAGGTGATAAAAATAATGCTGCAGTAGTAAAAAATAAAGTCGATTATTGGGGTAAACGTGGGTGGCTTTTGATCTCCGTTAATTACCGATTAGTTCCAAATGCAACCGTACAGCAACAGACTCAAGATATATCAAATGCTTTACTCTATATTCAAAAACATGCAAATGATTGGCATGCAAACTCAAAACGGCTTATTTTGGTAGGGCATTCTGCTGGTGCACATTTAGTCAGCTTAGTTACAGTACGGCCCTCGTGGTTAACTCCACAACCGCAACCTTGGCGAGCAACCATTGCCTTAGATAGTGCTGCTTACGATATCGAAAAAATAATGCAAAATCGGCACGCTCGATTTTATGATCGAGCCTTTGGCCAACAACCTGAGAACTGGAAAGCTCTATCTCCGATCTTACAACTACATCAAAGTTTACCTGCATTTCTCGCTGTTTGCTCAACCACTCGCCCTGATCAACCTTGTATACAGGCTCAACAATTTATTCAGCAAGCACAAAAACTTGGGACATCCGCACAATTATTATCACTCCCACTTTCACATCGTGAAATAAACAGATCTTTGGGAGAAGATAATGCATATACCCAACAAGTGAATCAATTTATACAATCACACTAATTTATATCTATGAAAAGTTAGTTTCGTTTTCTAAATACAATCATTTTGCTATTTTCAAACATAAAAAAGGCACCCAAAGG
>CAZKJI010000267.1:0-2234 GCA_964553005.1 uncultured Acinetobacter sp. | reverse complement strand
GCAAAAACTAACACCTCGTGAACGCCAACAAACCATCGCCACCCTGAAACAATTGGTCAGTTCAGCTTGGCAGACAGACGAAATTCGCCAACATCGCCCGACCCCTGTCGATGAAGCAAAGTGGGGCTTTGCAACAATTGAACAAACTTTGTGGAATGCCGTACCTAAGTTTATTCGTGAGCTGAATGAACTGACTCAACAGCATTGTGAACAAAATTTACCGCTCAATATCGCACCAATTCGCTTTGCCTCATGGATGGGCGGTGATCGTGATGGCAATCCCAATGTCACCCATCAAGTCACCCAAGAAGTATTATGGTTATCACGTTGGCAAGCTGCTGATTTGTATTTGCGTGATATTGAAAATCTGCGTTGGGAACTGTCCATTCAAAGTTGTTCTGAGGAACTGACTCAAGCATTAGGCTATGAACACCCTGAACCCTATCGTGAATATCTGCGCGACACCCGTGAACGTTTAAAAGCGACTCGCTATTGTTTAGGCCAACGCTTACAAGGCCATGAAGCTGATGATAGTCAGATCATTCGAAATAAAGATGAATTATTACAGCCCTTATTACTCTGCTATCGCTCCTTAATCGAGAGTAACCTCGCTGAAATCGCCAATGGGCAATTGCTTGATTTTATATACCGAATCAATTGCTTTGGAATTGAGTTACTCAAACTCGATATTCGCCAAGAATCAGGGCGGCATCGTCAAGCCATTTCAGCGATTACTGAATATCTAGGTCTAGGCAATTTTGAATCATGGACTGAACAGGCTCGTCAAAACTTCCTTATTCAGGAACTACAAAGTAAACGTCCTTTACTGCCTAAATATTTTAATGAACCCGAAGGCAGCTTGATTCAACATCCTGATGTACTCGAAGTCTTTGCAACCATGCGCACTTTGGCTGAACAACCAGCTGAGAGCTTGGGTGCCTATATTATTTCGATGGCAGAATATCCAAGTGACGTCTTAGCTGTTTTACTCTTACAAAAAGAAGCTGGTATCCAACATCCTCTTCGAGTGGTGCCCTTATTTGAAACCTTAAAAGATCTTGATGGTGCAGCCAAAACCATGAATACCTTATTCAATATGCATTGGTATAAACAGCATATTCAGGGTAAACATGAAGTGATGATCGGCTATTCAGACTCGGCAAAGGATGCGGGCTTTATGTCGGCAAACTGGGCACAATATCGTGCGCAAGAAGAACTCACCGCTGTCGCTCGAGAACATGGGGTGCAATTGACTCTATTTCATGGTCGTGGCGGTTCAATCAGTCGTGGCGGTGCGCCAACACAACAAGCATTGTTCTCACAACCACCAGGCTCAATCTCTGGAGCAATTCGTGTCACTGAACAGGGTGAAATGATTCGCTTTAAATTTGGTTTAGAAGGCATCGCGCTACAAAATTTGGAAATCTATACAGCGGCAACATTAGAAGCAACGTTATTGCCACCGCCAGAGCCAAAGAAACAATGGCGAGACTTAATGAATCAAATGACTGATTTATCGGTACAGGTTTATCGACAAACTGTGCGTGAAAATCCGAATTTTGTCAGTTATCTACGCACGGTCACGCCTGAGTTAGAATTACAAATGCTACCGCTTGGTTCACGCCCAGCCAAACGCAAAGTCAGTGGTGGCATAGAATCTCTTCGAGCGATTCCTTGGGTATTTGCATGGACACAAATCCGCTTGATGTTGCCTGCTTGGTTGGGTACAGGCACGGCGATCAATCAGGTACATGGACAACACCAAAACACCTTAAATGAAATGCTTGAACAGTGGCCGTATTTCCAAACTTTAATTGATATGCTAGAAATGGTTTTATCCAAATCTGATGCAGATATTGCGTTGTACTATGAATCTCATCTCACCCAAGATCAGGACTTAAAAAACTTGGGGGTTGAATTACGCCAACGCCTACAAAATGCCGTAGATACCTTGCTCAGTCTTAAAGGTGAGTCTAAGCTTTTAAGTAATAATGAAGTGCTTGATCAATCCATGCAGGTGCGGAAACCATATTTATTGCCTCTGCATTTATTACAAGCAGAGCTGATGAAACGCCGTCGTCTGTATTTAGCAGAGCATCAAACTGAGCATAGCCCTGTCGATCATGCCTTAATGGTCAGTATTGCAGGTATTGCGGCAGGTTTGCGCAATACTGGCTAAATAAAGACCTTGCCATCAACATAAATCAAATGTGTTGATGGCAAGATTGGCAAAA
>CAZKJI010000266.1:0-2258 GCA_964553005.1 uncultured Acinetobacter sp. | reverse complement strand
TTGAAAGTATCCATCAATTGAAGGTTTGGGCAATTACATCGAAGAATATTCATCTCACAGTACATCTGTTTGCACCTAAGGTTGACCGCAATCAGTTGCATCGTGCTGCGATTGAAATGTTATTGCATGAACATGGTATTGTCGAAGTGACTTTGCAGATCGAAGATGATGCTGAAATGAATTGTCAGCATACGCATCAACATGTTGAAGATGAACAACACACTTATTCACATCAGCACTGAGCTGATGTGAATCGGAATTTAGAGCAACGTGTTAGTTTTGCCATTCGTGATTACAGTCACGGCATTTCCAGTGCTTTTGTGCCTGCATAAAAGCCTGCATGGAGATTTTAAAATCTGGCAGGTCACGCCAGAACAGAACACCTGCAATCACACAAACACCAAATACCGCAACCGTTGCGATTTGCAGTGTTTGTCCAGCACCATTGCCAAAAATCCACATCCCAACACTAATTAACACCAGCACCAGTAAAATAAAAATAGCAGGCACTAAAAGTACCAAGCTTTTAGGTACATTTGGGCGAGGGCTGTTGGCACCTTGACTGACAGGCATAATTTTCACGCTTTGACATTTAGGGCAACGGTATTGCATAGAGGATTCCTATAGTGTTTTGGCTATTTTAGCGAAAATTATGCAAAAGCTAAAATCCTGAATTATTCAAATACATAATTTTACTTGTTTTGTACTTTTAACTGCTTCGAATCAATGCAGGAGTTAAGCCAAAGGTCTATATACAGCTCGTCTAAACCTGTTCGCTAAAATAATATCAGCCATGCTAATTTGTGAACTGAATGTGTTGAATAATGCGCAAGGAATCGCATGTTGCCTACCAAACTTCTAAAATTATGATTAGCTCGCATCGAAAAGGGAGAAGGTCATCTTTCGACCCAAGACAAGCTAATGTTGGTTAGCATGGAGAGTCCTGATTTAAGTGCAAATTTCTTTTTAAGATAGTTTAAAGTCTCGTTACCAAAGCAATGGAAATTCCAGCATGAGACAGATGAAGATATTCTATATACATCACAACTCATCAAATTAATTGAAAACCAATGAAACATATTTAGAAAATGGACGATTAAATTAATTTAAAAGTGTGCAACAAAAAAGACGCAAATTGCGCTAAATAGCATGCTAATCTACATAAAAACAGCCAATAAGTTGATAAAACAGATTGTTGCTCATATCAAAATTGAGTTGCTGAGAAAGGGAAGAGGGAGAACATCTTGAATCGACAAGATGACAAAAAGGCAATGTTCGATATTATGCCTGCAGATATAGAATCATCAGATGAAAAACCGTCTTTATCACGTCGGTTAATCAATAAGACATTACAGCACGCACAAGATGCTGTTGAGTTTGCGAGTGATACCTCTCGTAATATTGCAGGTGTTGCAGATGCCGCCTTAGATGCCTTAGATCAAGTTACCCATCATACCAAACGTGGTGTTGAAGGGATGCGAAATACTGTTCGTGATATGGTATCAGAAACCAGTGAAGCAGCGCGTCAAGTTGCGTTGGCAATGGCACGTGCATCGTTAGGGAAAAGTAGCCTCACCTTATATTTGCCTGAAATGCTGCTCAATAATCAAATTCGGAAACGTATGGATCGTTCTGAAATTGATGATATTAAAATTGAATGTGGCAATGATCGCTTTCATATTGCATTAGATGGCCACTATCGCCGTTTCCTATATCGTCTGTCTTTAGAATTCAATGTTTTAGAATGTCGTATTGGGCAGGAAAAATATTTACGTCTTTGTCAGGTCGATGAGCATCTGGATTTACAAATTCGTCATGGTGGTACTTTAACAAATTGGGCAGCAAGACGTGTTGGTAATATCAGCTTTGAAGTGATTAATTCCTTACCGATCCCATTTTTGATCAATCACCTCATTCGTGATGTGCCAGGGATTCAAAAAGAAGGGCATCGTTTGTGGTATATCGACCTTGAAGAAGCGGGTTTTATTGATTTCATTAATAACCGCTCATGGATGGTCGATAAGCTATTAAGCTTGACTGATTTTAGTATTTTGCCAGGACTTAATATTTTGCAAGAGAGCCGTGAATTGGTACAACAATTAGTTGATCAATTTGAGATCCGAGGCTTACGTGTTCAGTCTGGACGTTTAGAAGTCCAAGTTGGAATTGGAAGTGAGTAAGCAATAAAAAAGCCACTGTCAACGCAGTGGCTTTTTAGAATTTGGCGTCCCTACGGGGATTCGAACCCCGGTTACCGC
>CAZKJI010000265.1:0-2263 GCA_964553005.1 uncultured Acinetobacter sp. | reverse complement strand
AGCCATTGCGGGAGCTGACCTTATTCAAGATGGTTTTTATGCACAAATTAGAGGACAACGTCTAGAAAGTGATGGAACACGAGTACTAGATAATCAAAGCAAAGATCAAAAAGCTGCTTACGATCAGAAAGGTTACAGTGCAAAAGTAGGTTACGACAATAAAAAGAACATTAAAACTGACCTGTCAATCAGTCAGAATGAAGGGCTGAGTCAATTCTACAATTACATGACTATCAAAAATAATGCAGAGCGTATATTTGAGAACCGCCTGATTAATTCAAGCATTCAATATGGTTTTGCTGAAAATCTTACATTATCTGCACGTTATTCAAACTTTATTGATAACCAACAAGTAAAAGATAGTGATCCAAACCATTTTGATACAGAAAACAATGAAGGTGATCTAAACTTAAACTGGAATATAGACTCTAAGAATAATTTACTCGCAGGTGTAACTTATCTAAAATCAGATTTTAAAAGTAATGATGTAAAAGATAAAAAGCAAAGTATCGATTCTACCGGTTATTATGTTCAACATCAGTATAAGACAGATAAGCTAAATACTCAGGTTGGTGTTCGTACTGAAGATAATGAACTATTCGGTACACATACAATCGGTCAAGGAGCTGTTCGTTATCAAGTATTACCCGAAACAAGTATTTATGCCAATATCGGATCAGCTTTTAAAGCCCCATCCCTAACAGAACTCTATTATTTTTCAGAAAAGTCCTATGGAAATACCTATGGTAATCCTGATCTAAAACCAGAAGAAAGTATTTCCTATGAAATTGGTGTAGATCAAAGAATTGGGCAAAACCTAAATGCCTTTTTATCTGCTTACCATACTGAAATAAAAAATTTAATCAGCTATAAATACTCAAACCCGAACTCAACGTATATCAACATAGATAAAGCTGAAATCAATGGTGGTGAGCTAGGTCTTAAATGGAAAAAAGATGACCTATTCCTAAACACAGAATACGCTTATGTTGATTCAAAAGATAAAAAGACTGATCTGAGAGTTGCATATAAGCCTAAACAGACCCTCACTTTAACGACTGGACTTGAAAATTCAATTTATGGAATAAGCGCCTCAATTATCGCACGCTCAGATATTTATGCAGATAATGCCAATAAAGTTAAAGCTCCTGGTTATGCAACCGTTGATTTAAACATGTACTGGAATATCAACCCTAATATTAAAGTTTTCAGTAATATTGAGAATATGGGTGATGTTGAGTACAGAACTGCTGATAATTTTGGTGATGGTTGGTATGTAAACGGTGGTCGCCAAGCTTCTGTAGGTGTCAGTCTTCATTATTAATCGTGCAATCTATATAATAAAAATATTTTCTTAACTCCAATTTCGGGGTAATGTTCTGACCGACATTATCCCCTTTTTATTTGTAGGACAGCTTCATGGGACATCGTTTAAGTAAAATCTATACACGTACAGGTGATTCAGGCACAACAGGGCTTGGGGATGGCTCACGTGTCGCTAAAGATGACTTACGAATTAATGCGCTAGGTGATGTAGATGAACTTAATGCCACTATTGGCGTATTAAGAGCACAAATCAGCGCATCTCAAATTGAAAATAAAGCTGATTGGGATAAAAGTTTAAGCTTGATCCAACATTGGTTATTTGATTTAGGTGGTGAAGTTTGTATTCCAAACTATCATTTACTCCAACCAATTTGTATCGAGTTTCTCGAAAAAGAAATTGATCACATGAATGAATCTCTGCCAATGCTCAAAGAGTTTATCTTGCCTTCAGGTAGCCTAGCATGTAGTTATGCACATCAAGCTCGTGCTGTATGCCGCCGCGCAGAACGTACTTTGATGTCAGTACACAATCGTGATCAAAATATTCAAGCTACTGCATTACAACTCTTGAACCGTTTATCCGACTGGTTATTTGTTGCCTCACGTGCTTTGCAACGTGCAGAAGGCGGTAGTGAAGTGCTTTGGCAAAAAAACATTAATGATAGTATTGATCAAGCATAATTATTTTAAGGTAAATCAAAATGCGAATCATTGGTCATCGTGGTGCACGTGGTGAAGCTCCTGAAAATACGTTAGGAGGCTTCCGTTACTTGCATGATTTAGGTGTACGTGCAGTTGAGTTTGATGTGCGTCAACTCAAAGATGACCAATTGGTGGTGATTCATGATGATGATTTTGTTCGTACCACGGGTAAATCACAGCATGTTGAAAGCTGTAATTTGTCTGAAGCTCAGCAATTTGATCATCGCCATCAATG
>CAZKJI010000264.1:0-2293 GCA_964553005.1 uncultured Acinetobacter sp. | reverse complement strand
CAACGTACCAGTCGTGTTGAACTTCAGCTGGCTTAGCGCTGAGAGTTTTCATTAACCACTACCTATTATAGTTGGTTTGGGCAAGGAATCGCCCAAACAAAAGGAGACCGAATTCTATATGAATTTGAAAAAGTGTACAAGAACAATTCGATGAGGATGCCATATTTTGCTGTAAAGTGACTGATTTTGTAACTATAGCGTCATGAATTTCAGACTACATTATTTCCCTTGTGACAGTATGGGATTTACCCTATTATTTTTACACCAATTAATTGAAATAAATAGAAGTATCTAGCTCTCTTGGGAACCTTTCATGAAACTGTCGTTTGCCACAAAAATTGCTGTAGTCAGCCTGCTCATTGGCGTTTGCTCTACGCAAGCAAACGCACGGCGACTATATAAGTGGGTGGACCAGAGCAGTGTGACCAATTATTCAGAGTTTAAGCCTAAAGAGGGGACAGAACGCAAGCTGGAAGTTCTGGAAAGCCGTGGTAATGATCATGTTGATCCAGCGATGGCGGTAACCGCAGAAATGAAACCGATTGAAATTCCTGTCGATATGGTCAATCCAGCCAGTTCTCCTGTGGTCAGCAGCTCCAGCTCGCAAACTCTTTATAAGCAGGGAGCCATTGTTGAGCCATATACCCGTCCAGCAAGTACTGTGGTGGCAACCCAGCCAATCATTGAGAAAAAAGAACCTGTCACCACACAACATCAGTCAACTAGCCCAGAAAAACAGGGAATAGCTGCCATTACAGAAAAACCAGCGAACGCAGTTATTGCAACTGTAGAAAAAGCAAAAAAGGAAGAGCCAGTTGTGGCGGCTGTACAACCAGAGAAAAAAGTACAAATCAAGGTCAATCCGTGGACACGTACGGTGGATGCTGTTCCATCAAATTTGGTGCCTGAAAATCTACCTAGAACATCAAGTGGTAATCCTGAGAAATAATCGCCATACTGAGTGTGATACAGCTTGGAAACTCGGATGATTATGCTTCCTTTATATGTCACGTCAGGTGAACCTGCGGGGATTGGTCCTGATATCTGTCTAAGTTTGGCTGGGCGAGTGGATGAGCGTCCAGTTGTTGTGCTGGCAGATATGCAGATGCTGCAACAGCGTGCGGAGCAATTGGATAACCACGTTGAACTGGTCGTATATCAGGGGCAGCAACAGTCAAGCCTGTCAGGACAGCTTTTCGTTGAGCATGTGCCTTTAGCAAAACCTGTTATTTTAGGTCAGTTAGATTCAGCCAATGCTGCGTATGTGTTAGAGCAATTACGTCGTTCAGCTGACTATGCGATGTCGGGGCGGAGTGTAGGGATTGCTACAGCGCCAGTGCAAAAGTCGATTATTAATGATGCAGGCATTCTATTTAGCGGACATACTGAGTTTTACCAAGAGTTTGCAGGTGTGGATCGTGTGGTGATGATGTTGGCGACTAAAACATTGCGTGTTGCATTGGCAACCACACATTTGCCGTTGCGAGATGTGCCTGATGCGATTACTAAAGAGCGTTTGCATCAAGTGATTGATATTCTGATTCAAGACTTAAAAAGCAAATTTAAAATCGCACAACCACGCATTCTGGTCTGTGGCTTAAATCCACATGCAGGTGAAGATGGTTATTTAGGTCGAGAAGAAATCGACGTGATTAATCCAGTGCTAGAAAGCTATCGTGCACAAGGTATAGGGATGGGTCTCTGTTTGCCTGCAGATACCTTATTTACCCCAGAAAATCTAAAAGATGCAGATGCTGTTTTAGCAATGTATCACGATCAAGGTTTACCTGTGTTAAAATCACAAGGCTTTGGTGAAGCAGTAAACATTAC
The DNA here is from genome assembly GCA_964553005.1 of uncultured Acinetobacter sp. Classification (GTDB taxonomy): domain Bacteria; phylum Pseudomonadota; class Gammaproteobacteria; order Pseudomonadales; family Moraxellaceae; genus Acinetobacter. The sequence continues at coordinate 463 of CAZKJI010000264.1, read as the reverse complement.
ATTAGGCTTGCCATTTATTCGAACTTCGGTCGATCATGGTACAGCACTTTCTCTTGCAGGCACTGGACAGGCAAAAGCATCAAGTTTGCAGGTTGCAGTGGATTTAGCACTTGATTTAGCCCGTCAGTAATGGGCGAGTAAATTATTCACGTTGGAATTATTATGTATCAAATTAATGCCCTAAACCCTAAAGATGAAGGGCATCAGGCTCGAAAACGTTTTGGTCAAAACTTCTTACATGATCAACGTGTGATTGCCAAAATTGTACGTTCAGTGAATCCGCGTGCGGGTGAAAATATTGTCGAAATTGGACCGGGTTTAGCTGCATTGACCTCACCTTTAATTGGCGAGTGTGATGCGTTAACCGTGGTTGAGCTGGATCGTGATTTGGCTGCCGGTTTACCGGGACGTGTGCCACATCCTGAACGTTTGACCATTATTGAAGCTGATGCTTTAAAATATG
>CAZKJI010000263.1:0-2313 GCA_964553005.1 uncultured Acinetobacter sp. | reverse complement strand
AAAACAAGTGTTAATGCTCATGGCTAAATATTGTTTATTTGTTCTTTGGTTCAAATATTGAGCTAGAAATTTGTTGGTTTAAATAAATCCTATGCTTTGAAGGTATGTTAGGTTTGGCATTAGCTTGCAATGAGTAAGCTAATGCATACCCCTCGAGATCCATACAATACAAATCTTCACGCCGTCTTAAGAGAAAATTATCGACAAGTATTTTTCGATAAAGAAATAAATGGAATTCAGCTGCCGTTTCATCTTGAGCGTGAATTTAAAAAATATCTTAATTGCGGAATTTTATCTTGTGGTATGGCCAGATTTCATTGTCCTCATTGCTATAAAGATAAGATCGTTGCATTTAGTTGCAAGGGAAGAACGATTTGTCCAAGTTGCACAGGACGAAGGACTGCAGATACTGCCAAACATCTACTGGAAGAAGTCATTCCAGAAGTCCCAGTGAGGCAATGGGTTTTGAGTATGCCTTATGTTTATAGATTTTTATTGGCTTCACGTCCTGAATTTTTACGAAAAGCATTGGCAATTTATCATCGGACAATTAATCGCTATTACGCCATAAAAGCAAAGCAACTCGATTTAAAAAATCCAAAAGTAGGGGCGATCACTGTCATTCAGCGTTTTGGTGGAGGGTTAAACCTCAATGTTCACTTTCATACGTTGTATACCGATGGCGTCTTTCATGAAAACTATTTGGGAGAAGAAGTTTTTTATGAAATCATTCCTAGTCATGATGATGTTATTGCCATTGCAAACAAATTAAAAAATCGCCTAGAGAAACTATTATCTCGTGAAGATGAGTACAGTAATGGCGAAGATCACTCATTAAGTTTTATTCAATCACAAAGTGTTCAGAATAAAGATGAAAATTTTTTGGCACCTGTTAAGATTGGAAAATATTGCGATCCTCCATTTGAAGAATTTAAAGGAACTCGCTGTGGTTATATTGATGGATTTAGTCTACATGCCAATGTTAAAATTTTAAAACAACATCGGTCGGCCCTTGAAGGTTTGTGTCGCTATGTTTTGCGTGGTCCACTTTCAAACGAAAGAATTTCATATAACAATGGTAAAGTATATTTAAAGCTAAAAAGGTCTTATAGTGACGGTACAAGTCATCTGCAATTTACTCCAGAGCAATTTATTAAAAGAATTATTTCCATCATTCCGCCTCCGAGACAAAATTTAATTCGATATATCGGAGTTTTTGGGGCTAGACACAAAAAAAGAGACATCATCACAAGCACGGTCAGTGCAAAAGCCTTAAGACCAAAAATAAAAAAGAAAATATATAGGACGCCTTGGGCCGATCTTTTAAAGCACGTCTTTAAACATGATGTGAGTAACTGTGATCATTGTGGTACAAAGTTGGTTTTAATTGCCAGTATAACTTCTAGGCATACTTGTAATAAAATTTTGACACATTTAAATTTGCCAATTCGTGAAGTGCTGGCGACACCTCCACGAGGACCACCTGAAATAGACTTTATCGATCAATATAAATATGAAGAGTTTTAGTCAGATTTAATTTTGCTAACGAAAACCTTAGCCTAATTTCGGTCTTAATATAGATAAACAGTTCAAAAAAGCCAAATTTCCTTAAAAAATCCTAAAAAAAGAATTTTATAAGCGGCCATTAGGCCCTCATTTTTCTCTACAAGGGGGGATTCGATCGATTCCCTTATGGAATTATTGCTCTAATCCTTCCTATCGACAACATGTACCGTCCTCACCCATGGCACGGAATTAAAATTGGAGATGGCGCTCCAAAGGTTGTAACTGGATATATTGAAATCCTTCCCAATGACCCAATTAAGTATGAGATCTGTAAAGAAACAGGTTTTATCATGGTTGATCGCCCACAAAAATTTTCATCACTTCCACCAGTTCTCTATGGACTTATTCCTCAAACATATTCAGCGGAAAAAACTGCAGCTTTTTCAAAGATGGCGACAAACGGAGATGGAGATCCTCTAGATCTTTGCGTTCTATCAGAGCTTCCCATTACATCTCGCGATGTGATCATGGACGTAAGAGTTGTGGGCGGAATTCGTTTAATTGACTCTGGAGAAGTGGACGACAAAATTATTGCGGTACTTGATGGTGATCCATACTACAAAAACGTAAACGACATTAAGGACGTAAGTGAAGTCGTCATGAATCGCATGAGACACTACTTTTTAAGTTATAAAACAATTCCAGGTGAACCTGTGAAAATGCAAATTGAGTCAATCTATGGAGCAGATGAGGCTTTCAAAGTCATCAAGGCTTCTATGGATGATTATCAAACACATTTTGGAAATA
>CAZKJI010000262.1:0-2329 GCA_964553005.1 uncultured Acinetobacter sp. | reverse complement strand
TTTTACTGATTTTTAATAGTACTCATCACATTTTACTCATTGATAAAATATCTATTTTCCCTATCAAATGATTTGTTCAAATCACCACACAATTCAATCTGGATTCAGATTTTTATTCACCTCCCAATGAACATTCAAAACGGGTTCTTTCCACTGAACAACGTGCCCGTTTCAACACGCCCATCATCACTGGGTCATAAATACCATCTTTGGTAAAACGGATTCGTTGCTCCCTGAAAAGTTTTTCATAATTCTCAACTTCTTGCTTAGAAAGCGAATATTTATATTTTGTTGGAATGGCATCCTCAAGCCGTTTAATCATGGCAAAACTTGTTGGAATTTGTTGTATAAACCATTCCCGTGAATTCAGAGAGAAACCTGCGGGAAAAGAATTTGGGCGAATAATCAACTCAATCGTAATATTCACAACAGGAACGTTGTCAAACATTGCCCCTATTGTTCCCAGTCCTTTCTCAATTTCCAGAGCTTTATAGGCATAGGCAGGCGATGCAATCACATCGGCCTGATTGGCATTAAATTTTTTGGCAAAATCAGAAACGTCTGATGGCAACCCAACCATTCCGATTGCTTCAAGAATTTTCCTTTGTGCATCATCATGTTTCAGATAAGCAAATTTTTTGCCTTTGGCTTTAGCAAGCGAGTTGATACTTTTATCATGTACAAAAATATAGGCCAGACCAAACTGGGAAATCCCTGCAACCTCAAAGGTATCTCCATCTATTGTTGTGATCAGACGGCGTTTATTACGCTTATCCAACGCAAAATGGATCGCTTTTTTTGCCACCTGATTATTGATCACACCACCAATTGCATCTATTGAACCTGCAAACTTATTGTATTTACGGGCGCGCATGGAGGTCATATATACTCCCTCACACTCACCAGCTTCAAAATCATTCTGTGCCTTGGCTTCGTCCTTATAGGGAACCAACTGAATCTTGGCTTGCCAAACCTGTGCAGCCAGCGCCCATTCCTCCGCGACTTTATACACTTCTCCCGCTTTTCCCATCGGATCAAACACACAAATTTTTTGTTTTGCCTGAGTTTGACCCGCAACGCTGAACAATGTTGCAGCAGCTAAAGCGAATAATCCTTTATTCATTACATTCTCCCTATAGAATTATTTAATCATCAAAAATTTAAAATCTATTCACCACCCAGTGAACATTCAAAACTGGTCCGATCCACCGTACAGCGCGCACGCTTGAGCACGTTCATCATTGTGGCATCATAAATACCTCGTGAGGTCAAGCCAATACGTGCCTCACGTAGGATTTGCTGATAACGCGTCCTGTCCTCATTGCTCAGATTCATTTTATATTTGGCGGGTAATTCCGCTTCAATCCGCTGAATCAGGGCAAAGTTGGTATTGAGGCGGTTAATGAACCAAGCCCTCGAATGTTGGCCAAAACCACTGGAGAATTTTTCAGGACGAATGATCAGGTCCATGGTCATGTTGACAGCTGGAAAAGTAATAATTGCCCCCTCATGTCCCAAACCTTTAAAGAGTTCTAATGGTTTATAGGCATAAGCTGGTGCGGCCATAATATCGGCTTGGCCATTGTTAAATTTTTTAGCGATATCGGAAATGTCCGAAAGGACCGCTTGCCCACCCAAGCTTTTAACAACGATTTTTTGTGCTTCATCATAGCCGAGAACAGCAAATTTTTTACCTTTGATGTGCTCAATGGTATCCATTTTTTTATCTTTAACGAAAATATAAGCCAGACCAATTTGTGATATACCGACAACTTCGTAGACCTGATTACCTATACGACTGGTCAGACGACGTTGATTACGCTTATCTAAGGCAAAACTAATGGCTTTTTGTGCAATTGCATAACTCGGTACAGCACCAATCGCATCGACAGAACCTGCAAATTTGTTATAACTCCGCGCACGCATAGATGTCATGTACACACCATCACATTTGCCCTGCTCGAAATCATTCTGGGCCTGAGCTTCATTTTGATAACCCAGTAAAGTGATGTCACTGCGCCATGTTTTGGCCGCCAAAGCCCATTCCTCCATGGCTTTGTAGGCTTCACCAGACTTACCCAATAAATCGAAAACACAAATTGTGGTTGAGGCATTTACCTGAGTATTTAAACCCAAAAGTAGCATCGCCCCTAATGCAAGAATTCCATTCTTCATTCATAATCCTGTTTCTATATTTCTAGTCTTGTTACTTATTTTTTCATATAAACTAAATAATAATCTGATTTGCATCACAAAAATAGAGCTTTTGCTCTATTTTTATTGGTAGAATGATTTAATTCGATCAGTTTGATCTGTAATATAAAAATTT
>CAZKJI010000261.1:0-2340 GCA_964553005.1 uncultured Acinetobacter sp. | reverse complement strand
TATGAATCAATACGGAACAAAACTAGAAATTACTCCTCATAATGAATGGGCTCAACGGTTCTGGGATGAACTGTTACCTGCAAAAGAGAGAGTGAGTAAACATCCTTTATTTTTAGATATGGCGAGTGGTTCATTGAGCCTTGAGTGTTTCCGCTCAGCACTACTTAATTTTTACCCATTGGTGGCTCATTTTCCATCCTATATGGCAGGGGCACTGGCTAAGGCAACCTCGTTCTCACTTGATGGGGTGACTGAAACCAGAGACTGGCTTATTCAAAATATTAAGGTTGAAGAACGCCATTTAAACTGGTATCAGGACTGGGCACTGGGATTCGGTCTCACACTCGAAACGCTGAACGAAGTAAGACCACCTGCCGCCATGAATGCAGTCAACCATTTTCTTTGGACAATCAATTATAGAGGGAGTCTGGCTGAAAGTATTGCCGCAACAAATCTGGCAATTGAGTGGGCAACAGGGGACTGGACCATACAGGTTTATAAAGGCATTCAAACTTATACCCAACATCCAGAAGTCAATATTAATAAACGTTCACTGGCCTGGTTAAGAGCCCATGCACATTATGATGACCTGCATCCTTATGAGGCGATGGAGCTGATTAAGAGATTATGCGATAAAGATCCAGTTTCTCAGAGAAAAGCTTTTTTAGCAGCGAAAGAAGGCTTGGCTTATTATGAGCTTGCCCTTGATGAGTGTTATAAGTTGCAGCATAAAAATTAAAATGCATAAAATAGCTATTTGGTATTCACTAAATAGCTGTTTAGTTTTCTTGATCAATTCAATGGTTGCATTTTTTCATCAAAATTTTCTAAAAACAGGAAATTTTAAAGGCTGCAATTCATCTATAGTGAACAAACATCTTTTCAAAATATCATGAGCGAAATTCGTAGAAAACAGACGGAAAATCTTTTAAGGGAAAACCAGTTATCGATTAATGAAATTTCCGAACGTTTGGGCTATGCAGATATTTCTCATTTTTCGCGTGCTTTTAAAAAATTGGACAAATGTTACGCCAAAATTTTATAGGGAAGCATCTTTGAAAGAGTTTAGAATATAAAGAAAATAGATTCATGTGAAATAAATAGTTTTATTGCCAATATTTTTATGAGAATGTATTTTTAAATTTATTTAATATCAAATAATTAAAGTTATTAAATTTCGTATAATGTATATTATGTTAAATAAAGTATTCCATGAAAGATTTTGGCCTGCAATGAGATTTCCTATTGAAGACCTTGAGGAAAAGTTGGCAATAAGTAAACAAAACCTACGTATGATGATTCACGCCATCAACAATAAGCCTGATGAAATCACATGTGAAGAACTCACCCATTTTTATGATGTGATTTTCACGATGCTCAGGTGGTACTGAACTTACCCAAACCTTTAAAGAAAAATCCATAGGTTGTCAGGCTTGAGTATTCACAATTTTCTTAACTTGAACAAGTATTTTAAACTTTAGGAAATATAAAAATAAGCAACCACAAAAGTGATAAGTGTATTCGTTTCCAGCAATTCGATTGCAGCCCCAATGGTATCACCTGTAATTCCGCCAATTCTTTTGATAAAGATAAAACGTAAATAAACAACCGATAGTAAAAAGCTAATCAGTACGACTAATCCACACCATTTAAACATACAAAGCAATGACAATGTAATCACAAAAACCATCCATGTAATAGTTTTTGGAAGAAAATGTGTCATTGAACGTCCCAAACCTTTATCTCTGACATAGGTTGTGGTCAAAAACAAAAATAAGGCGACACTACGTCCAAGCATAGGAACCAGTACCAAAAATACATTCAAATGCTGTTCAATTAAAACGTAAAGTGCTGCAAATTTTAACAAACATACTATGATGAGGCTGAGCACACCAATTGGCCCACATGCTGGGTCTTTCATAATCTTTAAGGTGCGTTCTCGATCTCCGAAACCGCCAACCCATGCATCTGCGGTATCGGCAAGACCATCCAAATGTAGGCCACCTGTCAGCCAAACCCAGACGACCAAGACAATACTGGCTAACAGAATGGTGGGTAACTTAATCAGAACAATAGATAATCCAAATAGAACAAACCCAATCAATAAACCAATCAAGGGATAAAATAGTAAGGACTGTGCATTTTGCCTTGCTGTCGGGATTTGTTTTAATTGCACAGGGACAATGGTGAGAAATTGCAGGGCAACCAAAAATGGCAACATTACTCCACCCTTTCAAAAGCGAATTGTGCTGGTTGATGAGTTAAGCTAAAGGAATGCAATTGCCCAAGTTCAGCAGGCATTTTGAGCAAATCATCCAGACTTTGTTGTTGTGCCAAACA
>CAZKJI010000260.1:0-2344 GCA_964553005.1 uncultured Acinetobacter sp. | reverse complement strand
TGATTTAAAAATGCATCCGCAAAATCGACAATTTCATTGATATGTTTATTGGTAAAATCTGCCCACGGAAAGGCAAACTCGATGCCTGTTGTACCGTTAGAGTAGTAACGAGTATTTGCGCCATTACTGATCACAAACAGCTGAATAAAACCAAACAGCCCTTGCCCTGCCCAGTACGCCTCACGAATATAGCGTTGCGTTTGATTAAAGGCTTCGGCAATTTCCATGCCGCGTTTTTTTAGCTCGATCTGTACCAAGGGCAAACCATTGACCAGTAAGGTCACATCAAAACGGCTGGTTCGACCATTAAAATCACGATGATCTACCGTGATTTGATTGGTGACTTGGTATACGTTTTTGCTTGGGTCATCTGATAAAAAGAAAATGTGCTTGCTTGAGCCATCATCAAATTTGACAGGAAACTGGTCACGTAGGTTTTTAGCGCGTTCAAATACTGTGCCTGTATTGAGAAAGCTAATGACCTGCTTCCACTCAGTTTCTGATAATGGTGCAAGTCCGTTGGCACGTTCAATTTGTGTTTTGAGATTAGACAGTAGTTGGCGTTCATCCTTGATGGTAACGGTTGCATAGCCCAGTCCTTGCAGTTGTGCAATCAGTTCATTTTCAAGTTGATATTCGCTTTGTACTGTCATATTTCTCTCATAATTAAATATTTAATTAACAATAATTTATATAAGAAACTAGCTAAAACTAGCTAAAACTAGCTAAAACTAGCTAAAACTAGCTCTTCTTTAAATACCATGTCAAACCTTTAGCTTCGACCAAACCATCTCTACGCATTTTTTGCAATAAATTACGTACTCTATGTCTACGCTGGTCTTCATCTAATATTTGCGGTAATTTATCGATTAATAACTTTTCAAAATCAGCTCGTTTCGCCTGCTTAAACTTGCGTAAATATTCCAAAATGAGTCCCTGATAATGCTGATCATCCAAACCACGCATTTCTAAATATTCTGCTTGCTGATCTGTTTGTTCAGCCACATTTGCCGAGATACAATAATTTGGCTTTCTACCTTCAATTAAACCTTTTTTTCTAAGTTCGGCAGCGTCATCATCACTGATTAACTGGTTCTTTTGTACCTGATCCAGCGCAATAATATTGGTGAGGGATAAATCAGGCAACTCAGCAAGTTTACGAGCATAGTCCATACTGAGCACTTTACCTGTAAATTTCACCTGAACCCGATTATTTTCAAAGCTATAATCTGGCATAGGGAAGAACTTTTCTTTTTGCTTTAAGAACATTCTGCGAATACCACTACCAATAGTATCAATCAGATTGAGCTGCATCATGGCATTGACTAAAAATGTATTCCGATATTTTTGCTCAGGTGCATCGTTTAAAATGACATTTTCAATAGAAACAGGTAAAAAGCTGCCATAGTTCTGAAAGGTCAACGTTGAATCTTCTTTTTCCACTACCGTAATCCGCCCACCTAAACGATAGTCTTGGTGTGCAATAGCATTACTCAATGCCTCACGGATAATATAGGGGTCATATTGATCGACTTCTTCAGGGAACAGTGTACCATCGACAATATAACGATATTTTAGATTTCGAATTTTGTGATACAGCTCATCAACTGCAAGTAAAAATGGCGTATAAAAATGTTGATAGTCTTTTTCAACACCATCCACACCTTTTAAAATCCATGTAATTTGTGCCACGGCAGGGTTAATAAAGTGCGCTGATTCGGGTAAACCAAGCAATACAATCGCCGTTTTGGTGATTTTCCCTTGAATAGTCACACGGGCTTTATTTAAAAATGTCGCATCATCCCAATTGGGAACATCTTCAGCCAAGCGTGGATTTTTACGGATAAAAAGCTGTCGGGCTGTAGCAATCGCAATCGGGTCTAAATCTTGTAATGTCGCATCGGGACAGATTTCAGCACTCCAATCGGTTTCCATGCTTTGCCATATTTTCTTGGCTTTATCGGGATAGTCTTTAAGTTTTTTGGTATAACTCCCAATACGGATATAGGCTTCATGTAGAAAGCTCACTGGTGAGCCGCTAGTCGCTGGAATTTCAAATAAAACGAGATGTTTACCCTCAATCTCCAGCTCATGGATTTTAAAGTCAATACGTGGGTTTAAGCGTGTCAGTAACCAAAACTCTAAATCCTCATTGCCTTTGGCTTTTTGTTTTTTGGGATCAAAGTTTGTGCCTACAATGCTTTGATCATGGTCTTTAATCCCAAAAACTAAGTAGCCATAGCGCTTGTTACATAAACATGCGCCGTTGGATAGGGCAGAAATACGCTCTCCAATTTCTTCGGCACTATGGTAGTTTTCTTTAAACTCTAACCATTCTTGCTCA
>CAZKJI010000259.1:0-2371 GCA_964553005.1 uncultured Acinetobacter sp. | reverse complement strand
ATCTGCATCACCGCCGATGGATGTGCATTCTACACCATTTCAAAACACACGCAAGGGCTTTTTTCAGTTATTTTATTTAAGTGAACATTTTCCAATCAAAAACACTTTCCAGCTTATATTTTTCAACCGAATTTGTTTTAATACCAGAACAACAATTAAACTATATGCCGTTTTTATATAATGTTTGCATCAAGGCAATCATTTAATGACTGTAATTTCGCTCTAACGCGATTAAGGACTTATATGCATTACTCAAATTTTATCTTGCTTGGGTTGTTAACTGTTGGAGCATGTTCATCAGTATTCGCGCAAGAGACTCCCAATGAATCTGTAGACCAGAGCAATACTACTGAGAATCAGGTAACAACCGAACAGAAAAACCCGACCACGATTCAAGCAATAAAAGATTTGAAGCATCTCACCAAGAATGATTTAAAAGTAAATGCAAATGCAGCTCAACCTGATGCGGTAAAAGACCCTTTACAACCATTGAATCGCCAGATTTATGCATTCAATGACATGCTGGACCGTAATATATTAAAGCCAGTAGCTATACAATATGTTGCCAAGGTTCCAGAAGAGGTTCGTAGTCCTTATCGTCAGTTCAGGAAAAACCTGGGTGAACCATGGAATGCAGTCAACCAGTTCATACAGGGCCGTCCAACACGTGCTGCCAAAAGTCTAGGCCGCTTCACGATCAATACCCTAACGACTTTAGGCTTTGCTGACCCTGCACGTCGTCTAGGATTGCCAACAGAAGAAGAGAATTTTGGGGTAACGCTAGGTTATTATGGTATTGCCTCAGGTCCTTATGTCATGCTGCCTTTCTTTGGCCCAAGTACGTTCCGTGATGGTTTTGGCTTACTGGCTGATAGTTATGGTCGTCCTCAAAAATATTTGCTGGATGATCAGAAAGGCATATATTGGTCAACGAATTTGTTACAAGTAGTTGATGCCCGTTCCCAGATTCTTGATATTGAAGAAAGCCTGAAAGGGGATAAATATGCGATGATTCGTGATTTCTATCTACAGCGTAAAGCTTTCCAAATTGCTGAAAAGCATGGGGATTCAGCCGATATTTCATTTATTAGTGATGAAGATGATACAGATGATTCATCTGCTGATGACAAATAAAAAGACAAGATCTTTCACTATGGACTTCAGCATTGTCAACGATTTTAAATGTTGGCAATACTATGTTTTTCATCATCTTTCATCTATGATGAATTAAAAAAATGATCATACAAAGGATCGGCTATTCATCTATGTATTTCATTCAGCCCACACGCTCAATACCTTGTTTAGATCAGTCATTAAATGAGTTACCGAGTTTGCAAGTCATTGATGTTGATGATTTAGATTTGTATGATCCCACAATTATTGCAATTGCGGATGTTCAGGACTTTTTAAAATACCAATGGAAATTACCCACCATTGTGCTGGCTTTTGCAGATGAAGGAACTGCTTTGGCCCAAGCATGGGAAATGGGGGCATTAGCAGGCTGGATCTGGGATAGTCTACCTAAAAATCCTGTTCACGCCTTATTTAAAATTGATGCCCAATATAAACGTAACCAGGATAGCCGAGACCTCCCCTCTGCTGCTGAGTTGCAGAAACGCCTGTTACCCAATCCAATTGAATTGCCCAATTATCAGTTTGAATCCTTTTTTCAGCCTTCCGCCTACCTTTCAGGGGACTGGTATGATTATTGGCGACTCAATGATGAAGAAATCCTATTCTATCTTGCCGATGTGTCTGGACATGGCGTGACCAGTAGCTTATTGACTTCATGGATGGCAGCCTTTCATGGCAGGTCAAAGACACCAAGCCAGCTTATTCAGAAGCTCAATGCCATGCTGGTAGAGGAAAATATTGAAAAGCATATCACTATGGTGGCAGGAATTCTGAATCTGGTGAGTCATGAAATCCGTTGGTCAAGTGCAGGGCACTATCCTCCTCCCATCATTTTTGAACCGAATCAGCCTCCCCAGATTCTGACAACCAGCAGCTTTCCATTAGGCTTGACCGAAGAACTGGAAGTCGAAGAACATCATTGTATATTAAATCGCCATTCTCGTTTTATTTTATGTTCCGATGGTGCGCTAGAACCTTTTGATGGTGGTTTGAATGAACAATTTAACCAACTGGTCTCTCATCTTCAAAATGATTCGTTCCAAGCTCCAGACCATGTGGCTGATGATATCGCTATTCTCAGTTTGCGCCGAATGAATTAATTTTAAAATCAATATTTTAATTAGATCACAGCATCCAACCACTTGTGTCTAGAATATCACTATGGGATAATTTTACATCCTTTCTCTGAAAATGGCATTTATATGTCAACAGGTCATGTTGAATATGCAAGTTTGAA
>CAZKJI010000258.1:0-2377 GCA_964553005.1 uncultured Acinetobacter sp. | reverse complement strand
AGCTCTTCATCGTCAGCAACCGCACCAACACCTACTACTTCGCCAACAACAACGCTCGGCACTTTGCGTTCAATGCAGACGAGCGGTTTTTGCCCATTTACCAGTTTGCGGACGAGCTCAACAAAAAGATCACCCAGCTCGATGAGTTTGCCGACAAGTTCTTGGGCAAATGCACCCTGGGCCAAACCATCAGCCGCTACATGGTGCTGGTGGCATCGGAGCAAAAACTGCTGATGATGCGGCCCTACCAGGTCTATGCCGTCAAACGCATCGTCGAGTGCATTCACCAAAACAACGGCAACGGCTATATCTGGCACACCACGGGCAGCGGCAAAACGCTCACGTCCTTCAAAGCGTCCACGCTGCTCAAAGACAACCCCGATGTGGAGAAGTGCCTCTTTGTGGTGGACCGCAAAGACCTGGACCGCCAGACCCGCGAAGAATTCAACCGCTTTCAAGAAGGCTGTGTAGAAGAAAACACCAACACCGCCACGCTGGTGCGACGCCTGCTGTCTGACGACTATGCCAACAAGGTCATCGTCACCACCATCCAAAAGCTGGGCCTGGCGCTGGACGAAAACAGCAAGCGCAACAAACAGCAAAAGAAAGACGGCAAAGCCACCTACAAAGAGCAACTGGCACCGCTGGCCAACAAGCGCATCGTCTTCATCTTTGACGAATGCCACCGTTCGCAGTTTGGCGACAACCACCAGGCCATTAAAGAGTTCTTCCCCAAGGCGCAACTGTTTGGTTTTACCGGCACGCCCATTTTTGAGGCCAACTCCAGCCGCACGCAGATTGAGGACGAACAGGCTTCCATGAAGACCACGGAAGACCTGTTCCAAAAACAACTGCACGCCTACACCATCACCCACGCCATTGAAGACGCCAACGTGCTGCGCTTTCATGTGGACTACTACAAGCCCGAGGGGAAAAACCCACCCAAGCCCGGCGAGGCCCTGGCCAAAAAGGCCGTCATCGAAGCCATTCTGGCCAAGCACGACACGGCCACCGCCAGCCGCCGCTTCAACGCCGTGCTGGCCACCGCCAGCATCAACGACGCCATTGAATACCACCGCCTGTTTGACGAACTGCAGCAGGCCAGGCAGGCAGCCGACCCCGCCTTTGTGCCGCTGAACATCACCTGTGTGTTCTCGCCACCGGCCGAGGGCGATGCCGACGTGAAGCAAATTCAGGAAGACCTGCCCCAAGAAAAAGAAGACAACCAGGTGGACCCCGAAGGTAAAAAGGCTGCCCTCAAGGCCATCCTAGCTAGCTACAACGCCCGCTACGGCACGAACCATTCCATCAGCGAGTTCGACCTGTACTACCAGGGCGTACAAAAGCGCATCAAAGACCACCAGTGGCCCGACGCAGACCTGCGCAAGGCTTTTCCGGCGGCTCCGCACCACAAAATCGACATCACCATCGTGGTGGACATGCTGCTCACCGGGTTTGACAGCAAGTACCTCAACACCCTGTATGTGGACAAAAACCTCAAGCACCACGGTTTGATCCAGGCGTTCTCGCGCACCAACCGCGTGCTCAACGGCACCAAGCCCTACGGCAACATCCTCGACTTTCGCCAACAGCAAGCCAATGTCGATGCCGCCATTGCCCTGTTCTCGGGCGAAAAAACGGGCGAGCAAGCCCGCGAAATCTGGCTGGTGGACAAAGCCCCGGTCGTCATCCAGAAGCTGGACGCCGCCGTCACCAAGCTGGCCGACTTCATGCAAAGCCAGGGCCTGGCCTGCACGCCCGAGGCCGTCCACAGCCTGAAGGGCGACGACGCCCGCGCCGCCTTTATCCAGAACTTCAAGGAAGTGCAGCGCCTGAAAACCCAGCTCGACCAATACACCGACCTCACCGCAGACAACACCACCGCCATCGAACACATCCTGCCCGCCGAGCAACTGCAAGCCTTTCGCGGTGCCTACCTTGAAACTGCCCAGCGCCTCAAAGCGCAACAGGCCCAGCACGACAAAGGCAGCGAAGGGCAGGGCGGCGCAGCAACCGATGCCGTAGACCAGCTCGACTTTGAATTTGTGCTGTTCGCCAGCAGCGTCATCGACTACGACTACATCATGGGCCTCATGTCGCGCTTCTCACAGCAGGGGCTGCAAGGCGGCGGCAAGCAAAAGATGACCAAGGACGAGCTGCTGGGCTTGATCCTGTCCGACGCCAAATTCATGAACGAGCGCGAAGACATCGCCGCCTACATCCACACCCTGAAGGCGGGCGAGGGCCTGAGCGAGGCCGCCATCCGCGAGGGCTACACCAAGTTCAAGAAGGAAAAAGACAGCGCCGAGCTGGCCGACATTGCCACCCGCCACCAACTGGCCCCCGCAGCGTTGCAAGCCTTTGTGGACGGCATCTT
>CAZKJI010000257.1:0-2389 GCA_964553005.1 uncultured Acinetobacter sp. | reverse complement strand
CGTGCCATGATCAAAAAGTTGGTTTCAAACGAGAATCCACGTAAACCTTTGTCGGATAATGCAATTGCTGAAATGCTGAAAGAGGAGGGAATTGAAGTGGCACGGCGTACAGTTGCAAAATATCGCGAATCGTTACATATTCCCTCATCTTCAGAAAGAAAAGTCTTGATCTAAATTTCAAGGTGTGACTATTCTAGGGATTCATTATTACGGAATAATGAATCTTTTTAATAATCACTAAAGGAATCGCTAAAATGATTTAATGAATGTTGAATCTTAATATGCATTAAATTTGCTTGGGCGATTCTTTGTATCCTTAGAAAAAGGTGAGGGATAGAATTATGCAAATAACGATTCGTGGACACCATTTAACCATTACGCCTGCTATTGAAGAAAATATAAAAATGAAATTTAGTCAAATGACTAAGCATCTAGATCAAGTGAATAGTATGCAAATCAAATTGGCTAAAGATCATCAAATTGATAGACGTTCTCATAAAGGGAGCTCAAATCATATTGCGGAAGCGATTATACGTTTGCCAGGGGTTGAGCTGTTTGCTCAGGCGACAGCTGATGATATGTATACTTCGATTAAAAAGTTGACAGAAAAATTAAAACGACAGCTTGCCAAACATAGAAAGATGCAGTGTTCGTATCAGCATGAACTTGCGCTACTATCCTGATTTTGGTGTTCTAATAGAAGAGGCTTTTTAGAAAGCCTCTTTTTTTATAGATAAAAATGAAACCTTACTGAATTATGTGAAAAAGTTATAGTAAAATATATGATTTTACAGCAATGCTTGTATAAGAGGTCTTGGTAATGAATAGTGAGCAGCTCACGCAAATTTTAAAAGAAGCTTTCCCTGAAGCAGATGTGGCAGTGAGTGGACAAGCTGGGAAATTTGACCTTCGCATTGTTGACGATCAATTTGATGGCAAGCGGACTGTGACTCGTCAACAGGCTGTTTATGCACCCCTGAATTCCTATATTGCGAGTGGTGCAGTTCACGCTGTTACGATTCGTGCAATGACAAAAGACGAATGGCGCAAAGCAAGCCTTTTCGGAGCCTAAATATTAATGGATAAATTTTTGATTACGGGTGGTGTTAAGCTCGAGGGTGAAGTGCGCATTTCTGGTGCTAAAAATGCCGTATTACCATTATTGGCAGCCACGATTTTAACTGATGATCCAGTCACGATTCATAATGTTCCCAATTTAAAAGATGTACACACCATCAGCAAAATTATTGCAGGCCTTGGCGTAACCATCAGTTATGAAGGTGATACGGTTTATGCCGATGCCAGTACTTTAAGTAATCAATTTGCCCCTTATGATCTAGTAAAAACCATGCGTGCCTCGATTTTGGTGCTGGGTCCATTACTGGCACGTTACGGCAATGCAAAAGTTTCATTGCCAGGTGGGTGTGCCATAGGTTCGCGTCCAGTGGACTTGCATTTAAAGGCGATGGAAGCGCTGGGCGCCAAGATTGAAGTGGAAAATGGTTATGTGCATGCTTCGATTGATGGTCGTTTAAAAGGCGGTGAAGTCGTTTTTGATATGGTCACTGTAGGTGGTACGGAAAACATCCTGATGGCTGCGGTTTTGGCGGATGGTGTGACCACAATCCGCAATGCAGCATGTGAGCCTGAAATTACTGATTTAGCCAATATGCTCAATAAAATGGGCGCACAAATTGAAGGGCTGGATACCAATACACTGATCGTGACAGGTGTTGAACGTTTACATGGTTGCGAACATAGTGTTGTGCCTGATCGTATTGAAACAGGTTCATATCTGGCTGCTGCTGCGATTACGGGTGGAAAAATCAAAACTACACACACCAACCCTTATATTATGGAAAGTGTGTTGGACAAGTTTGAGGAAATGGGTGCAGAAGTCACGCGTGGTGAGGACTGGATTGAACTGGATATGCAAGGCAAGCGTCCTAAGGCGGTGAGTTTTAGAACATTGCCTCATCCAGAGTTTCCAACCGATATGCAGGCACAGATCATGGCCGTCAACGCCATTGGTCGTGGTTTTGCAACAATTTCAGAAACGATTTTCGAAAACCGTTTTATGCATGTGCCTGAACTTTCACGTATGGGTGCCAACATTCAGGTCGATGGACATGATGCGGTGGTTACAGGTGTAGAAAAACTACAAGCTGCGCCTGTTATGGCAACCGATTTACGCGCCTCGTTTTCACTCGTTCTTGCTGCGCTGGTTGCAGAGGGGGAAACACT
The DNA here is from genome assembly GCA_964553005.1 of uncultured Acinetobacter sp. Taxonomy (GTDB): domain Bacteria; phylum Pseudomonadota; class Gammaproteobacteria; order Pseudomonadales; family Moraxellaceae; genus Acinetobacter. The sequence goes on along the minus strand of CAZKJI010000257.1, from coordinate 145 downwards.
GGTTGATCGTATTTACCATATTGATCGTGGCTACGAGCGTGTGGAAGAAAAATTGCAAAGTTTAGGGGCGCAGATTAAGCGGGTAAAAGCATGAATGACTTAAGAAACGATGATCCAAATTTTGATGTTATGGGTAATTTTGATC
>CAZKJI010000256.1:0-2397 GCA_964553005.1 uncultured Acinetobacter sp. | reverse complement strand
GCAGTTGGATTCGCTGAATGATCCGCGACCATATAAACAAGAAGTGCAATTAGGAAAACCCCCACAATGATCAGCATATAAACGGGTAGTTTCTTTTTCTTTGCAATTTCCTCTCGACTCGCCACATGAGGTTGTGGCTTACTAAAATCATGCATCATAGCAGCCCTCATCCTTTTATTTGTTAGGTTTTTATCTTAGCAATACTCAATGTTGCATTGTGTGAAAAAGCTTCGGACTATCGTTGCTGTGTTTGCAGAACTCTACTTTTTTTTATTTATTTTTTTGTTTAAAATATAGTCGGTTTTAGAATACGCTAAAAATAAGCTATACTAGTCGGCTTCGTTTCTCATATGTTTTGCTTTATGCCCTATAGTCAACAAAGTGTTTCTCTTGATTTAGACACGGATGTTACTCATCAATGTTTTTTACATCACACACGTGATGAACATTTAATAGGAATTATTGAGTTCAATAAGCCAAGTTATATCTTAAAATGGGGAGATTTAGAATACTTCCGTCGTCGCACTGAAGAATTCTCCGTCATGCCTTTACCTGATTGTGTAAATGCAATGATTATCGATATTCGAAATGTACAACCTTTTTTAGACAATGAAGTGCCTATTTTACCTTGGCGCTTACTCGAAGAAGATTGCCCTGTTCGCCTTGTTGTTCCTCAAGACCGTTTAGAACATTATATCGGTATTTTTGAACCGACATGGCTAAACACTGATGTCGATACTGCCATTCAAGAGATCCGTGAATTTATGGATATGTTTGTACATTAAGACATATCCATATCATACGACTACCAATAATTCTCTACTGCAATATTACCTTCACCACGACGATTCATCGTTAAACCTCGTTGTTTAAGTGCCTCTTTTGTATCCTCAACCATCTGAGGATTACCACACAACATCACATGACTACTGGCAGGGTTCAAAGCTAATCCTGCTGCTTTTTCTAATTCGCCATTACCAATTAAAATTGGGAGTCGATCATGTAATGCGGCTTTAGCATCACGGGTAACAATTGGAATGAATTTAAATCCAGAATGCCCTTCACCAAATGATGCTGCGATTTCTTCAATACGTTCCACATAAGCCAACTCGGACTCTGTGCGAACGCTATAAACTAGATGAATATGTTTATATTTATTCCAAGTTTCAAAGTCTTGTAACATGCATAGAAATGGTGCAAGTCCAGTACCAGTTCCCAATAGCCAAAGATCTTGTGGTAAAGGTTGTTGATACCGAGCCAAAGTCAAATAACCATAAGATATTTTATCTAAATAAAGTTCATCACCAACTTTAAGGTGTTGCAAATTTGACGTAAATGCACCATCGGGAACAACAATCGAAAAGAATTCTAAAGTTTCATCAAAGGGGGAAGAAACAACAGAATAAGCTCTTACAACTAGCTCACCGCCAACCATTAAACCAATTCGCGCAAACTGCCCTGCTGTAAATTTAAAATGAGCAGGTCGGGTCATGGTGAAACTAAAAAGATTGTGAGCCCAACGATGAACAGATAGAACTTTTTCTACGCTAAATTTTTCAATTGACATGATTTGAACGTGGCACGAAACAGTAGGCTCATGTTAGCATGATCGAATAATTGATGGATACTCAAAACATTAAGGCTATTTAACATGCGCATGACCTTACGCCAATTGGCTGTTTTCGTGGCGGTTGCACAAGAAGGAACAGTAACCAAAGCGAGTGATGCTGTCAGACTGACACAAAGTGCAGCAAGTATGGCTTTAGCTGATTTAGAAGATGGCTTAGGTGCGCCTTTATTTGACCGTTTAGGCAAGCGTTTACAACTGAATGATTTGGGGCGTTTTTTATTACCTCAAGCCTTAGAAATTTTGGGTCGCTGCGAATCCTTTGAACAAGCTGCTAAAGGTGAACTGCAAAGCATTGATTTACGTTTAGGTGCAACCTTAACGATCAGTGATTATTTAATGCCTGATCTGATGGCTGAATTTTTACAGCATCATCCTCAAGCCCATCTTCAATTACAAGTCGGCAATACTCGCCAAATGATTGAAGCAGTGAATCAATTTCAGCTTGATTTAGCCTTGATCGAAGGTTCTTGTCATTTGCCTCAATTGCAATGTATCCATTGGCGAGATGATGAGCTTGCAGTCTGCTGTGCACCTGATCATCCTCTAGCAAAGTTAGATCGCCCAATTACACCAGCAGATTTCCATGAGGTTGAATGGATTTTACGTGAAGAAGGCTCAGGCACACGTGAAGTTTTTGACAATGCGATTTTACAAGATCTACCAGATGCCAACATTCGTTTAACCCTCGGTCACAATGAAGCCATCCTGAAAATTGTTGCCAATGGTCTGGGGATGACTTGTGTATCACGGCTTGCGATTGAACCGCT
>CAZKJI010000255.1:0-2410 GCA_964553005.1 uncultured Acinetobacter sp. | reverse complement strand
AGTTGTCACGATTTCCCCACGAACCTCTTGTCCACATGTCATCATTGTCTAAAGATTAAATCCTGTTTTTAAGTTATGAGATAGTTTTATCCTCTAAATTTTTAAAATTCACTTAGGCTATTTATATAGTTAAGCGAAAAGAATCCTTATTACCAAAAACAAGGTTTCCTAAGATAAGTCTAGGATTTGAAATAATTTAGCGGTAATTTCAGATAACGTATTCCATTGGATTCTGGTTCAGGAAAACGTCCTGCATCCATATTGATTTGTATGGAAGGTAGAATCAATTTGGGCATTGTTAATGTCGCATCACGCGCCTGACGCATATGCACGAAATCCTGTTTAGCTGTTTTGGCATTTAAATGAATATTTCCCTGCTTTTGTGCTTGAATACTGGTTTCATACACAAATTCAGTTCTTCCATCAGGCTTATAGTCATGGCAAAGAAAAACGCGAGTCTGTTCAGGTAACTTATAAAGCTGCTGCACAGAGTCATATAAAATTTCCGCACTACCCTTTGGAAAGTCACAACGCGCTGTCCCATAATCAGGCATAAATAATGTATCACCGACAAAAACAGCATCACCAATCACATAACTCAGACAAGCTGGCGTATGGCCTGGAGTTGGAATATTGTAGGCATCCATCTCACCAATCTTAAAATGTTCATGATCCTTAAATAGGTAATCAAAGGTTTGATGGGTATTAAAATATTTAAGATCAATATGATAGATTGCACTAAAAATTTCCTGCACAATTGCAATCTTTTCACTCATGGCAATTTTGCCACCTACCCTGCTTTTTAAATATTGTGAGGCAGTTAGATGATCCGCATGGACATGAGTTTCTAAAATCCACTCCACCTTGAGCTGGTTTTCTTCAATGTATTGAATAATTTCATCTGCACCCTGAGTTGATGTTGAAGCCGATGCCGCATCATAATTCAATACACTGTCAATGATTGCACAAACCTTTGTACCTGGGTCAGTAACCACATAGCTGAATGTATTGGTATCCTGATCAAAGAATGCCTTGACTTGAGGTTGCATAAGTTTGTCTCCTATCGTTCAGCCCAAAAGCGATGGATAAACATTCCCACCAGCATTGCAGCAATAAAATACCAGGCTTGTGAATAACCTAGTCCAATCAATGTAATTGCAGGTGCGGGACAGATTCCGGCAATGCCCCAACCAACTCCAAAAAGACTCGACCCAACTATTAATTTTTTATCAATTTGGGTACTGATTGGTAATGATATTTCTTCACCAAAAATCGTTTTCGGATTTCGAATCGCTTTTTGAAATGGAAGAATCGCCACAATGATTGCACCTATCATCACGAACATCAAACTGATATCCCATTTTCCAAAAATATCAAGAAAACCTAAAACTTTTTCAGGATTAGACATTCCTGAAACCAGCAAGCCTAGCGCAAACAAGCTACCAAATCCAAAAGCAAGTGCATTCTTCATAGCGCAACTCCAAAGATATGACGAATAACATATACAGTTATTATTCCAGCTAACATGAATGTAACTGTAGCAATCATGGAGCGTATAGATAGGCGACTGATCCCGCAGATCCCATGCCCACTTGTACAACCTGAACCCAAACGAGTACCAAAACCAACCAATAAACCAGCAATAATCAATCCAATTGGAGATGATTTAATAACAATCTCAGGTTTTATAAATATCTGATAAATAAATGGTGTGATCAGTAGCCCCAATAAGAACCACATAGCTGAGCTTCGAACCAATAGCTTGGGTTGTAATAATTGAGACAGTAACCCACTGATACCCGTAATGCGACCATTCACATATAAATAGCCAACGACTGCAAGCCCTAAAATTCCACCACCGATTAAAGCAGAAATAATGCTAGACATAATTGATCCGCAAAAACATTATATATTTTTATATTATATTATTAAGTATAATAATTAAAGCTCTTTATTGTTACAGAATTTCTATTCAAATTCAGCCAATACCCTCCCAACAAATCAAATAGGAAAATCATTTACAAGATAATTTAACTTGCGTAATTCTGCTTTTTCACCATTTGAAGATTTAGATCTGAAATCTGCATTAAAATATGCCTCGATATGCCAGAGTAACAAATAATCTTTAATTTTGCTTTTCCCAGACCATTCGAATTCTAGAGCTAATTTGCCGCATCAAAATATACAATAGCCTGTTTTTCTTGGGTTTTAGGACATGTTGATTTATTTTTTAATGATACCAATTTCAGCTCTCAGTGATTATTCCAATAAAAGATGATTTTTCACAATTTCACAGTCGAAGACTGGCTTGCTTGAACACATTGCGGAATGCTTCTACAGCAAGATTAGGAGGATAATCTTCTTCTTACATACTCATTTTCATGATTATAAAAGCTGTCATTGACGACCC
>CAZKJI010000254.1:0-2411 GCA_964553005.1 uncultured Acinetobacter sp. | reverse complement strand
TATCGGTAGTGCCCAACATGCCAGATTTTACACATTTGATAGGTAAGTCTCCAACCACAGCATTTGCTTGAGCTAACAGCAATTCTTTTGAACTTGCTTCAAAACCAAATACTTGTTGTGAGTTCTGTATTGTCAAAGCCGTACAAGCAATTGCCGCATGTGCACCGCTTTGTCCTATGGCTTCTATATCTGCTTGTAGACCAGCACCACCTGAAGGATCTAAACCTGAAAAACATAGTACGGTAGGACGCACAGCAATTTCCTTTTGTTCTCTCAATTACGCTAGTATATGTAAGTTTCGAGAAACTCTCGACTATGTTATGTAAGGCTGTAAGAGATTGAACGAATGACGATCAAAAATATTCTGATTGATTTAGATGGGACTTTAACTGACCCTAAAGCGGGTATTCATCGCTCAATTCGTTATGCTTTAGAAAAACTGGGCCACCCTTTAGCGGATGGAGTTGATTTAGATTGGACGATTGGACCTCCGTTGAAAGCTTCTTTGGCAAAGTTATTAAATACTCAGGATGATGATTTTGCTGAACAAGCGTTACTTGCTTATCGTGAGCGTTTTTCAGTGACTGGTTTATTTGAAAATGAAGTTTATGCAACAGTGGTAGAAACGTTGCAACAGTTACAACTACAAGGTTATCGATTATTTTTAGCGACGGCGAAGCCAACAGTTTATGCGAAACGTATCCTTGCCCATTTTTGTTTGGATCAATTTTTTACTGAAATGTATGGCAGTGAATTAACAGGTGAACGTACCAATAAAGTAGATCTAATAGCTTATATTCTTGAAAAAGAGCAATTGGATGCGCAGCAATGCATTATGGTGGGAGACCGACAATATGATGTGATTGGTGCACGTGCCCATGGTATTGAAACCATTGCTGTAAATTATGGTTATGGCACAGCAGAAGAACTTGCTCAAGTACAACCGATTGCTCAAATTTCACAATTTAGCCAATTGCTTAATACGGTGAATCAACTGAATTTAGAACGAAAAGTATCATAATCAGGAACGCAATAAAAAGCCTCGAATGATCGAGGCTTTTTTGTTTCATTAAATATTATGTTTTAAGCGATATTGAACCAATTCTTCGATACTAATCACGGTAAGGCCATGTGTCTGAGCATAAGCTAGAACTTGAATACCTGATGCCATAGAGCCATCAGGATTAGTCAGTTCACATAATACGCCAGATGGTTTTAAACCAGCCAAACGGGCTAAATCTATTGTTCCTTCAGTATGTCCTCTGCGAGTTAATACGCCACCATTACGTGCACGTAATGGGAACACATGACCTGGTCGACTGAGGTCACTTGCAATAGCACCATCTTTAGTGGCAGCTAAAATTGTTGTTACGCGATCTTTAGCAGAAACACCGGTGGTCACACCTTGTGCCGCTTCGATCGTTACCGTGAATGCTGTTTTAAATTGGCTAGAATTGTCGACCACCATTGGTGGGAGTTCTAAATGATCGGCCAACTCTTCTGTCAGACATAAGCACACAATACCAGAACCATCACGAATCATTCGTGCCATGGTTTCGACAGTGAGTGTTTCAGCAGCAATAATAAGATCAGCTTCATTTTCACGATCGAAATCATCCATTACCAATACTGGTTTGCCTTGGCGGATATCTTCTAAAGCTTGTTGAATACGTTGTTCAGCAGGGGAAAGGGCTGAAAAGAAAAGTTCGGGTTGAATTAAACTCGACATAATGAAACGCTCTCGTAAATAGGATACGGTTGAACATTTCAGGACTGATGTAAAAAATAAGCGTACACCAAAACAACGCGAAAAGCGTATTTCAGTGGTTTCGTCTTCTTTCATCCGGACTATACCGTCGGCTTTGGTCTCTCACCAAATCTGCGAGTATATAAATATATACAGGCTCGTGGGCTGATTAGGTCACTTGATTGCAAGGCCCAACTTACCACCGGTGGGGAATTACACCCCGCCCTGAAGCGATGTGCTTTGATTATAGCTAGTTTTTTGAGAGGAAAGGGAACTATTTATGAAATGGATCGTTCTATTGAAATATGAATTTAAGCAAATGAAGTTTCGGTTTTGTCGTGGAGAAGTCATTGTTTTTGAATTGTTTTGATGAGTTCTATTCAGCACTTAGTATCGACCTAGCCATAAAAAAAGCCAGTTCATATTGACTGGCTTTTTAGAAATCTTTTCAATATTTATGCAATTTGTACAGGAATACAGTTTGCCGTGTGATTGACTGTATTGTCCGGATTTGCATAAACCAAACGTGGTTTGTGGAGGTTTGCTTCTACTTCAGTGAAATCACCAAAAGTTGCAATAATGACTAAATCACCGACATCAGCTTGGTGTGCTGCGCCACCATTTACTGAAATAATGCCTGAATCATCTTCACCACGAATTGCGT
>CAZKJI010000253.1:0-2422 GCA_964553005.1 uncultured Acinetobacter sp. | reverse complement strand
CAACAGATCAATTCACTGGTCCTAAACCTGAAGGCTTACCAACGATGGTTGGTTATCAAGCTTCTGGCGCAGCGCCATTCTTACGTGGTGCTCCAGTGGAAAGTCCAGAAACCGTTGCAACGGCTATTCGTATTGGTAATCCACAAAGCTGGAATCATGCCAAAGCAGTTGTACGTTATTCGAAAGGTTGGTTCGATGAACTTCAAGATAGCGAAATTCTTGAAGCTCAACGCTTACTTTCTATGTATGAAGGTGTTTTCGTAGAGCCAGCTTCTGCTGCTTCTATCGGTGGTGCTATTCGTGACATCAAAGCAGGTAAAATTGCTGAAGGTTCTGTGATCGTATGTACTGTGACAGGTAACGGTTTGAAAGATCCAGATACAGCAATCAAACAATGTGCGGATGCTGTGATGTTATCCATCGATGCAACGATGGATCAAGTTAAAGATTCTATTCTTTCAAATATGTAAGAATAAATTTTTAGTAATAAAAAACCAGTTGCTTGCAACTGGTATTTTATTAACTAGAACATGATTTTATTCTTCATATTCATAATCTTCATCATAGCTGTATTGTTTTGCTAAGTCTTTTTCAATTTTTTGAATTTCTTCTAGATTAATTTCTTTAATTTCAAACAAAGGTTGCTTCAATAGCGAATTCACAGCATACAATGCTTCATCTTGCCAAGCATCAATGACAAGAGTTTGTTTTGCTTCATCATAACTTAAACCAGATTGTGTACTAATCATTGCTTGCAATAAAATCGGTTGGGCTGAAAGTTCATCCAAGCTGCCTTTTATTTCAATTGCTGAATAATCATAATCAGCAAAAATATGCTCAACTTTAGATTTAAAAGCATCTAAACTTTCTGAATATATTAAACCCGCAAAGCATTCATCATGCTCCTCCACCCATTGTTGTTTTTTTACAGACCATAAACTATAAAACTTGACTTCATTTTCGAATTCAACCAATTGGAATTTTTGCATTCCAGCAAGCTGAATAAATTCAAAGGTATCATCGTCACTTAAACTTACTGGTAATACATCGTCAGAAATATCCCCTTCTTCGCAAATATGTTCACCACAACGTGAATATACGAAGTCATCTAATTGCTGCAATAATGCTTCATCAGCATCAAAAAGGGATTCAACTTCATATAATGCAAAATCACGCGCTCCATCTATCTCAAGTTTTTTATAAGCTAATTCAGCCTGTTGCTTATTATCAAAAACATTCGCAATACGATTGCCAGCTACGTAGAAAACTTCATCGTTATAACCAAAATATTTCTCACGAATCACATAAGTCGCCATCTTATTTCCCCAATTTTAGCTTTTTTGAAATCAAAATAAATATTAATGTCTGAAATGCTAATCTAACAAAAATTACTCAAAATAAAAGTAATAAAGCATTTTTTACGTCATAAAATGTCGTTACGTTATATAAAAAAGCTCCTCATATGAGGAGCTTTACGTGCGTAAGTAATTAAATTCTTTTCGGTAAAGTACTCAGCCAAGTTAATAAGTTGGTTGCATCATTGGTACGTGCTTGAGAAGTTGAAGCCCCCAATAGCACGACTACAGCAGGACGTGAATTAACAGTTGCATGCATGACCACACAGCGCCCAGCCTCACCAATATATCCTGTTTTAGATAGATTAATATTCCAACCACCATTACGCACTAAGGCATTGGTATTATTTGACTTAAGCATACGATAACCTAAATTAAAATCATAAGTTGGCGTGGTAGAAAATTGACGAATCAAGCCATATTGTGAAGCCGCACTGACCAGAATACCTAAATCTCGTGCGGAGGAGACATTATGAGGATCTAAACCTGTTGATTCTGCATAACGGGTTGAGGTCATTCCTAATTGTTTTGCTTTTGCATTCATTGCAGCAATAAATGCTGAACGTCCGCTTGGGTAAGTCCTTGCTAATGCTGCCGCAGCAGGATTTTCTGATTTCATCAAAGCGAATAACAAAAGTTCCGCTCGATTCATGGTATCGCCTACTTTCAAGGTCGAACTTGAATTCTTTCCACCTGCACCCGCAAAGTCAATTTGCTGTAGCGTGATTTCTTCCGACATATTCAGCCGTGCATCTGCGGTAATCACAGCCGTCATCAATTTGGTAATTGAGGCAATCGGTACCGACATATTACTGTTTTTACTAAACAGTACTTCGCCCGTTTGTGCATCCATCACCAAGGCTGCACGTGCATTTACAGCGGGTTGGCTACTGAAATAAGAGGTATCTCGAATCTGTCTGCTTTTTTGTGGCGTTGCAGATGAACTAATACTTGCAGAACCACCACTTCGTAAAGTGGTTGTAACCGAAGTTGAACCTTGCGGGCTGATCTCTAATGAATCATCATCTTGCATCAATTGGCTTGCATCACTTGCAGACCAATTTAAC
>CAZKJI010000252.1:0-2425 GCA_964553005.1 uncultured Acinetobacter sp. | reverse complement strand
AACGAAGAAATCTTAAACGCAGTTGCTGAAAAAACTGTTCTTGAACTTGTTGAATTAATCTCTGCTTTCGAAGAGAAATTTAACGTATCTGCTGCTGCTGTTGCTGTTGCTGCTGCTCCAGGCGCTGCTGCTGCTGTTGAAGAACAAACTGAATTCAACGTTGAGTTGACTTCTTTCGGCGCGAACAAAGTTGCTGTAATTAAAGCAGTTCGTGAAGCAACTGGTCTTGGTCTTAAAGAAGCGAAAGATCTTGTTGAAGGCGCTCCTGCTGTTCTTAAAGAAGGCGTTTCTAAAGAAGAAGGCGAAGAGCTTAAGAAGAAGCTTGAAGAAGCTGGTGCTACAGTTACACTTAAGTAATGCTGTAGGGAGTCGATTATTTTTGATAATCGGCTCCAAAAAATGGCTGATGGCTCTTGGGTCATCAGCCTTTTTGCGTTACAATAATCGGCTCGTTTTTTGATAGTTTTACGCTTATTGCGCGTATTATTTAAACAAAATTCATGAAATCAAACGCTTACCAATATTTTTTTGCTTATAAAAATATTGTTAAGCGTTTTAATACCACTAAAAATTGCAGCATTTGTAAACAGTGGTGGCCATATCGGCCTGCGTAATTCCTTCTAGACCCGTTCTGCAGGCGGGTTTAGTTTACTTTCCGAGGACTCCAGATGGCATACTCATATACCGAAAAGAAACGGATCCGTAAGAATTTTGGTAAATTGCCCCACGTAATGGAAGCACCGTACTTACTGTCGATTCAGGTCGATTCGTACCGTACATTCTTACAAGGCGGTAAAACTCCAAAAAATCGCGAAGATATCGGTCTCCAAGCCGCATTTCGTTCAGTTTTTCCTATTGAAAGTTATTCTGGCAATGCTGCTTTAGAATTTGTTGAGTATAGTCTTGGTAAGCCTGAGTTTGACGTGCGTGAATGTATTTTACGTGGTTCAACTTATGCAGCACCAATGCGCGTAAAAATTCGTTTGATCATTAAAGATCGTGAAACGAAATCAATTAAAGACGTTCGTGAACAAGAAGTTTACATGGGTGAAATGCCACTCATGACCGATAACGGTACTTTCGTTATCAATGGTACTGAGCGTGTCATCGTATCACAATTACACCGTTCACCAGGTGTATTCTTTGATCATGATAAGGGTAAAACTCACTCAAGTGGTAAAGTGTTGTATTCAGCACGTATTATCCCTTACCGTGGTTCATGGTTAGATTTTGAATTTGATGCTAAAGATTTAGTATTCGTACGTATTGACCGTCGTCGTAAGCTGCTTGCAACGGTGATTCTGCGTGCCTTGAATTATAGCAATGAACAAATCTTGAATTTGTTCTATGAAAAAGTACCTGTATATCTTGATATGGGTAGCTATCAGATTGATCTTGTTCCAGATCGCTTACGTGGTGAAATGGCACAATTCGATATCTTAGACAATGATGGTAAAGCGATCGTTGAACAAGGTAAACGTATTAATGCACGTCATGTACGTCAAATGGAAGCTGCGAACTTAGCCAAGCTTTCTGTACCTGATGAATATTTATATGAGCGTATTACAGCTGAAGATATCACACTGAAAAGTGGTGATGTGATTCCTGCGAATACCGTACTTAGCCATGACATCATGGTGAAGATCGCTGAAGGTGGTGTTAAACAGTTTAACATCCTGTTCACGAACGACATCGATCGTGGTCCTTTCGTTGCAGATACATTGCGTGCGGATACAACAACAGGTCGTGAAGAAGCACTTGTTGAAATCTATAAAGTCATGCGTCCAGGCGAACCGCCAACGAAAGAAGCTGCTGAAAACTTATTCAACAACTTATTCTTCTCTTCTGAGCGTTATGACCTTTCTCCAGTGGGTCGTATGAAGTTTAACCGTCGTTTGGGTCGTCCTTACGAAGTCGGTACTGATCAGAAGTCACGTGAAGTTGAAGGGATTCTGTCACACGACGATATTATTGATGTATTACGTACATTAGTAGAAATTCGTAACGGTAAAGGCGAAGTCGACGATATCGATCACTTGGGTAACCGTCGTGTACGTTCTGTTGGTGAAATGACAGAAAACCAATTCCGTGTTGGTTTAGTTCGTGTTGAGCGTGCTGTTAAAGAGCGTTTAAGCCAAGCAGAAACAGATAACTTGTCTCCACAAGATTTGATCAACGCAAAACCTGTTGCTGCTGCAATCAAAGAATTCTTTGGTTCAAGCCAATTGTCTCAGTTCATGGACCAAAACAATCCATTGTCTGAGATTACACACAAACGTCGTGTATCTGCGCTTGGCCCTGGTGGTTTGACACGTGAACGTGCGGGCTTCGAAGTACGTGACGTACATCAAACTCACTACGGTCGTGTTTGTCCAATTGAAACGCCTGAAGGTCCAAACATTGGTTTGATCAACTCGCTTTCTGT
>CAZKJI010000251.1:0-2447 GCA_964553005.1 uncultured Acinetobacter sp. | reverse complement strand
CGTGACTGTCGTGTATTAACTCAGGCTCGCCGCGAACGTATTATTCAAAATGTAATTGTATTTGCGAATGTGTTACGCGACCGCTTACGTCACCAAACAGCAAATCCCACTGAACTTATAGAAACCAGTGGTCTAAGCCAGCAAGCACTAACTCAACTCTATCAACAACATAATGCACCACAATACACACTTAGCCTGATTCAATGGGAACTATTACAAGCCATGAAAGAAGGTGAAATATCAGATATTATTTATACTCAAATGAACCGCCATGTCGCGGCTTTAAGTGAAATGCAAACAGGCTGTGATCGTATTGCGAATACCCCAATTCCATTTGCCTACTCTGTTTTACTGAATCGTACTGTATATTTTTTCTGCTTTATGCTGCCGTTTAGTTTGGGATCTTTATTAGGTCTAGTGACCCCACTTTTAGTCGGAATTTTGGCTTATACATTTTTGGGGTTAGATGCTTTAAGTACAGAAATTGAAGAGCCATTTGGAACACAAAGCAATGACTTGCCTTTAGATGCGATGGTACGTTCAATTGAAATTGAGTTACTGGGAACATTAGGTCGCCCAACCCCTCCACCGATTCAAGCGCATGATCATAATTTATTGTAAATTATAAATTTAGATAAACCGATGACGTTTCGTTCAGTTGTAATCAAACTCAGTATTTGATGATTTATCAAATACTGACAGCGGCAAAGATTGATTTTTAGATTAAAGAAATCATTAGATTGCAAAACCGTGAAACATCCATTGTATGCCCCATAAAATAATGATCAAAAAGATAATGATTAAATATAATTCTATTTTTTTCATGTGCAGATTTATCTAAAACTTTCCCAAATACCTATCTGCCCTTCTTTCACTCTAGGCGTATTACCCAGTTTAATCCACGGCATATTTTCACCATGAAAATCACTACCAATCGAAACAGCCAAATCAAACTGCTGAATCATTCGATCCACCATTTGACGTGTTGATGCCGGTTCTACACTCGGAGGAAGTTCAACAGCATCTCCACCCGATTCAGCAAATAATTCAATTAAATAACGAATATTGGTCGCTGATAAATCATATCGGGTTGGATGCGCTAAAACTGCGAAGCCTTGGCTGGCATGGATCACGTCAATCGTTTCTTTAAGCCCTAAACCTTCAAATTTCACAAATGCCTTTGTCCTTCTTTAAGAAAACGGTCAAATGCTTGTTGTGGGCGACTGACAATATTTTTCTCTACCAATGTTTTGGCAATATGGGTACGGGTCACTCGGTCTGGATGTCCATCAACTTTGGCAATCACATCTGGGTAAATATCAAAATCAATACATTTCTCTAATAAGCTACAAATCACTTTCGCACGTTCAGCACGGACTTTTTTCTGATTTTCAAGCATTGCTTTTATAGGCGTCTCATCTTGCATATTCAAAGCAACAATATGAACACCATAACTCTTTTTAATATTTGGTCTTGACCATTGGCTTGATATCTCCACACCAGAAATGATTTTAATATCATATTCTTGAGCATGTTTCTTGGCACGACTTAAAGCATCCATCGTGTCATGATCTGTCACGGCAAGCATCTTTATTTTTAAGTCAACAGCCGCCTCTACCAGTTGTTCTGGAGAGTACGTACCATCTGAAATGTGGGTATGTGTATGTAAATCGACACCGAACATGGTTTGTATTATGCTATCTGACCTATTTCATCATCGTACTGTAACATGAAAGCGTTGCTCGACTATCTGCCGATTATTATCTTCTTTTATTTTTATAAAACCACTGATCCCAAAGATAGTCATCACCCTTTATTACAGTTGGTTGGTAGCACAGGAAATACCGATCAAAATCATATTCTTGTTGCAACCTGTGCACTTTTAATTTCAACGCTTGTTGTTTACGGTTGTTTGTTCTTTTTCCAGAAATTTAAACTGGAAAAAATGCAATGGTTTATTGTTGTCATGTCGGTGATTTTTGGTGGAATCACACTCGTATTCAGTGATGTGACCTACATTAAAATGAAAGCAATCATCATCAATATCGGTATTGGAATAGGTTTTTTAGTTACCCCATTATTCAATAAAGAACGTACCCCGATTATTAAAAAGCTTCTTGGTTCATTACTCGAGTTAAGTCATCAAGGATGGATGAGATTGAACTTAGCGTGGTGTGGACAATTCTTTTTGCTTGCAGCTTTACATTTTTTCTTTGGATTCGTCTATATGCAAGGCAAATATTGGGGCGAATTCACGGCTTTCGGCGATATTATCGTTTCTATCAGTTACCTTGCTGCTATACTATTTTTCTTAAGAAAGCATTTTAAAACCACCGACTGAATTTTGAATCATTGAGCGACTGCCATGCCTTATTTTGTCCTAACCTGTACTGATCATGAAGGTACCTTAGAAAAACGTTTAGCAACTCGTCCACAACATATTGAAC
>CAZKJI010000250.1:0-2484 GCA_964553005.1 uncultured Acinetobacter sp. | reverse complement strand
TTATAAAGCATTTTAATACTTTTTTGAATCTGTCAATGCGTAAGTCCTATTTAATTGTGTTTATCCCAAAACTTTCTGAAGTTTTTAGCGATTTCGATTGTATTGCGTTTAGCTTTATTCGAAATCGGTGTGAGATTAATAAATCCATGCGTTTGATCTGGATAATCTACATAATACACTTTAACACCACTTTGTCTTAGTTTATGGCTATAAATCTCACCTTCATCATGTAATAAATCATGCCCTGCTGTTACCACAAATGCTGGAGCTAGTTTTTTAAGACTTCCATACGTAGGTGAGATTAATGGATCATCTAACGCAACTTGATGCTGTGTTGAATAATATTTAGTGACGTAATCTACATCTTTACTGGTTAACACCAGACCCTGACCATAGGCATAAAAAGAAGGATGTTTACTTTTAAAATCTACAACAGGATAAAACAACAACTGAGCTTGTGGTGCATATGATTTACCAACCGCATGCTGTGCAACTACAGTACTAATATTTCCTCCTGCACTATCTCCAGCAACAGCGATACGATTTTTATAAATTTTTAGCTGACGACGATTTTGATACACCCATGCTAATGCATCATCACAAGATTTAATGAGTAACTGCGGAGATGCTTCTGGTGCAAGCGGATAATCGATACTCAGAACTTGTACTTTTGCGTACTTCGCAATGAGTCGACAGGCTTCATCATGCGTATCTAAACCACCAACGACGAAACCACCACCGTGATAGAACACGATCATCGGTAATTTTTTATTAGGTGCAGGATGATAATGCCTTGCGAAAACAGTGCCACTCTGTAAAGGCAGACGTATATCTTCTACCGATTCTATAGAAGTCGATTTATTTAAAATCGCTAACATTTGTGTATCAAATTGACGGCGAGATTCGATCGGATCATCTCCAATAAAACCAACACGCCCTTGTTTAATTTGAACTGCCATTAAGCATTTTGTAAAAGCATCCAAATCTGGATATTGATATGGGTAGCCTAAAACTTTCGCCAATGATTCTTGTACAATCTTAGGCAGCTTATCTAGCGCTCGTGCAGCAGGACCTTGTCCTTTATCTAAAATCGTTTGAATTTTTTGAGGTAATGCTGACACGTTCTTCCCCTTTTTCGCCCTGTCCATAGTTCTTGTTCATATCGACTATATGCTGTTATAAAGTCGTAGATCAAGATAAAGAATTCAAAATCATGCTGTAACCTAAATGGCTTATCTTAAAAAGTCATTAACCATTTTGCTAATCACTGCTTGCCTTTCATGCCAATAGCCAAGCTCAAGCACAGGTAAAAGAGGTATTTTCTGATTTTTTAATATTTCTAATGGCTTTGTTGCAAAAACCTATCTGTAAAGGCTTTTCATCGCGGAAATATTGCCATTTGGTTTGATCCTGCTACGCAATGGTATGCTTCATCAATACGTTTAAAAGTAATGATGTGATTGCCCTGTATCAAATGTGTCTCAAAGCAGAAGGCATTGCCATGTTCCCAACGCTATTGGTGCGTCAGGATATTGCACAACAACGTTTACAACAGGTATTTACAGATTTTTTGCACCCGACCTAACCTTGTGGTTAGTCTATGCATCAAGGCAACATTTACCGAAAATCACACAAGAATTTATTGCTTTTGTCATCGAAAACTTAAATTTTTACTTAAATCAGCAAAATTAAAAGATTTAAATCAACCTGAACGCTTGAATTTTGTCGCCTTGCCCATACTTCATCCCTATCTATGAATGACCAAGATGTGGCAGTTCGGGTTTAACCCTATGAGCATTCACGCCAAAAGGACTGTACATGTTTAAGAACTTTTTTCAACGGAGATCATCAATGGCTAATGAGCAAAATGAGCAAGCTCAAGACATTCAAAATGAGCAACAAACTGAACAAACTCAAGCTGAAGGTGTAGAGCAAGCAAACGAGCTTAGCGTTGAAGATTTACAAGCGCAAATCACCAAACTCGAAGAAAGCTTGAAACTTGAAAAAGCCCGTACCGCAAATGCCGTGTACGAAGCACAAAAGAGTGTTGAACGTATCCAGCGTGAATCTGAAAAACACAAAGATACCGTTCTTGAGAAATTTGCTAAAGAGTTGTTGGATTCAGTCGACAATCTTGAACGTGCGATTCAAGCCGCTGGCGACGAACAAACACCTTTGCTTGAAGGTGTAAAACTGACTTTGAAATCGCTACTGACAACACTTGAAAAATTTGGTGTGGTTGAAGCAGATACACAAAATGGTTTCAATGCAGACCTTCATCAAGCAGTCGGTATCGATCCAAACGCTCAAGCGAACCAAATCGGCACTGTATTGCAAAAAGGTTATACCTTAAATGGTCGCCTACTCCGTCCAGCAATGGTGATGGTTGGTCAATAAATTGAGGTTGAGCATTTAAAATTTTGCTCAAAACACAATAATTCGAGAGTTTTTTGATTTTTTTTCATAAAAATGCTTGAAAAAAAC
>CAZKJI010000249.1:0-2494 GCA_964553005.1 uncultured Acinetobacter sp. | reverse complement strand
CTACTGCCATGTGTGAAACTATCGGGAACAACCTGACCCGTAGCTCTACGTTGCAAATAATCATCGCCAATTTTCTCGGCAGCATCCATTGCTTCTTCAATATCACCCTGTTCTAAAAATTGAGTGCGTTGTTGATTCTGATGCGCCCAAATACCAGCAAAACAATCCGCCTGTAATTCTAAACGGACAGAAAGCTGATTTCCTTGTGTTTGGCTAGCTTGTGCACGTGCTTGCTGTACTTGACCAGAGATGCCCAATAGATTTTGAATATGATGCCCGACTTCATGCGCAATAACATAAGCCTGTGCAAAATCCCCTGCTTGATCTTGACGGGAAAGTTCTGTCTGATTCTGCTCACCAGAAATACCCATTTGCTGGCGCATATCTTTAAAGAAAGCAGTATCGATATAAACTTTTTGATCAGCAGGACAATAAAACGGCCCCATCGCTGCTTGTGCCCTACCACAAGCTGATTTATCGACACCGCTAAACAAAACTAAGCGTGGTGGCGTGTAAGTCATGCCAAGTTTTTGAAAAATCGGCGTCCAAGTATCTTCTGTATCTGCAAGAATAGTTCCAACAAAATCACTTGCCTCTTTCTGTTCAGCAGTTAAATTTTGTGGCGCAACACCCTGTTGTGAAGACTGAGCACTGGTAACCGCTTGAGTTGCTTGATAGGCTTGTTGTGGATCTACTCCAAAAAACTTCCACGCAACAAATGCAACGATCAAACCTATAATACTGATACCACCTGCTTTTGCTCCGCCACCACCACGACGATCTTCAACATTGGTACTGACACGACGACCTTTCCAACGCATATTAACCTCACATATGATAATCATGGTGATTGAGCATTTTATTTATGCAGATGCTTTTGACCAAAATTTTTGAATAAGTATAACAACCATTAATACAATCGCACCCGCAATAAAGCCGATTCCTAGATTAATCAAAGTTGGTGTTAAGGCACCAATAATTGAACCAAAACTTGGAATCAACTCTAAATGGTCTACGGTTTCTTCAGTAAAATGATGTAATAAAGGAACTGTATGCGAAATAATTCCACCACCTACCAAAAACATTGCAACCGTTCCAACAATAGATAATGTTTTCATTAGAATAGGAGCAAATGCGAGTAGACCACGACCTATTTTATTTTTAAACGCAGATGCTTGCTGTGTTAAATATAAGCCTAAATCATCAATTTTCACAATCATTGCAACAAAACCATAAACACCTACGGTCATTACGATTGCAATCACACTCAATACAGTCACTTTAGTCATAAATGCTGCTGTTGCAACTGTACCTAACGAAATCACCACAATTTCAGCAGATAAAATAAAATCAGTACGAATCGCACCTTTTACTTTTTCTTTTTCAAACTTGTCTAAATCTATTTCGATCTGTTCCAAGCTTTCATTGGCTTCCTCAGCTGTTTTTGCTTTTTTATGCTGGAGCATGTGTACAACTTTTTCTACTCCTTCATAACATAGAAATAAGCCGCCAATCATTAATAAAGGATTGATTAACCAAGGTGCAACTACACTAATCAGTAATGCTAATGGAACCAAGATAAGTTTATTAACGAAAGACCCCTTAGCAACTCCCCATACCACAGGCAACTCTCGATCTGCACGTACACCACTGACTTGCTGCGCGTTTAGGGCTAAATCATCACCCAACACCCCTGCTGTTTTTTTTGCAGCCATCTTACTCATTACCGCAACATCATCTAAAATCGTTGCAATATCATCGAGTAATAACAATAATCCACTCGCCATTTTTATTTCCCAGTTTGTATTTATTTCGCTATTGTAGAATTCCTCAATAAATTCACAACATTATTTTAAGAAAAAGTTTAAGCAATCGCTGACGAAAAATTTTTATTTCCCGTACAATAATATCAATCTTTATATTTATGAAACTACTGAATCTTGGAATATATCATGAGTAATGCTGATCAACGTCCAATCATCTTGACAGGCGACCGCCCTACTGGACAACTTCATCTTGGACACTTTGTTGGCTCATTACGCTCTCGTGTTGGTTTACAAGACAGTCATCATCAACACCTTTTATTAGCAGATGCTCAAGCACTCACTGATAATGCTGATAATCCAGATAAAGTCCGTAACAATATTCTTCAAGTTGCATTAGATTATTTGGCAGTTGGTATTGATCCAACCAAAACAACGATCTGTGTCCAATCATGCTTGCCTGCTCTCAATGAACTGACCATGCTCTATCTGAATTTTGTGACGGTTGCTCGTTTAGAACGCAATCCAACCATTAAGTCAGAAATTCAAATGCGTGGTTTTGAACGAGATATTCCTGCTGGCTTTTTATGTTATCCAGTGGCTCAAGCAGCAGACATTACCGCATTTAAAGCGACTGTAGTACCTGTTGGCGAAGATCAAATCCCAATGATTGAACAAACCAATGAAGTTGTACGTCGGGTTAACCGCCAAATTGGTCAGGAATTATTACC
>CAZKJI010000248.1:0-2501 GCA_964553005.1 uncultured Acinetobacter sp. | reverse complement strand
TTCATATCATGTTCAGCCAACGACTGAATGTCGTGCATGTCGCCAGCATCGTATTTTTTAGGTGTATTTGTAGAATTGATTTGATTAGGCATGATTATGCGCTCCTGTATTTAATTCAGAAGCCTTGCCATTCACGACCAAGTGAGGGTGGCAAAGCTGAAAGGGGTTGGTCGACCAGTAATACAGGCAACTGGCACACTCGAAAGTGTCCCCCTCCAGCTTCGCCATAACATGCGAACGCATAGAGAAATGACGCATACAAAAAAAGTCCATTAAGCGGACTGTATGCGCTGTATATTCATAGCCGACCAAAGCTAACCTTGAGATTTTGCTCAAAGCAAGGGAACTATAACCACACTTAGGCATATTGGCAATATCGAATAACTTGTTTTTCATACTGCCACCTACTGCACACGGTTAAAATTAGAGTTCGGATTAATCAAAACCCCATCATTTGATAAACCGACCTGTTGGCGGTTATCCATCATCTGCAATAAATGCTGTTCTGCTTCTTCAAAACTGATACCAAAATGTTTGGCTATATCTTCAAGGCTATACATCGGGTCGCCCTCATCGGTGTAACCGCTTACTGGTGGCAACAAGTTCAATTCTTTAGCCTTTTGGTGCATTTCTTCTTTGATATGCTCAGGCGTGTAGTGCATTGTTAAAATGAATGCCTGCTCGGTGATAGGGTGGTCATCACCGTACTGCTTAACCATGTTTTTGTAATGGTCAAAGGCTTTGAAAAACTCAGGGTTTACTGGTTTAGTCATGGTGTAACCCCTCAAAAGTTAGCTGTAAATTTGCTGTGCATGTGGCAATCCGTAGGTTTAAATCTCGCATTGAATAACGATGATTTACCAAGCCAGTGCCATGAAATGAACCTTTAGCCTTTTGGGTCTTTGCTTGCATACAAAGGCGGTTAAGTTCCTCATAAGCGGTTTGTCGTGCTGAATAGCTGCCAGTCTTACGAATGGTCGGCAATACCTCTGCAAATACCCAGTTTTGAAAATTAATCGCTTCGGGTTTGTTTGATCTAAAAATGACACGGTATAGATTCGGTTCACTGATAAAAATCAGTTTTTGATTTCCGCCATTAGTAGGGATGTGGCAATCCGCCACACCCTTTGGGTCAAGTTCACGAAATAGGCGTGATGTACGGCTTATGTCTAAAGCTTTGTATACATCCGCCAAACAAAATAAAGGTTCGCCGTTGTCATCTAAAACAATACGAATGGAACTGGATTTAAAATCGAAATGGGTTAAGGCGTTCATGCTGCCACCTCTTTTAATTCGTATCGGGCATGTGTGCCTTTGCTGTTCAGGTTCTTTTCGTTATGGGTCACGATTTCAAAACCTTGCTTTCTTAATCGGTCAATTACAGCCGAAAGGCGGTAGCAGTCGCATAGCTCTATGGCTTCGGCTTGGCTTATGGTTTTGCCTTGTTGGAGGTGGTCTAGGATGGTTTGGTCTTGAGTAGTTTTGTTCATGTTATGCCCCCACTGCTGCAATGGTGGCTTTGTGCTGTGCAATACGATTAGCAATCCACTGGTCAACCTCTGATTCAATCCAAGCGACACGGCGTTCGGACAGATTCAAGCATTGTGGAAATTCACCATTTTTCATCATGGCGTAAATAGATGAAGCACCTAATCCAGTTTTGGTTTGCACCTCTTTGCGGCGGATTAAGCGTTGATTTTCGATCTGTTGTTCTTTCGATAAAGTCATCTAAACATTCTCTATAGTGGAAATGCCTAGACACAAAAAAGGAATATAGAATGAAAAGTTTATTTTTATCAATCAATTAAAGACTGTTAGTCACTGTAAAAATATATTCAGTGACTTACAAGGAATGTTTCTAGAGGTAAACATCATGTTTACTTGTTCGATATTCCGAACTATATTAACCAAAGTTAATATAGAAAATTCTATATTTGACTGTGTAAAAAAATGCACTTTTTAATCGTTACATTCTAAAGTTCCTTTGGTTTGTGTCTTGGTGGACATACGGTTAAAAACATTTGGTGATTTTGCGACTGCAATCGCTTGTCACCACGGAAAAGGTTAGCACTGCAATGCTAGCCTTTTTTTGTTTATTCAATCTGTGCATTTGAGTCTGCTGCGCTCATTGAATACATTCAAGCATAATTCATTTTTTTGTAGCGGTGTGCTTGTAAATTAGTCAAGTGCATAAAACGACTCCACCTTGACCTATTACATACCGTTTCATTTCTTCTCATTTCTTCTCGTTGGCGTTCGACCTATCTATCCAGCTTTATTAAATAAGGCATGGGAATAAAATATAACCAATTGAATTAAATAAACATTTAATAAAAACACTTAAAATACTTCAATTAATTACACCTAGTCACAACTCGTTACAAATATCTGTGATTTTTAACTACTTTTACGCTGCTTTACTTCATTAAAAAATATGAGATTCGGCTCATAAATCACACTAAATACAAAATCACTCCATTTCTGCATCATCTTGATTCGTT
>CAZKJI010000247.1:0-2504 GCA_964553005.1 uncultured Acinetobacter sp. | reverse complement strand
TGTCAACGGCGGCGTAAAAGTCGTCCATTGGGCGGAGCAAAACCAGGCCACTTGATCCGGGTGTTGGCGAGCGCCGGGAGGGCGTAGCCCGAGCGGGGGTCGCCAACACCCGGATTGCCGTTTCTGTCAGGGGTTGGGACGTGCTTTGCGTGCCTGGCTCTGGGCCAGGCGATAGCTCTCGCCGTTCATCTCGAGGATGCTGACGTGGTGGGTGAGCCGGTCGAGGAGCGCGCCTGTCAGGCGCTCGGAACCGAACGTCTCGGTCCATTCGTCGAACGGCAGGTTGCTGGTGATCAGCGTCGAGCCGCGTTCGTAGCGCTGTGAGATCAGCTCGAACAGCAGTTCCGCGCCGGTTTTGGAGAGGGGCACGAACCCCAGCTCATCGATGATGAGAAGCTTATAGCCGGTCATCTGCTTGTGTAAGCGCAGTAGGCGGCGTTCGTCGCGTGCCTCCATCATCTCGCTGACCAGCGCGGAAGCAGTGATGAACCCGACCGTCAGGCCCTTCTGGCAGGCCGCCAGGCCAAGACCGATCGCGACATGGGTCTTGCCGGTCCCCGACGGGCCAAGGGCGATGACGTTCTCGCGACGGGTAATCCAGTCACAACGCGCCAGTTCGAGCACCTGCATCTTGTTGAGCTTCGGAATGGCGGCAAAGTCGAAGCTGTCGAGGCTCTTGGCGGCCGGGAACCGCGCGGCCTTGATCCGGCGCTCGACCATCCGGCGTTCCCGGTCGATCAGTTCCAGTTCGACAAGCCGAGCAAGGTAGCGGACATGATCTACGCCCTCTGCTGCGCATTGCCGGGCCAGCTTGTCATGCTCGCGCAGGAAGGTTGGCAGCTTGAGCGTCTTGAGGTGGCTGGCGAGCAGCAGTTCGGGAGCTTGGCTGCTCATGCCGCTGCTCCGCCGGTCAACAGCCGCATGTACGAGCGCGCCGATGTTGTCTCCACTCTGGCCCTGGGCAGGTAGGGATAGATCGCCATGTCCAGTCGGGGCGGGCGGCGCTCCACCCGGCATAACAGGAGATGCTTCACCGCATCGAAGCCGATCGCGCCCATATCAAGGGCCTGCTTCACCGCGCCATGCAGATCGGCCAGAGCGAAGCTCTCCAGCAGGCGCAGTACCTGCACATATTCGCGCCGGCCATGCTTGCCCATGCGCGTCTCCATCAGCCGGCGCAGCGTTGTAAATACCTCGGGCAGGTCCCAGCCCTGCAATGGTGCGGCCTGATCGAGGGCATTGATCTTCTGTTCGATCAGGGGAAGGTAATGGATCGGATCGAAGATCACATCCTCGCGCTCGTAGCTGCGCACATGGCGGGCAATGATCTCGCCCCGGCAACCGATCACCACCTCGTCGACATAGCCCCTGATCCACACCTCCTGGTGGCCGAAGCGCACCGGCACCGAGTAATCGTTGGTCCGGTAACGCACCAGCGCCTGCGATGAGACCTGGCCGCTGGTCTGGTCACAGGCCTCGAAGGGGGAAGCCGGCAGTTCCTGCATCGCCGCCAGATCGCGCCGCAGCCTCTCGCCAATCGTCTCACTCTCGCCCCGCAGCCGGTCGTTCTGCCGTTTGCGGCATTGCTCCTCGAGCCACAGGTTGAACGCCTCCCATGTCGGGAACCGGGGGATCGGCACCATGAAGTTGCGCCGGCAATAGCCGACAAGGCCTTCAACGCCGCCCTTATCGTTACCCTTGCCGGGGCGGCCGTAACGATCACGGATCAGGTAGTGCGACAGGAAGGCGCTGAACAGCCTCGCGCGCAGCCGCGTCCCGTCAGGCAGGATCTTCGAGACCAGGCAGCGGTCGTTGTCGTAGACGATCGACAGCGGCACCGCGCCGAAGAACGCAAAGGCGTGGACATGGCCGTCCATCCAGGCCTCGGCAACGGCAGCCGGATAGGCGCGTACGTAGCAGGCGTCGCTGTGCGGCAGATCGAGCACGAAGAAGTGCGCCTTCTGCTCCACCCCGCCGATCTCGACCAGAGCTTCTCCAAAATCTGCCTGCCCATGGCCGGGTGCGTGTGCCAGCGGCACGAACATCTCCCGGCTGCGCTGATCCCGATCCCGGATGTAATCCTTGATGATCGTGTAGCCTCCGGTGAAGCCATGCTCTTCGCGAAGGCGATCGAACACACGCTTCGCCGTATGGCGCTGCTTGCGCGGGACCGACCGGTCCCCATCCAGCCAGCCGTCGATGATCGGTATGAACGCTTCCAGCTTCGGTCGCCGCACCGGGGCGCTGCGACGGTAACCGGGCGGCTCGGAATACGACAGCATCTTGCGGACCGTGTCGCGCGATATGTTGAAATGCTTCGCTGCCGCCCGGGCGCTCATGCCGCCCGCGCAGGCAAGACGAACCTTCAGGTAAAGTTCCACGGTGTAAATCCCTCATCCCTCCTCGCCAGCATCGCGAAAAGGGAAAAAGTGGACGACTTTTACGCCGCCCGCAGCAGCACTTCGCCGCCGCTACCGTGGTCTAATTTTGCACCGCCGTTCTCA
>CAZKJI010000246.1:0-2530 GCA_964553005.1 uncultured Acinetobacter sp. | reverse complement strand
TCGAAAACAATGATCAATAATTATTAGGAAGCAAGCATGCTACTCAACCCTTTATATTACACCGAGCAACATTTAGCCTTTGCTGAGAGTGTTAGGCGCTTTACTGAAAAGGAAATTAGTCCTTTTATCACTGAATGGGATGAAGCGGAAACTTTTCCGCGTGAGCTGTATAAAAAGGCCGCTGATATAGGCTTGCTGGGTGTTGGCTTTGATGAAAATTATGGTGGTATTGCGGGAACGGATGCATTTTATACTCTGCTTGCCTCAGTGGAGTTGGCGAAGTGCGCATCAGGTGGTTTGGCTGCATCATTGCTTTCACATACGATTGGAACACCACCAATTCAGCATTTTGCTCAAGAAGAGGTCAAGGCTGAAGTTTTACCACAAATTTTGTCAGGAGAAAAAATCTCTGCATTGGCAATTACTGAACCTAGCGGTGGTTCGGATGTTGCGGCTTTAAAAACCAAAGCGGTTCGAGATGGTGACGATTATATTGTCAGTGGTGAAAAGACCTTTATTACATCGGGTATTCGAGCAGATTATTATTCAGTAGCAGTACGTACTGATCCTAATGCTAAGGGAGCTAATGGTATTTCAATGCTGTTGATTGATGCGCATAGTGAAGGCATTAGCAAATCCAAGTTGGATAAGATGGGCTGGTGGGCATCGGATACCGCGCATTTGCACTTTGATGATGTACGAGTACCAGCCAAAAATTTACTTGGTGCCGAAAATATGGGCTTCTTTGTCATTATGAACAACTTTAACATGGAGCGATTTTTTCTTGCAGCCAGTAGCTATGGTTATGCGTTGGTTTGCTATGAAGAAGCTTTGGATTGGGCTAAACAGCGACAAACTTTTGGTAAACGCTTAATTGATCATCAAGTCGTGCGTCATAAGTTAGTAGATATGGCGACACGTTTAACTTCAACTCGTGCGTTATTGGAAGATACAGCCTATCGTTTAGGAAAACCAGAATTGCAGGGTAATGAACTGATTGCACAAATTTGTATGCTCAAGAATGTGGCTACACAAACCATGCAATTCTGTGCTGATGCCGCAGTGCAGACTCTAGGAGGGATGGGCTTTATGCGTGGTACAAAATCTGAACGTATCTATCGTGAAGTGAAAGTGAACATGATTGGTGGTGGTGCAGAGGAAATTATGAAAGACCTTGCCAGCCGCCAACTCGGTTATTAATCGAAATTTTAAGGCTTTAGATCATGACGAGATTGGTCTAAAGCTGTATTTATAAAAGAACAACTAGTTAAATAATAATTTAGGAAAAACAGCATGGATGGTTTATTCAACCCGATTTATTACACAGCAGAACATCGGGCTTTTGCAGACAGTGTCAAACGGTTTGTAGAGAAAGAAATTTCACCTTATGTGAATGAATGGGATGAGGCAGGATCGTTTCCAAGAGCACTCTATCAACAGGCTGCAAATATCGGTTTAATGGGCTTAGGTTATGATGCTGAACATGGTGGCATTCCTGATGCAGACGCATTTTATGTCATGTTGGCAGCAATTGAGATGGCAAAAGCTGGATCTGGTGGTGTGCATATTTCGCTTATGATTCATAGCATTGGAACACCACCCATTCATCATTTTGCTCGACCTGAGATTCGTAATGACGTTATGCCACAGATTATTGCAGGTGAAAAAATATCAGCCTTGGCAATTACAGAGCCTAGTGGCGGTTCTGATGTCGCTGCAATTAAAACCAAAGCAGTTCGAGAAGGAGACCATTATATTTTGAATGGTGAAAAGACCTTTATCACATCAGGGATGCGAGCAGATTATTATACGGTTGCGGTCAAAACTGATCCAAATGCTCAAGGCGCAAAAGGGATTTCCATGTTATTGGTCGATGCGCATAGCAAGGGAATAACCAAATCACCATTAAAGAAAATGGGTTGGTGGGCATCAGACACTGCGCATTTGCATTTTGACGATGTCCAAGTCCCAGTTAGTCATTTGTTAGGCAAGGAAAATGCAGGTTTTAAAGTCATTATGAATAACTTTAATATGGAGCGTTTTTGGCTAGCTGCGATGGCATATGGTTATGCCTTGGTCTGTTATGAGGAAGCCTTAGATTGGGCAAAACAGCGTCAAACTTTTGGAAAGCGCTTGGTGGATCATCAGGTGGTTCGCCACAAACTTGTAGATATGGCAACTCAATTGACTACAACACGAGCGTTATTAGAAGATACAGCTTATCGAATGGGACAAAAACAGTTACAAGGGGCAGACCTCATTGCACAAATTTCGATGTCAAAAAATGTAGCGACTCGTACCATGCAATTTTGTGCGGATGCGGCTGTGCAAACTTTGGGTGGAATGGGTTTTATGCGTGGAACGAAATCCGAACGAATTTATCGTGAAGTCAAAGTGAATATGATTGGTGGTGGTGCTGAAGAAATCATGAAGGATTTGATTAGTAAGCAGCTAGGCTATTAATACCTTCATGGCGAATAAAAAGCGCGGTTAATTTCCGCACTTTTTATTTTCAAATTTATTCTAGTTC
>CAZKJI010000245.1:0-2532 GCA_964553005.1 uncultured Acinetobacter sp. | reverse complement strand
TTGTCATCATATTCGTCGTCAGAAAACAAGTATTATGCCATTATTTCAATGAGTTGTCTTTTTTTGTCGTGTACAAAGCTTTTTATTATAAAACCATTGCTGCGATCCAGCCAAAAATAAGTAGCGGGATATTAAAATGTATAAATGTTGGTACGACAGTATCCCAAATGTGATCATGTTGACCATCTACACCTAGTCCTGCTGTAGGTCCTAATGTTGAATCTGAGGCAGGCGAACCTGCATCACCTAATGCAGCAGCAGTACCAATCAATGCAATTGTCGCCAAAGGTGAGAATCCAAATTGTACGCAAAGTGGCACATAAATCACTGCCAGCACAGGCACACTTGAGAAAGA
Organism: uncultured Acinetobacter sp.; assembly: GCA_964553005.1. Classification (GTDB taxonomy): domain Bacteria; phylum Pseudomonadota; class Gammaproteobacteria; order Pseudomonadales; family Moraxellaceae; genus Acinetobacter. The sequence goes on along the minus strand of CAZKJI010000245.1, from coordinate 2,177 downwards.
TGAACCAATACCGATCGTGACAAACAAGCCAATAAATAGCATCAAGAACGCAGCTAAAGCATGATTATCACCAATGATATGTACAACACCATTCACTAAATGAGTAATGTCGCCTGTATGCGTCATGACTGAAGCAAAACCTGCCGCAGAAATCATGATGAAGCCTACCAATGCCATCATCCGCATCCCTTGCACAAAAACATCATCCGCATCTTGCCATTTAAAAATTCCAGAAGCGGATAGCACAGCAAATCCAACCAATCCACCTAGAATCATAGAACCAGAATACAGTTGTGCAACCAGAGTCAGTACAATTGCAAGCAAAGCCATAAACATGGTTTTCTTAGAAATTGTCGGTACATTTTCTGCTTCATGTCGAAGCTCTTCAGCATCGGCTTTGAGATCATGCTCAACTTGAGATGTTGTACGCAATGGTTTATCTAAATCAATAGTTTTTACCGTTGTGATTGTACGATCTACATATTCACGGGGCTTACGATAACTAATAAACACAGCGACTAAAGTACCTAAAACCATACCCAAAACAGGTATCGCCATGCCCATAGGCATCATGCTACGTTCTACATGCAAACCATATGCAGCCCCAATTTTATTGATATTCCCCATCAAAATTTGTTCAAGGAAAATGGCACCAAAGCCCACAGGTAAGAAGATATATGTTCCAACTAAACCCAACGTCAGTACACATGCTGCCGCACGTCGATCAAGCTTGAGGTGATTCATCACTTTTAACAATGGCGGAACCAATACAGGAATAAAAGCAATATGAACTGGGATTAGATTTTGAGAGAAAATTGCAGCGATGAGTAAAATCGTTAATAAAAGATATTTCACTTTTTTTTCTTGATTTTTACTGGCTTCCATTCCTAATAAATCAATCAGTTTATGTGCAAGTAAATCTGGTAAACCAGATTTAGATAATGCTAAGGCAAAAGCACCTAGAACAGCATAAGCCAAAGCGACTTCAGCACCATCTCCCAGTCCTGCATTAAAAGCTTCTACAGTTTGAGAAAGGCTCAGTCCAGCAACCAAACCACCAATAATGGCTGATATGACCAAAGTGAGAACAACAGAAACGCGTGCCAGTGACAAAATAAACATCACGGCAATCGCAATTACGACAGCATTCATGGACAAAATTTAGGAGCAAAAAGAAAGGCGACATTCTAGCAGATTCATTGTATAGAAGCTGAAAATGTCGCCAAATTGCAATCTGTTTTAAGTGATTTTTATTTTGATCAATCCGCTAAAGCCTTAAACAGTCTGGCGTTTTACAAAATGACGGATTAGTTCAGCAATTTTAGTTGGCTGACTTAGAACCGCCCAGTGATTGGCATCAAGTTCAACATATTCAAAGTTTTCAACCCATTTTGGCATTGATTCGGTAATATACTCAGGGCTAACAAATGCATCGCGTTTTAATACAATCGCCTGTACAGGACATTGAGCATAGCGTTGGCGTGGTTGAGCCAGTGAAGGAATAAAGTTAGCACGATACAAATTAATACCGTATTTACCATCTGACACAATATTTGCATTTAATGGCAAATTTTGTTTTTTCTCTAAGCCACTTAAAATCTTACCCCACTTTTCTGGACTAAAGAAAGTCCATAAGGTTGGAGCAACCAATGGCAAATGGAAAGCACCAATATACCAAGATTTAGTCAGCATTTTCAGTACATTACTTGGTGCAGATTTAAACTTTTCACGCAAATATAAAGAAGCATGATCCAAGCAAGGGCCTGAGATTGTTGTATAAGATAGTAAACGGTCTTTTAACTTAGGTTCAGTTACTGATTCCCAAGACTGTAAAGAACCCCAGTCATGCGCTGCCATGTGGAAATTGCGGTTGGGTAACACTTCATCAACGACTTCTTGTAAATCTAAAGATAAACGTGGTAATCGATAGTCTTTAATACGCTTTGGAATTGATGACAAACCCGCACCACGAACATCGTAAGTAACGACATAATAGTCATCAACCAATTGCTCAATAATCGGTTCCCATACTTCTTGATTATCGGGATAACCATGTACTAACACCAATGGTGTTTTCTTTTCATCCCCCCATGTTTTGACACAGAGGCTTTGTTGGTCAGAAGTGGTTACTGTTTTTACTTGTGCTTGCATAATTCTTTCCCATTTTGTTTTCTATC
>CAZKJI010000244.1:0-2549 GCA_964553005.1 uncultured Acinetobacter sp. | reverse complement strand
ATAAGCTGATTTTACCCTTGATTGTTACAATAGGTTTTTGCATTGTATAAGTGCAGGATTAGAAAAATATGATGCGCATCAGGATAACGAATGTTAAATAGAGTTCAAGAAAAAAAGAATACATATCAAACATATAGAATAGATGTATTACAGGAACAATTACAACATGCCAGTTCTTATCAGGAATGGAGAGAAATTGCACTCAAATTGGACGAGGAATCAGGCATGGAAGCATGGAAATATGACAATCAATCGCCCTATTTTGATGCTGAAATTTTGTCCAAGCGTTATAACCTGCTAAAAAGATATCGGCTGCACCATCGTACCCTTGACCTGATTTATGTGTTGAGAGAGGGACTGACCTATGATTTTGCCAATATTGGGCATCCCATGTTGTTTGCTGAAACGTATATCGGCACCAAAAAAATTATAGAAAATTATGTGGATGAGATGAGTGACTGTTTAAGATATTTGGCATCCAGTGAATGTATAACGTTTCAGCTCAAAGAGAAAATCCAGTTTTTTGAGGAATGTCAAAAAGCCTATGGTCAGCCTGCTTTAATGCTTTCTGGTGGTGCAACCCTGGGACTGTTTCATACTGGGGTATGTAAGGCATTGCTGGAACAGGACCTATTACCGAAAGTGCTGTCGGGTTCAAGTGCGGGGGCAATCATGACGGGGATGTTGGGTACGTCATCCGCTGATCAAATTCCCGAGTTGCTGACAGGAAAGCATTTCTTTCATGAAGCATTTCGTTTTAGAAAGGTGATGGAACTCATTAAAGGGCATGGCGGTATTGCCGATGTGATGTACCTTAAAAAATTCCTGATTCACAATATGGGAGACCTTACCTTTGCAGAGGCGTATCAGCGTTCTGGTTTGCATATCAATATTGCGGTTGCGCCTTACAATGCGTCACAAAATCCACGTATCCTCAATGCCTTGACTGCACCGAATGCCTTGGTTTGGAGTGCGGTGATGGCTTCCTGTGCGGTTCCTGTTCTGTTTCCACCCGTCCATCTGACCAGCAAGCGTTACGATGGACAGCATACGCCCTATATGTCAAACACCAAATGGGTGGATGGAAGCATGCGTAGTGATTTTCCACAGGAAAAAATGGGGCGGTTGTATAATATCAACTACACCATTGCCAGTCAGGTGAATCCGCATATTGTTCCATTTATGCAGAGTGACTTGCAGCGTTATCGTAATGATGTGTTGAGCTGGCCTGAGCGGATTATCCGTCATCAGGGTAAAACCATTGCACTGGATGTGATGGATTTGACCCGTCATTATGTGGGAAGATTTTTCCCGATTCGCCGTGCTCTGGATCATGGTTATGGTATTTTAGGGCAGCGCTATTATGGGGATGTCAACATTATTGCCAAATATGGGCTGCGCCACTATGGCTATATGCTCAAAAACCCGCGCCCCAAGTTGTTCAAGGTTTTGCAGCAGGAAGGTGAACGGGCGACCTGGCCTAAAATCGCTTCTATTGAAACCCATGCGCGTATTGGCAAAACCATTGAACATTGTTTAGCGTCATTGCGTCAACAGGCAGAAAAGCAGCAGAATGAGTTTTATTACGTGGACCTTTGATTCGCAACTTCCGTTGGATGATCTTGCTTTAAAAACCAAACCCAAAAGTTATGGCTTTGGACGGCGTTTATATACATTCCAGATCGAACAGCAAAAATATTGGCTTAAATTTCATCAAGCCCATATTCATCAGGTCTTAGAACATGCTTTTCTGCATGAACTGGATTTCTATCGGCAGAACTCAATCTCCAGACAGCAATTCATTGTTCCTCACCGCATTATTCAATTTGAACAATCTACACAGTTTCATGAACTTGCTTTAAGTGGGCAAGGACTAATTCTAGTAGATACCGAAAATTTCTTTAGCTGTGTGCCCAGTGATGTGGGAATAATTCAGCAGCAAATATTAAAGGCATTGGAAACTCTGGAAAATATGCACCAGCTAGGGTGGGTGCATGGTGACCTTAAAGTTGAACATTTTCGTTGCTATAAAAATAGCTGCAAGCTGATTGATTTTGAGCAAAGCCTTAAATCATCTCATATAAGTCAAAATTTAACTGCCACACCACATTATATGGCACCAGAGCTTTTTCATGCAGAGCGTAAAACGGTTCAGAGTGATTTATATGCCTTTGGTATTATTCTGTATGAATGGCTGACTCAAATAAAATTACAAGCTAAAACCTATCATGAATGGGCGGTATTGCATTGCCAGCAACTGTATATCCAGCTTCCTGAACAGCTTGAATACTTTTTGCCCTTACTGAATGGGTTGATGCAGAAGCAGGTTGAACAGCGTTTTAAGTCTGTTTCAGAGGCAAAACACTGTCTAAACTCAACTATTTTGCTGTAAAAATAAACATAAATACTTGATTTGAATATTATATGTTCATTTGATTGATTTTTTTTAACAGAAACACTTGTCATCAAGGACGTTTCTCACTAAGATGCATACCCATCGGGGGCGTGGCGAAATTGGTAGACGCACTGGATTTAGGTTCCAGCGCCGC
>CAZKJI010000243.1:0-2555 GCA_964553005.1 uncultured Acinetobacter sp. | reverse complement strand
TTTATGAACTTAAAGTATCATGTACTCAATTTAACATAATCAAGATTATACGAAATACTATTGTTATTCACCAATTAAAATGTCTATGCGATAAACCATTTAAAATGTCCTGTTTTTAACCATAAGAGTCAAGCACAGGATTTAAATTTCTTTGTTCAATAACAGCTTTCTGAGCTTTACGGCTCGGCATACTTTTCTTGAGACGGGAACGTTTATTCTGTTTTTCCAACTCTTCGTGTTGCTGTTGAATATGAGCTAGGACTGCGCCTATGCTGTTCAACAGGTTTAGGCTGCTCAACGTGTTTCTGTACTGGTTTTGGTGTCTCTATTTGTTTTTGTACAGGCTCAGGCTTTGGGCTAACAGGCGGTATCTTTGGCTTTTGCACCACTGGAGGGATTTTAGGTTCAATCACCTTAGGTGGTTCAGGCGGTTTGACAATCTCTATCACCACAGGATCAGGTGTTTTGACATCAAGCTGAGGTGTAGGAAGTTGTTTGGCGATATACCAGATTCCCAAATGTGCCGCAGCAACGGCGACAATCGCAATTGCCAAAGCATTCTTTTTTGATTCAGCAGGATCATTTTCAACATCTACGTTATGGCTAAAAGGATCATTAACCGTCGTTGTATGGGTGACCTGATTGGATAATTGCTCAAATAAAAATGCTTTTCTAATCGAGCCTTGACTAAATTCAATCATCAATAGCTCCTATTAACCAATTTTGTCTTCGGTCAAAATCCGAAAAATCTGTTCTTTTAATTGATGTAATTCAAAACTTGAACGATTTCGAGGACGCGGCAAGTTGACGGGAATAATCTGTTCAACACGACCAGGTTTGGGTTTTAAAATCACTACACGATCTGCCAGAGTTACGGCCTCTTCCACATCATGTGTAATAAAAACAGTGGTCATTTTTTGTTGAGATTGAATGCGAAGTAATTCATTTTGCATTTGATGCCGTGTTAATGCGTCCAAGGCACCAAACGGTTCGTCTAACAGAAAAATACGTGGTTGCACCACAAGACTACGAGCAATAGCTACACGTTGAGACATCCCACCAGATAGTTGGTGTGGGTAGGCCTTTTCAAAGCCATTCAAGCCAATTAACTCAATTGCTTTTTGGACCAGAATATCTTTATCACGCGCAGTTAACGCCTCATTTAATAAACCCAGCTCAATGTTTTGCTCAACGGTAAGCCAAGGAAATAAGCGATGTTCTTGAAAGACTACCGCTCGATCGCCGCCAATCCCGCTTACATCGGCACCATCAATTAAAATTCGACCATCAAAATCTTGATCTAGTCCTGCCAAAAGACGTAAGAGCGTAGATTTACCGCAGCCACTGCTACCTACAATCGCAATAAACTCGCCTTCTTTAATTTCTAGATTAAAGTCGTGAATGACTTTGACAGGTTGTTGATTGACGACAAAAGACTTATGAACATGGTGAAATGCCACACGTGTTTGAGCATTAGCTTGAAAAGAATGGTGATGTTTTTCAGTATTTGTATTAAGGATAATTGTCATGATCTGACCTCAATTTTTTCGCCAAGATGTTGCGTAGTTTTCAGTTATTTTGCCCAGCCATGCCAGAATCGCCCCTAAACCAGCGACCAAAACGGTTGCTGCTATCACACGCTCCATTTCAAAGTTTTGCTGTGCTGCCATCATGTAGCTACCTATGCCAATTCCAGAGCCCATCAAGTATTCAGCTCCAAAAGATGCCATCCACGAATAGAGCAATGCCAATCGAAACCCAGCAAACATTGAAGGTGCAATGCTCGGTAAAATCAAAAGCGTTAAGCGTTGAAGCAATGTCATTCTTAAAGTGCTTGAGGCTTCAACAAGCTGCATTGGAATACTCGACATGCCTTTCCATGACGCAATAAACATCGGAAAAAATGTCGCTATTGAAATGAAAACAATTTTTGATAAATCTTCGAGCCCAAACCAAGCTGTAAGTAGCGGAATCCAAGCAAAAATGGCAATTAGACGTAATGTGTTGAGTGTAGGTGCCAACAGATTTTCAATAGGTTTAAATAGCCCTACCACAATTCCTACTGATGCCCCAATTAGCCCGCCAATAATCAAACCAAAAATTGCACGATAAAGGCTGTAATACATGGCGGTAGTGAGTGAGAAATCTTGAATGCCTGACCAGAGTGCTTCTAATACTTTCCACGGCGCGGGCAAAATTTGACTCGAAATCAAGTTAAACCAACTGCTCACTGCCCAAAGCAGGACTAAACTCAAAGGTAAAACCCACGATTTGAAAACATCGGTTCGGTTTTTTTTATGAAAAGTATGAGCACTCAAAGCAGCATGTGGCCAAAACACAAACTTTCGTTCAATTCGATCTAGGGTCTGTTGAGAATTAACAAAGGCAACTGATTAATTTATAATAGTAGTATGGATAGATACATACTTACTGATGCCCAATGGGCAAAAATGGAACCTTTTTGCCTAGGGTCTGTTGAGAATTACCGAGAGTTAATTACACTCGCGCACAATTGAATCATGGCTTCAAAACTCGTATCTGTTTTACAACTACGC
>CAZKJI010000242.1:0-2560 GCA_964553005.1 uncultured Acinetobacter sp. | reverse complement strand
ATAAAGCAACAAATATTGCCAATAAAATCAAGAGATAGATACCAAATATATACAGGTAAAAAGATGACAATCAACCTGTTTTTGAATATTTAGCCTAAAAAATGCCGTTATTTTAGAAACATTGACGGATTTGCAAAAACTACTGGTTAAATATTCAAAAAAACAATGGTGGATTTTATAGCCATGAACTTTATAATCAGTGCTTTTAGACTTAACCCTTGTGGAATCAATCACGATGACTGACTTAGTTCAGCAGTTGGCAAATGAACTTGCCGTACGTCCAAACCAAGTAGAAGCTGCTATTCGTTTAATTGATGAAGGCGCTAGCGTTCCTTTTATTGCACGTTACCGTAAAGAGGTCACGCAAGGCTTGGACGATACCCAATTACGCCAACTCGACACACGTTTAACTTATCTACGTGATTTATACGAGCGTCGTGAAAAGGTGATTCAATCTTTACAAGAACAAGATAAATTAAGTGATGATTTATTGGCGCGTGTGAATGCAGCAGAAACTAAAAATGCATTAGAAGAAATTTATGCACCGTACCGTCCAAAACGTACCAGTAAATCATTTAAGGCAAAAGAAGCGGGTTTAGGTCCAATAGCTGAAAAAATTATTGCTGATCAAGTTGATCCGACTGAGGCATTGGCAGGTTTTAGTCATGAAGACTATCCAGATGTCGAAAGCCAACTTGATGCAATTCAGCACATCTTGATTGATGACTGGGCACAAAATATTGGATTAACTACTGAATTAAAACAAATTTTCTCTAATACAGCAGTTCTTAAGAGCGCAGTTGCTTCTGAAGAGAAAAAAGAAGTTGGTAAAAAATTCCGTGATTATTTTGAGTTTTCTGAAAACCTAAATAAATTACCTTCGCATCGTTTATTGGCGATGTTACGTGGTCGTCAAGAAAATGTATTGGGTTTAAAAGTAGACGGCGAAGATGATACGCCGTTAGCTCGTATTGAAACTGAATATAATCTTGATCAAATTCAGCCTCAAAGCCGTCAAGATTATTTAAAACAAACTGCAAAATTATTTTGGCTTGGTAAGATTCGTCCGCAAATCGAACATTCGTTATTGACTGATAAGCGCTTAGCTGCTGAAGCTGAAGCAATGGATGTGTTTGCTGAAAATTTACGTCATTTACTCCTTTCTGCACCTGCAGGTGGTCGTACCACTTTAGGTGTTGATCCTGGTATCCGTACAGGCGTAAAGCTTGCGGTTGTGAGTGATGCAGGTGATGTTCTCGCACATAGCACAATTTACCCGTTTGCACCGAAAGAAGATAAACAAGGTTCAATTGCTGAATTAGCTCGTTTATGCCGAGAGTTCCACGTGGAACTTATTGCGATTGGTAATGGTACTGCAAGTCGTGAAACTGAAGCAGTTGTTGCAGAAATGATGGCTGCCAATGCTGACTTAAAACTGACGCGTATCACCGTCAGTGAAGCAGGTGCATCGGTTTATTCGGCAAGTGAACTTGCTTCTCAAGAATTACCAGAGCTTGATGTTTCAATTCGTGGCGCGGTTTCAATTGCGCGCCGTTTACAAGATCCATTGGCTGAACTTGTGAAGATTGATCCGAAATCCATTGGTGTGGGTCAATATCAGCATGATGTGAATCAAACTGGTTTAGCAAAAACATTAGATGCTGTGGTTGAAGACTGTGTGAATGCAGTTGGCGTAGATGTAAATACCGCATCTCCAGCGATCTTGGCATATATTGCAGGTTTAAATAAGGCGATTGCCCAGCAAATTGTTGAATACCGTAAAGAACATGGTCGTTTCGATAATCGTCAAGCCTTGAAAAAAGTGCCACGTTTAGGTGAGCGTACTTTTGAACAATCAGCAGGCTTCTTACGTGTTCAAAATGGTTCTGAGCCATTGGATGCATCAGCGGTTCACCCAGAAAGTTATGGCGTGGTTGAAAAGATTGTTGCAGCAAAAGCCACAACAGTAAAAGACATTATTGGTAATACTGAAATTATCCGCCAAGTCAAAGCAGATGAGTTTGTTGATGACAAGTTTGGTTTGCCAACGATTCAAGATATTTTAGCTGAACTTGAAAAGCCTGCTCGTGATCCACGTCCAGAGTTTCGTACTGCCAAGTTCCGTGAAGATATTACTGAAGTTGCTCAACTCACTGAAGGCATGCAGCTTGAAGGTGTAGTGACCAATGTGACCAACTTTGGCGCGTTCGTAGATGTGGGTGTACATCAAGATGGTTTAGTGCATATCTCTGAACTTGCAAATGAATTTGTTTCTGATCCACATAAAGTAGTGAAACCAGGTCAAATTGTGCAAGTACGTGTGATGCAAGTTGATGTGGAACGTAATCGTGTGAACTTAAGTATGCGTGCAGAAGGTTCTGCACCTGCTAAAGCGCCACGCCAACAACAGCGCCCACAGCAAGAACGAACTGAACGTTCAGAGCGTAAGCCTCAAGGTCAACGTCCGCCACGTAAAGAAGGTGACTTTAAGCGTCCACAAAATAACAAGCCAAAAACTGAAAAACCACAAGAGCAAAAAATCGGTGGTTTAGGTGCTTTG
>CAZKJI010000241.1:0-2602 GCA_964553005.1 uncultured Acinetobacter sp. | reverse complement strand
AAGGTAAACAAGGTCGTTTCCGTCAAAACTTACTTGGTAAGCGTGTTGACTATTCTGGTCGTTCGGTCATTACCGTAGGTCCTACTTTACGTCTTCACCAATGCGGTCTTCCGAAGAAGATGGCACTTGAATTATTCAAGCCATTTATTTTCGCGAAACTACAAGCATCTGGCCAAGCAACAACCATTAAAGCTGCGAAGAAAATGGTTGAGCGCGAAACGCCAGAAGTTTGGGACGTTCTAGCTTCTGTCATTCGTCAACATCCAGTCATGTTGAACCGTGCGCCAACACTTCACCGTCTAGGTCTTCAAGCATTTGAACCTATTCTGATCGAAGGTAAGGCAATCCGTCTTCACCCACTCGTATGTGCTGCGTTTAACGCCGACTTCGATGGTGACCAAATGGCGGTACACGTTCCATTGACATTGGAAGCACAGTTAGAAGCACGTGCGTTGATGATGTCTACAAACAACATCTTGTCACCTGCAAATGGTGAGCCGATCATCGTTCCTTCTCAGGACGTTGTCTTGGGCCTTTACTACATCACACGTGATGCGGTAAATGCCAAAGGTGAAGGCATGGTGTTTGCGGATACGCATGAAGTGAACCGTGCATTAGCAACGGGTAAAGTCAATATTCATGCGCGTGTCAAAGTACGTGTACATCAAACTGTAATTGATGAAAACGGTAACCGTGAAAAGCAAACCATTATTGTTGATACAACACCTGGTCGTTGCTTGTTATGGGAAGTCGTTCCACAAGGTTTAAGCTTCGATATGATCAACCTTGAGATGACTAAGAAAAACATCTCGAAGTTAATCAACTCTTGCTACCGTAAATTAGGTCTTAAAGATACAGTAATCTTTGCTGACCAATTGATGTATTTGGGCTTCCGTCAAGCGACGCGTTCAGGTGTATCTGTTGGTATGGAAGACATGTTGATTCCACCAACCAAGCATACGATTATCGATAAAGCTGAAACCGAAGTTCGTGAAATCGAACAACAGTTTGAGCAAGGTTTCGTCACTGCAGGTGAGCGTTATAACAAAGTTGTCGATATTTGGGCACGTACCAACGACCAAGTTGCGAAAGCGATGATGGATAACTTGTCTTATACCCTTGTGAAAAACAAACAAGGTGAAGATGAGAAACAGAAATCATTCAACTCGATTTATATGATGTCTGACTCGGGTGCCCGTGGTAGTGCGGCGCAGATCCGTCAGCTTGCTGGTATGCGTGGTTTGATGGCGAAGCCGGATGGCTCGATCATTGAGACCCCAATTAAAGCAAACTTCCGTGAAGGTTTGACGGTACTTCAGTACTTCATTTCAACACACGGTGCGCGTAAAGGTTTGGCCGATACTGCATTGAAAACTGCGAACTCGGGTTACTTGACACGTCGTCTTGTAGACGTAGCACAAGATTTGGTGATTACTGAATCTGACTGTGGTACAGCGGGTGGCCTAGTGATGACACCATTCATTCAAGGTGGTGACGTTATTGAACCATTACGCGATCGCGTATTAGGTCGTGTAACTGCTGAAGATGTACGTCGTGCATCTGATGATGAAGTTGTACTTCCACGTGGTACGTTAATTGACGAGAAAATTGCTGCTCAGCTTGAAGAAGCGGGTGTCGATGAAGTCAAAGTACGTTCAGTGATTGCATGTGAATCTACATTCGGTGTATGTGCGCGTTGTTATGGTCGTGACCTTGCACGTGGTCACTTGGTGAACCCAGGTGAATCAGTGGGTGTTATGGCTGCACAATCAATTGGTGAGCCAGGTACACAGTTAACGATGCGTACGTTCCACGTGGGTGGTGCTGCAAGCCGAACGTCTGCTGCAAACAGTGTTCAAGTACGTAACAAAGGTACTGTACGTTTCCACAACGTGAAAACTGTACAACATGCCAAAGGTCACTTAGTGTCAGTTTCACGTTCAGGTGAAATCGGTATTGCGGATGATTTAGGTCGTGAGCGCGAGCGTTATAAACTTCCTTACGGTGCCAGCATCTTGTTGAAAGATGGTGAGACTGTAGAAGCTGGCGGTATCGTAGCGACTTGGGATCCACATACACATCCACTTGTTACCGAAGTTGCGGGTAAAGCACGTTTCAGCCAAATCGCTGATGGTGTCACTGCAACATCGAAAACTGATGATGCAACAGGTATGACCACTGTTGAAATCTTGCCAGTAACAGCACGTCCTGCGTCTGGTAAAGATTTACGTCCTGCGATTGTGTTGGATACAACAGATGGCGGTGAACAGTTCTACTTCTTGCCACAAAATACAATCGTGACTGTCCGTGATGGCGAAACGATAGGTGTGGGTGATGTAATTGGTCGTGTACCACAAGAATCTTCACGTACTCGTGATATTACCGGTGGTCTTCCACGCGTTGCAGACTTGTTTGAAGCACGTAAACCGAAAGAGCATGCGATTTTGGCAGAAGTGTCTGGTATCGTAAGCTTTGGTAAAGAGACCAAAGGTAAGAACCGTTTAGTGATCACACCTGATGATGGTTCAGAGATCTACGAAGAATTGATTCCTAAATGGCGTCAAATCAACGTGTTCGAGGGTGAGCATGTGAACCGTGGTGA
>CAZKJI010000240.1:0-2613 GCA_964553005.1 uncultured Acinetobacter sp. | reverse complement strand
GCTTACCTATGGGCACGTATGGCACTTGTTGCTCAGGAGAAACTGGCTGAAGGCTCAACTGATGTTGACTTCTACAATGCGAAAGTAACGACTGCTCGCTTCTACTTCAAGAAGATCCTGCCACGTGTTCGCTCGCATGTAGATGTACTTTCAACTGGTGTTGCGCCATTGTTTGAACTTGATGCGGAACACTTCGCGTTCTAATCATAGATTAGAGTGAGATGCAACGTTCATCACAGAAAAAGGACTGGTCAGTTTTGACCGTCCTTTTTTTGTTTAATCAATGCTAAATTTACATTATTCAATTTATTTGTTCGTTTTATTTGATCACTTTGCACATGACATGTGCGTAAAAAGGAATGATTATGCCAATTTACAATGCACCTTTAGCAGACATGAAATTCATCTTAAATGATGTATTTAAAGCAGAACAATTTTGGCAGTCTAATGAGAATCTTGCTCATGTAGATGCTGCAACCGCCGAAGCAATTTTAGAAGAAATGGCAAAGTTTGCCCAAAACGTAACTCACCCACTTAACCGTACTGGTGATGAAGAAGGCGCGCGTTGGGTTAACGGTGAAGTATTCACACCAGCAGGCTTTAAAGAAGCATTCCGTCAATACGCTGAAGGTGGTTGGATCGGCTTAGGCGCTGATGAGGAATGGGGCGGTCAGGCAATGCCAAAAATGCTGACTGTTCTTGCTGATGAGATGTTATTCGCAACCAATCCATCATTCTTGCTCTACCCGCTTCTTTCTGTGGGTGCAGGTATGGCATTAAACAGCTATGCATCTCAAGAGCAAAAAGAAACTTATTTACCTAAAATCTACTCTGGCGAATGGTCAGGTACGATGTGCTTAACTGAACCGCATGCAGGTACAGATTTAGGAATTATTAAAACCAAAGCTGAACGCAACGAAGATGGTACGTATAACATTACAGGTACTAAGATCTTCATCACAGGTGGTGATCACGACCTCGCTGAAAACATCATTCACTTAGTTCTTGCAAAAACACCTGATGCACCTGCGGGTTCACGTGGTATTTCTTTATTCATCGTACCGAAATACATTGTAAATGCAGATGGTTCTTTAGGTGAGCGTAACCCTGTTGGTCCTGGCTCAATCGAACATAAAATGGGGATCAAGGCATCTGCAACTTGCGTGATGAATTTTGATGCTGCAAAAGGTTATCTCGTTGGTAAAGAAAACGAAGGTCTTGCAGCAATGTTCGTGATGATGAACTATGAACGTTTATCAATGGGTATCCAAGGTCTTGGTGCTTCTGAATTTGCTTACCAAAATGCAGCTCAATATGCGACTGATCGTTTACAAGGTCGTAGTGCTTCTGGTGTTAAATCTCCAAGTAAACCTGCGGATAGCATCTTAGTTCACGGTGATGTTCGTCGTATGTTATTGAATGTACGTGCAAATAATGAAGCATCTCGTGCATTTGCAGTATATGTAGGTCAACAGCTTGATATCACTAAATTCTCTACTGATGCAGAAGCAGTGAAGAAAGCCAATGACCGTGTTGCGCTGTTAACACCAATTGCAAAAGCTTACCTCACAGATACTGCATTCCAAGCAACTTTAGATGCGCAAATGGTATTTGGTGGCCACGGTTATATTCGTGAATGGGGTATGGAACAGTGCATCCGTGATCTTCGTATTTCTCAAATTTACGAAGGAACAAACGGCGTTCAATCTCAAGACTTAATTGGTCGTAAAACCATTAAGTGTGGCGGTGCGTTCATTGCTGAATATATTGCTGAGATCCGTGATTTTGCCAATTCATTAGACACTGACTTAAACTTCATTAAAGATGCAACTTTAGATGCTGCAACTGAAATTGAAGCAATCACTCAATTCATCATTGAGCAAGCTGCTGAAAATGTAGACTTCCCGAATGCTGCTGCAGTAGATTACTTAAGCGCAGTTGGTCTACTTAGCTTTGCTTATATGTTTGCTAAGATTGCTGCTGCTGCAAAAGATAAGTCTGGTGATTTCTACCAAAACAAACTTGCTTTGGCACAGTACTTTGTTGACCGTATTTTGCCAGAACTTGATTCTCGCCTTGCGAAGATTAAAGCAGGTTCTGACTTAATCATGAACTTCAGCGAAGATTACTTCACAAACCAAGCTTAATTCTAGTTCGGTTTTAAAAACTGCCTAAATCATTTGGTTTAGGCAGTTTTTTTATGGCTATAATAAAATCAGCATAAAAATTGCATCCATTTTCATGATCATGTTGAGTACATTAAATTTCCATGTCTAGTTCAAAAGAGAAACTTGAAGACCTGCAACGTCTATTCGACCGTTTAGGTCACTATGCGGTTGAAGCATTTCATTATCTGGCGCTGTTTATTATCGGCTGTATGATCGCATGGTCAGCCGTGCATACGGTGATTGAAATTTTGACCGTTAAGCAATACGCAAGCATTGACGATATTCTGCTGTTATTTATCTATCTTGAACTGGGCGCGATGGTTGGGATTTATTTCAAGACCAATCACATGCCCGTGCGTTTTTTGATTTATGTGGCAATCACTGCACTTACTCGCCTCTTGATTGCAGATATTCAACATAATCATAAAGCCTCAATGGATCAGGT
>CAZKJI010000239.1:0-2623 GCA_964553005.1 uncultured Acinetobacter sp. | reverse complement strand
AAACAGGCTCAAGCCTATCTCTAAGGAAACTATCGATGGACGTATTAGAGAAAGCATTATTGGTTGATGAGCTCAAACATCTGATTGTTGGGCTAAACAACGATAAAAACTCACTTTTTGAGATCGCAAAATCAAAGCAACGTATTAAGGATATTTGTGCTTCTTGTGACGATCCATTGTTTCAAGAACAACTCACTCCATTTAAAGAATTTATTCAACAAGAAGAATTTTCGGCTGAAGAATTAGAAAGCTTTGGGTATGCACTCACTTATCGCGGAACATTTAAATTTATGGGGCGTGTTGAACATGCTTTATTTGCATCAGGCGACATGGGATGGGCAGCTTTACGTCAGTCACAGCATTGGCAAATTTGGGTTATTCGTCCTGCATTGTCTTTTATAAAGAGCCCTTGGTTTACATCTACTCGACAAGCACTTGAATGGATTCAAACGAGTACAAGTGATTATATAAAAACAGATGATGAACTCAAAAGTCTTATTCCTGTTTTAGAGCCAATTCATCAAACTTCAACAAATTTATCATTAGATTCAAATCAGACAATTCACAAGGACAGATTATCTGCTATGAGAGAAGAAACTGCGAATTTTGAAGCACAACTCGAAGCAATTATTCAGGAAAGAATTCAATCTGTACCCAATACTCCAACACCAAGTATTCCAACGGTCGCAAAGCCTAAACCAAGTTTTAGACAAAATGTGCGTCCTGTTGCAAATCTAAATAAAGCGAAACCTGTTGCACTCAAAGATTTTAATTTAGATGGACTCGTATGTCGCTTAGAGCGTATCGATCCTAAAACATTTCCATCTTTATATCGTGTAGAGCTACACGATGAGATTAATCAAAATATTAAAATTGATTGGTTATATTTAAAAGCTGAGAATGACGTTCAACCTATTTGGGAAACAGCTCAAATCTTTGTTGCTGAACAGCTTTATGCTCAAGGACAGTTTTCACATTATGTCGTCCTTATTGGTACTCATAGTGTCGAATATGCTGCAACAATCTTACAAGCTTATACAGACAAACGTCATACTCAAACAAGCTCGATTCATCAAACAGACTGGGTTATTTTTAAACAACATTACCACCAACAAGAAACACTATTTAATGAATGTATCATGAATGGTAATCAAGTTTGGCAGCGTAGTGAGCGATCTTACCCTTATATTCCTGCTGCCTTTATTAACACGCAAAAGTTTATTCCTTTTGAAGAAACAACAGCGACTTTTTTGACGCCAGTCATCCTACTCAAAGAGCGTCAAAAAATCAGAGTGCTACACGGCGCAGAACGCGTAAAATTATCGAGCGAAGATCAAGCTTATCCGTATCTATTGTTAGATCGTGCAGACGGCTATACATGGCAATTAATACGTCAAGTGATTAGCCGCCTACCTCAACCAATTTCAGTTCATGATCTCTATCAAGCACTCGAAAATGCGGATGTTTCAGCGACCTAAATATCCATTTTTAAGACACATCTAATCCACCATCAAACTTGTGATTGCTTATTGCAAGTTTCATGGTGGATTTTCATAAATACTCATTCAAATTTTCAAACGCATTGTTAAATTGCTGTTTTTTGTGTCTTTAGCTTGATTTTATTGCTTGAATAATCAAAAGTTAAATGAAGAACAATATATAAGTTTTAACTATGACGACTTTAAATCAAACCGTACCATCATATATTTTATATACGCTCATTGCACTTCCATTCGGTTTATCAACAACTGTCAATGCTGCAACTGAATCGGTTGAACAAACTGAGAATAATATTCCCAAAGCGGAAATATCAAATCAAGAAAATTTCTTAGACTATATTCCTAAATGGGTAGATGCGAGCCCCGCCGTTCTTCCTGAACAATCTGATCAATCTATTGTTCCTTCAACCACTGAAACTGAGAATAAAACTTGGGTTGATCGTAAACAGCGTGATATTCGCAACTGGGCTGATCGAACCTCGGTTAAGATTGATGACTGGTTTGGTGATGTCGACCCTGAAAAACCAGCTTCAGCAACGATTCGTTTTATGTTGGACAATTATTGGAATGAATATGATAACTATGAGGTTAAACCTCGTATTCGAGGAAAAATCAAACTTCCAACTTTAGAAAAAAAACTTAGCTTAGTTTTTGGTGATGATTCTCTAGATGACGAATTTAAAAACAATATTGCCAATACCAATACACAACCAAATCAAGATCCAGATAAGAAGTTTGATTCCAAACAGACACGAGATAGTAATGGCTCTATTGCATTACGTTGGTCTAATTTCTCCAAAAAACTACCATTTGATACAGATGCAGATATTGGTATTCGTTCTGGTGATGATGTTTACTTACGTCTAAGAGCTGAGAAGCATTGGGATTTGCACAATGATTTCCACTTTAATGCTGAACAAATCTATCGATATGGTAGTCAAAGTGAGAACTATTTGCGTACAAATTTAGAATTGATACATGCTCGCCCCAACCAACCTTTTCTTTCAAATCAATTCAGTTTAACTTACGCTGACAAGCAAGATGATGATTTGTTATGGGACAATCGCATTTTCCGCCAACACCAATTCTTTGCGCATAACAATTTTAATTACGGCCTCTATACG
>CAZKJI010000238.1:0-2633 GCA_964553005.1 uncultured Acinetobacter sp. | reverse complement strand
GTACCAACTCAATGCACTTTTTTGACTCTATATTTTTCAATGGCTTAAAAATTAAGCAATAAAAAAGCAGCCTCTGAAGGCTGCTTTTTATCTAGATTTTTACTTTAATTTATTATGATATTACTTTTGTTTATTCTTAATACGATCTTCCCAGAACGTAGCATTACGAATACCAAGTTTTACTGGATCAAAAGTAAACTCTTTAACACCCGCTTTTTGCTGCTGTTCATAATCTCTCAACGCTTTAATCGTTGGTTTCCAAATGAAGTAAGTCACAATAATACCAATGATATTAATCCAAGCCATTAAACCTACACCGATATCTCCAATTCCCCAAATATAACCTGTTGCACTGATTACACCATATGAAACAGAAAGAATGATGAAGCATTTGGTGATAAATAATAAAGATGGAGTTTTAGTAATATAACTTAAATAAGTAATATTGGTTTCAGCGATATAGTAATACGCAACAATCGTTGTAAATGCGAAGAAGAATACAGCTAATGCAACAAAGATTTGTCCAAAACCACCAAATACTGTACTTACTGCCATTTGAGTAAACGCAGGAGAGCCAATTTCAGCCGTGGCGGCAACATTTTGTACAATAAATTGACCTGCTTCTAGAGTACCTTGAACATTGTACATTCCAGTAATAAGAATCATAAATGCAGTAGCAGAGCAAACAAATAAAGTATCGATATAAATTGAGAATGCTTGTACTAAACCTTGTTGAGCAGGATGCTCTACCTCAGCTGCGGCAGCGGCATGTGGTCCTGTACCCTGACCTGCTTCGTTAGAATACACGCCACGTTTTACTCCCCAACCAATTGCAGCACCAAGACCTGCCATAGGAGAAAAGGCATCAGCGAAAATTAAGGAAATCACACCAGGTAACTTATCGATATTGATAAAGACAATAATTAATGCCATTACAATATAGCCAGCCGCCATAAACGGCACTACAAATTCAGCGAATTTTGCAATACGTTTGATACCACCAAAAATGATGACTGCAAGTAGTGTTACAATCACAACTAAAGCGAGTAGTTTATAAGTGCCGACATTTCCAAAAACAATTGCACCTTCACCTGTGATTTGTGTGAAAGCATTACCTACTGCATTTGCTTGAATACCGGGTAAAAACAAACCACATGAAATGATCGCGGCAATCGCAAATAAAATACCCAACCAACGCTGACCTAGTCCTTTATCAAAATAAAAAGCGGGTCCACCACGATATTGTCCTTGATATTCAACTTTATAAATTTGACCTAAGGTTGATTCAACATAAGCAGTACTCGCTCCTAAAAATGCAACAAGCCACATCCAGAAGACCGCACCTGGCCCACCAAAACCAATTGCTGCTGCTACACCTGCAATATTACCTACACCAACACGACCTGAGAGTGAAACAGCGAGTGCTTGAAACGAAGAAATACCTTGTGCCGATGAGCCTCCTTTAATGAGGAGGCTTTTCATATCTTTGATCTGACGAACTTGAACAAACCTTGTTAGGACGGAGAAAAATAAACCTGCACCTAAACATAAATAGATCAGAGCTTTGCTCCAAATAATACTATTTATCCAATCAACAATTTCTGCTGCACTCATAAACACCAACCTTTTGTATAATTTAAAAATATATCAATTGATACATTTTCATTTGTCTGAGCATCAGCAATATTTATGCCATTCAATATAATTCTTATGACAACAAATGAGCAAATGCTCAAAGACCTTCCGTGGAAAAAGTGAATTTAAAGAATTTTTCGACTCAAAAACCTACTATATCTTACTTGTAAAAGTCTTATATCGTGTTATTTTTCTGAGCACTTCCCTTTAACCAGTCAATTACGAAAACACCGTTTAATCTTAATTCCTTATCAAGAAAATGAACGATATTGATCTTTTCCGTAATTACTCTACTTTTTAACTAATTTATCGCAAATTTTCAATTTTATATATGGCAAAAATTAAAACTGTTTATCGATGTGAACAATGTGGTGCAGATCATTCTAAATGGGCTGGTCAATGTTCTGAGTGTGGCGAATGGAATAGTCTAGTAGAAGTTCGACTGGAACCAACAGTTAGTCATAGAGCTCAGCCTAAAATGGGCGGTGGTTATGCTGGTCAAAGTGCTAATATCACAACCCTTAATCAAATCTCAATTTCACATGAAACTCGTCTACAGACAGGTATTAGCGAATTCGATCGTGTACTCGGTGGCGGTTTGGTTACAGGCTCTGTTGTACTGATTGGTGGTGATCCTGGTATTGGTAAATCAACAATTTTATTGCAAACCGCAACTCACATGGCTAGTAAGAAAAGTTCAGCTCTTTATGTCACAGGCGAAGAATCACTTTCACAAGTTGCCTTACGTGCTCAACGTTTAGATCTACCTACAGACCAACTCAGAGTTATGGCTGAAACTTGCGTGGAACGTATTTGTGAAGTTCTCGCGCAAGAGCGTCCTGCTGTGGCCATTCTTGACTCAATTCAAACCCTATATACAGAAACTCTGCAATCTGCTCCAGGTGGAGTTTCACAAATCCGTGAGTCTGCTGCCTTACTTACTCGTTTTGCTAAAAATAGTGGTACCGCCTTATTTATTGTCGGTCACGTGACCAAAG
>CAZKJI010000237.1:0-2635 GCA_964553005.1 uncultured Acinetobacter sp. | reverse complement strand
CGTGACAGCACCAGTCGGGTGGGAAGCTGGCAGAAGATTTATGACCGTATTCAGCAAAACAAACCCACGATTTTGCTGGGTACGCAAATGCTGGCAAAAGGGCATCATTTCCCTCACGTCACCCTTGTTGCCATTCTGGATATAGATGCAGGATTATTGAGTGTCGATATCCGTGCGCCTGAACGTACCGCCCAGTTGATTGTGCAGGTTGCGGGCCGTGCAGGACGCGGGGAACATAAGGGCCATGTCTATTTGCAAAGCCTAAGCCCTGACCATCCCATGCTGACCACATTGATTGAACATGATTATCGAACTGTGGCAAAGCACATGCTGGCTGAACGCAAAATAGCGTTATTGCCACCCTATCGTTATGCTGTGCTGGTTCGGGTTGAATCCAAAGATAGAGAATATAGCCAACAATTCCTGTCTAAGATTGCCCTGCAATTCAGAGCGATGGCAGCAGACAGTGTTGATATTTGGGGCCCTATTCCTGCACCGATGGAACGTAAAGCAGGCCGTTATCGGGCACACATGGTGATTTTGTCTGCTGATCGGGCAAAACTGCATTTTTATTTACGTCAATGGTGGCAACAAGTGGTACATTTACCTCGTCAGCATCAACTGAGACTGTCGATTGATGTGGACCCACAAGAGTTTAGTTAGAACTGAATATGAGAAACATAAAAATTTGAGGCATTAGATGTCCTTACTGCTACAAATCATTTTGTTATTGCTTGCGACCTTAATCTTTGCACCACTTGCAAAACGCTATGCCTCAACCCCTGTTTTGGGCTATTTGCTTGCAGGACTGTTGCTGGGTTCTGGTGTTTTCAATCTGATTCATGATGCAGAGCTAATTAATCAACTGACTGAGCTGGGCATGATCCTGTTCATGTTGTTTTTGGGCTTTGCCTTTAAACCACAACAACTTTGGACACAGCGCCACAACCTGATGATCAATAGTGGCTTGCCATTGCTACTCAGCACTATTTTATTGATCAGTACCTGTTTTTTCATCCTACAGGATTTTCTAAAAAGTATTATTCTCGGCTTTGCGCTTGCCCTGTCTTCCATCACCCTTGCTCAGCAACTGCTTCAAAACAAGAGACAAATCAACAGTACATTGGGACAAACTGCATTATTAGGCCTACAGTTGCAAATACTCTTTGCAGTGCTTCTGATTGGGCTGTTTCCCCTACTGGAAGACACTGCATCAACCCAGCATGGTATCGCCTATTTCGCTGCGATCATTGCCACCATTTCAGGTTTGTTTCTCGCAAGCCGTTATCTGGTTCGACCTGCCTTTCGCTTTCTAGCACATCGCCACAGTGTTGAACTGATTCCCGTTCTGGGACTCTTGATTGTTTTCTCAGTGCTTTTACTCATTGATATTCTCAACATTCATGTGCTGATAGGTGCTTTTCTAACAGGCATCTTACTGGCAGAGACTGAGTTTAAGGTGGAAGTTGAACGGATGATTTCCCCGTTTAGAGATGCAGCAATCGGGTTATTGTTCCTTGCCATCGGGCTAGAAATTTCCCTGACTCCGCTACTACAGTCACCTTTATTTATTTTAGCTTCCATTTCTGGATTATTGCTGATCAAGGCCGCTATGATTGCGGCATGCGGTTATTATCAGCAGCGTTCTGGCAAGTTCAGCATGGGACTAGCTATTCTGCTGGCACACAGTGGTGAACTGTCTTTTCTTCTGTTAAAAATCGCTGAAAGCGAGCAGTTACTCAGCAAAGAGATTTTGCAACTGACCTTGCTGATCATATTTGGCTCAATGCTGCTTACACCATTATTATTTTGGTTAATGAACACCAAAATCCTGCCCTTGATGCAAAAAAAAGCGCCTAAACATGCCCACGATGTGCCACAGCATCCGATTCTAATTGTCGGCTTTGGACGATTTGGACAGGTGGTTGCACGCGCTCTACATGCACAGGGCAGACAGTTCAGCGTAATAGACAGCAACCAGCCTGATGCTGATTTTATTGAACAATATGGACATCATTTTCTGGATGCTGATGTCACCCAAGTCGAAAACCTGCGTGCGGCAGGTATTGAATATTGTAAGTTGCTGATTATTGCCATTGATGATGTTGAAGACAGCATGAACCTTGCACGGCATCTTCGCCTAAATTATCCAGACCTGAGCTTGCTGGTACGTGCGCGTGATCGTCATCATGCCCATTTACTGCATGATTTGGGCATTCAGCATGTTTGGCGTGAAACCTATTTATCTTCTCTGGATATGGCCCAACAGGCACTGATTGAAACTGGATGTTCAACTGCGGATGCACAGGTACAAATCAGCCAGTTCCAGCAGCAGGATCAACAGTTGCTGAATCAGTCGCTCTGGTCTCATGATCAGTATGCAACAATGGACCATTATCCCAATGCACTAGCTGAACTTGAGTATTTATTTGAAAACATAAAAATTATTTCTCCAAAATGCTTGCCTGATGATCAGGTGACACAGACTGATGCAAAATCGCCGCATGAAACATCTTGAGTTTTGGTAAAGCGCCACCATTATTGACTGCATACCGCCATTCACCCACTTGTGAAGTCTTTCAAACTTGGCAAGTCAAAGCGTTGTTTGTGCGCTGTACGGAATACTGGAGAAAAA
>CAZKJI010000236.1:0-2636 GCA_964553005.1 uncultured Acinetobacter sp. | reverse complement strand
TGGGTAATCAACTCAGTCCACATCAACCGATTGAAGTCTGGGCACAGCAGGCAGGCATGGATTGGCGTATTGAATCATCCAATGTCAGTTACATGGCAAAGAATGATCGGGGACAAAGCATCATCCTGCCTTATGAGGAACAGCGTGTCTTGTATCGCTCTGATACCCATGCACCTTTATCAGTAGTCAGCCAACGATTTCAGGAAGTTCAACCCAAAGAAATCCTTGAGTTTTATCGTGATCTGACCGAGCAATCAGGCT
The DNA here is from genome assembly GCA_964553005.1 of uncultured Acinetobacter sp. Lineage (GTDB taxonomy): Bacteria > Pseudomonadota > Gammaproteobacteria > Pseudomonadales > Moraxellaceae > Acinetobacter. Next base: position 2,375 of record CAZKJI010000236.1, on the reverse strand, counting down.
TTGAACTGGAAACCGCAGGGGTACTCAAAGGTGGTAAAAAGTTCTGGGCATTGGCACGTACAGGACAGAGTACAGCACTCAAGGGCAAGGATGTCAGCAATGGCTATATTCTTCTCGCAACAGCATGTGATGGCACACTTGCCACAACTGCACAATTTACCAGTATCCGTGTAGTCTGTAATAACACTTTGGCAATCGCCTTACGCAATGGTAGTACCAGTGCAGGCGTGGTGAAAGTTCCGCACAGTACCCGATTTGATGCGGAAAAGGTCAAACAGCAACTGGGTATTTCCGTTCGTGCATGGGATGAGCATATGTATGAAATGAAGCAACTGAGTCAGCGTAAAGTCACCCAACAGGAAGCAGCAGCCTATTTTGATGCGGTATTTAACAATACCAGTCTCAGCATTGCTGAACAGGATGACAGCATTATCCAGTTCTACCGCAATGTGGCAAATGAAGCCAATGCAACCAATAAGACCGAACCGAATGGACGAGCCATGTCTAAAGTCATGGATATGTTTAATGGTCAGGGACGGGGTGCAGAACTCAGTTCAGCCCAAGGGACAGCCTATGGTTTGCTGTGTAGCATCACAGAGTTTGTCGATCACGAACGTCGAGCCATGAGTACTGATCACCGACTGGATTCAGCATGGTTTGGTACAGGTGCAGCCATGAAACAGCGAGGACTGGAACAGGCACTCAGAATGGTGGTCTAACTTTGGCTGGATTTAAAGCTAATCAAACTAGCCTAAGCAAAATACCCATTGCTTAAATCCTTTATTTTCCTCTACCCAAAAACTCCCTTTTGCCACATCGCCCTGATGTGGCTTTTTTTATGCCGCAATTTTAATTTTTACAGACATGGAGTATCTCATGAACCATATCGTTGAACCACAAAGCAGTAAATCCATACCACATTTACCGTTAGCTAAACCTAATCCCAGTCGTGCCAAACGGCTTGCTAAAACCAAAGGCATGAGCCGTGAACAATGGTTACAGGTACGCAAACAAGGCATTGGCAGTAGTGATGCAGCAGCAGCTTGTGGGCTTAATCCCCACATGTCGATGCTGGAACTATGGATGATTAAAACAGGTCGGATGCAGAACCAGCCTGATCAACCCACCCAAAACAGTTATTCACCTTTATATTGGGGCAATCAACTTGAACCTTTAATTGCCAATTACTACCAGCACAAGACAGGTCATAAAGTGCGTAAGGTCAATGCGGTGTTACAGCATCCTGATCCTGACAAACACTTTATGCTGGCGAATCTGGACTATGCCGTTGTAGGCTGTGATGAAGTACAGATATTGGAGTGTAAATCAGTGGGGGAATGGGGAACCAAACTCTGGCGTGATGGTGTGCCTTTATACGTGATTATTCAGGTACAGCACCAACTGGCAGTGACAGGCAAACAGGCAGCGCATATCTGTGTCTTGATCTGTGGACATGAAGCCAAGATTTTTAAGGTTGAACGCAATGAAATTGTGATAGACCAAATCATGACTTCTGAACGGATATTCTGGAGCTGTGTGGAAAATGACATACCACCGAGTGTTGATGCCAGTGAATCAGCCGCCAAAGCCCTGCAATTACTTTACCCTCAACATATCCCTTTACAGACCGTTGATTTCTCCACATTGGAGGGTGTTGATCAACTGTTTACAGATCTGTTGCATGAGGAAAAACAACTCACCGACCATCAAACCAAGTATGACTATCTCAAGCATCGGATTCAGGCACTCATGAAAGATGCAGAGAAAGCCATCTTTTCCAATGGTACTGTGACATGGAAAAAATCAAAGGACAGTGTGGTACTGGATCAAAAGGCATTATTACAGGCACAGCCTGAACTACTGCAACAGTATCCACAATCCCGACAAGGGAGCAGACGCTTTAATATTTATTCTGCAACAACCTAAATCATCTGACTAAACAAGTTTTAGACCTATTTCCATCACACACCACATCAAACGATTTTATTTCCCTAAATTTAAAATTTGTGCAAAGCCGCCCCTCTTGTCCTTTCCCCAATACTAAGGAAAGGACGGTGGAGCAGCTTTGCATTTTTTTATGTTCGCACAATGTTTTCTCCCATGACCTGTGATTGGAAGTCGTTTTTTTCAGGAGGGTTAGCAATATGGTGTAGGAGACAGTGCCTTCAATGGATTTGGGGAATCCGTAAATAAATGCAATAAAGGATAATCACCATGATTAAAGGTTTAGCAATTACCCCACCTGTATTGGGGCGTATCAGTATTGGCAAGATCGTTGAAAAGAATGGCAAGCGACTGCCTGAAAAGGATGACCAGTTTACTATTACCAGCCAGATTCAAACTAAAGATGGTTGGGTTAAACATCCACTGGATGA
>CAZKJI010000235.1:0-2647 GCA_964553005.1 uncultured Acinetobacter sp. | reverse complement strand
CTTTAGTATTGTGTGCTGTTGCCTTGTTGCTATGGGGTTTTTTACCTGCAAAACGCGTACATAAAAAACATGCAATTGAAAAAGCACTGCCTGATTATGCACGTTATTTTGAGTTGCCTGAACAAGAAATTCAAGCTGGTCGCCAACAAAAAGTAACCACGCTGCATCATGATGAAAATGGTAAGATTATTAGAGTTGAATAAAATTTATTCGATTGAGAAGTATAAATGCCTTAATTTTAATTAAGGCATTTTTTTATGCTTGTCTTAAATTTTAGACATAAAAAAACCAGCTTACGCTGGATTTTTATTTGCACCATATTTCATTAGTTGAAAAATGGTGCCCGAGGCCAGACTCGAACTGGCACGCTTTGTGGGCGGGGGATTTTAAATCCCCTGTGTCTACCGATTTCACCACTCGGGCATGTGCGCAATAATAGAGGAGACTTTAAAACTTGGCAAGAGTAAAACCACGTATTTGCTTTCTTTTCAGTCAATTCATGTGTTTATCGGATAAAACTGGAATTGAAAACACTATTTTTCATGATTTTTTCATCAAACTGAGATTAAAGCTTCATGTATGTCCATTAGCTTTATCCATTTATTGCGATAAAAGCTAAGGTAGCCATCAAATGACAGCCAAAATTTCAAGACGGGAACTCATTCAAAAAAGCTTATTCGGTTTCGGGGCATTGTCCCTCTCCACTGGTTTTACAGGATGTCATGACAGTTCAGACCAAGAAACTGCAACACTTCAGGTGAATTTTGAACACGGGGTGGCAAGTGGTGATCCATTGCAGGATCGCGTGATTTTATGGACACGCCTGACACCGAATGATGCCAGTGCTCGTTTACAAGTGAGCTGGGAAATTGCACTAGACAATCAATTCCAGAAAATCATTAAAACAGATAAGGTGCTTACTTCAGCATCGCAGGATTTTACTGTTAAGGTAGATGTCACTGGCTTAAAACCAGATCAGCGTTATTTCTACCGTTTTATCTTCGGTGACAAGACTTCTCCAGTTGGTCAGACCAAAACCTTACCGAGCAGTACCTCGAAAGTCAGTTTCGCGGTATGTTCATGCTCAAATTATCCAGCAGGTTATTTCTATGTCTATCGGGAAATGGCAAAACAGAATGTAGATGTAGTCATTCATTTAGGTGACTATATTTATGAATATGGTGCGGATGGTTACGCTACAGAAGAGGCAGTCAAATTAGGAAGAACACTGGCGGCTGACAACAACAAAGAAATTATTAAACTGGATGACTATCGCAAACGCTATGCCTTATATCGTAAAGATAAGGACTTGCAGGCATTGCATCATCGCCATCCATTTATTGTGATTTGGGATGATCATGAGTTGGCCAATGACACATGGCGAGAGGGGGCAGAGAATCATCAATCAAATGAAGGGTCTTTCCCTGATCGTAAATTGGCAGCTTTACAGGCATATTTTGAATGGATGCCAATTCGTCCTGTAGATGAACAACACACCAGAATTTATCGCCAGTTTGATTTTGGCAATCTGGTGCAACTGACCATGCTGGATACACGTATTATCGCGCGTGATGAGCAACTGGATTATGCCAATTATATGACAGCGACAGGTCTGAACATTGCAAAGTTTCAGGCAGATTTAACCAATCCAGCACGTACCTTGATGGGATATACACAACGGGACTGGCTGCTTGGAAAACTACAGCAATCGACAGCCACATGGAATGTACTGGGACAGCAGATTTTAATGACAAAAATGCTGGTTCCAGCCGAATTGTTGCTTTCATTGGCAGAAATAACTTCAGGCAATCCAACTGCCGACACCTTAAATAAAATGAATACGCAAATTACTGAGCTAGTCATCTTAAAGATGCGTTTAAAGCAAGGTGATCCGAGCTTAACCAGTCAGGAAAAAGCTCGTATCCTCACCGTTGCACCTTATAACTTAGATGCATGGGATGGTTATTTTGTTGAGCGTGAAATTTTATACGGCACTTTGGCACAATTAAATAAAAAAGTTGTGGTGTTGGCAGGGGATACCCATAATGCATGGTCTTCTAATTTATATAGTAAAGATGGTGCATTTGTAGGTGTGGAATTGGCAACCAGTTCAGTTTCTTCACCAGGTCTGGAAAAATATTTAAATATTCCATTGGCTCAGCTACAGCAGTTTGAATTTGCATTTACCACCTTGATTGATGAGTTGAATTATTGCAACTTAAATCAACGTGGTTACCTCACGGTTCAGTTTGATGAAACACAGGTACAGTCACAATGGGTCTATGTAGATTCAATCAAGAAGTCTAAATATAGTGTTGATAAAATCAGACAACATCAGTTGAGTTTGGATATGAATTTATTACCAGTCAAAACAGCGCAACAGGTGGCATGATTTTTCAGGTTGATTTACGATTTGGTGAATCAACCATTTTTAATATATTTTAGTTTTTCTAATAATATATTTTATAATAATTTGGTATCTTACGTTTTTAGTCATAATTTAACCTAATTGTAGGTTTTTCTCATAAAAGGTCACACTTTAAATTAGGAATAATAATATTTAAATCTCAGTCAAATTAATAATTATAATGCTCGGTATATTTTATGCTGATTTACTTCATAAAAGTTAATAAAAAAATATTTGATA
>CAZKJI010000234.1:0-2692 GCA_964553005.1 uncultured Acinetobacter sp. | reverse complement strand
GTAAATCATCCTTGGCAACCCGTGAACCATCTCCTAAACCCGTTGTGCCTGAATCACCTGTACGTGTATAGATTTTACTTAAACGATGTCCCATCGGATTTCCTAAAATAAAAAAGAGGCAATGCGGTCAAGACATTACCTCGAAACTGGAGTTAAGAAAATATATTTATGATGTTATCGCAAGATTAATAACGGAATGTGACACCCGCTGAAGCTTGACGACCGCCGTTGATGTAATACACCCCGTTACCGTTATAAGCTGTTTTATAATTTACATCACCAATGTTTTCAATATTTGCAAAGAGTTTGACCATTGGAATAGGTTGCCAATACACATTTACATTCGTTGTTACATAACCTGGTGTAGTTGTTGGTGTAGTTGATGGCCAGTCTGCAAAATCCTTCGAATTCGATTTAGCAACGATAGAAGTTGAAACACCGTATTCTCCATCATCCCATCCAGTTGTTAGGCTTAAGCTTTGGCGTGGACGACGTGTTAAGTCTTCATCATTTTTCTTGTCTTTAGCGCGAACATAGTTATAACTTAAATTTGTAAATAGGTTTTCACCTTGCCATTTCACATATAGCTCACTACCCTCCATTTTAGCTTTTTCAACGTTACTCATTTGATTCAGAACGCCATCAAAAGCAATCAGGTTATCTACTTCTGTTGTATAAAGAGATAAACCTGTTGAAATATTGTAAGCCAGTTTTTGGTCTAGACCGATTTCATAAGACAAGCTCTCTTCTGGTTTAAGGTTAGGATTTCCACCAAAAGCATACATATCATTTAAAGTTGGTGCTTTAAATGCTGAACCGATATTTGCATAAACACTGGTTAAAGGTAGCACTTGATAACGAACAGATCCTTGAGCAACAGTATGTGTACCGAATTTTTCATTGTCTTCTACACGGATACCGACCTGAGTGTTTAATCCTGCTTGATCATATTTGTGTTGGATATAATAACCTGTTGAATCAATATCTTCTTGATATGGTGTGCCATAGGAGATCACATCACCATCAATATTTCGATGTGTTGCACCAACTAGAAGTTTTTGATTTGGTGTAAAGCTCCATTGACCATAGATTTCAGATTCTTGCGTTTTACTATGGACAAAATCTGTTGAATTATTTTGATCTATTTCGTCTTTGAACTGAGAAAAACGGGCATGTAGAGCTAAATTCTCAAGAATATTTAAACGTCCTTTAATGTTAATGATTTCATTTTTAAAATCTTGAGAAACGAGTTTGCCAGAGCTATCGTAATCGCTATAACCTTGGTTCTCACTATAATCAGCAGAAGCTGCGTACTGTTCTTTTTCTACACCAATTTTTGCACTATAGCCTTTTTGATCAAACGAGGCATCGGCTGCATTTTTTATATCTTTGACAGGTGTTCCATCAGTTTCAAGGCGTTGACCGCGAATCTGTGCATAGAAACCATTTTCAGCCAGATCTGCACCGATTACAGATTTATAAGTTTTATTTTCACCAATTTCACCTGTTACAAAAGCAGCGGTTTTCTCTGGTGTTTTAGAAATCAATTGAACTACACCTGAGATTGCATCAGTACCATATAAAACTGATGCAGGACCTTTTAATACTTCGATCTGCTTAATATCAGTTGTATCAATAAATGGTAATGATGCTGTACCAGAAGTATTTGAATTTAGACGGACGCCATCTCTTAAAACAAGCGTTTGGTTTGAATTGCCGCCGCGTAAGAAGATAGATGCAGCTTGTCCATAGCCACCGCTTTGTACCATATTGATCGAAGCATCTGTTTGAAGCAATTGCGGTAATGATGAAATTGGAGATTGCTCAAGAATTTTTGGTTCAATAATATTGATACGTGCAGGAACATTCTTTAACTTTTCTTCAGTACGAGATGCCGTCACTACAATCGTATCTAGCGTCGCAGTTTTCGCGCTTGATTGATCTTGAGCAAAAGTAGTTGAAGAAAACCCCATCGCAATAGCGATAGCACCAACTAAACGTGTCGGTTGAAAAATAGTAGACATGATGTCGCTCCATACATTCACCCGTCGTGAATGTTAAAGTGGAAATAAACAACAAGCAGGTCTCCGGACTTCACTATATCATCACAATGACGATGCTATTAATCATCTTCCCACATCATTCAGATGCAGTGATTTGGCGTTTAGCTAAGATTAATAATTCGGTGTTACCGTTGCGAGGGCAGTGTTGGACTTACACCAACTTCCCTATAAGCAAAAGAATGTGCTTTAGACTTGTTGCGAGATGATGCGAAGTATAGAGTGTTCACGTTTTTTAAACAATTGCATTTGGAAATGAACTTTGACCAAAGTATGTCAAATTGCTTTACAATGTGAGAGTAGTAAATAGTCATCTCAAATTGGACATCAAATGCGTCAAACCCAACTCCGAACTCGCGCCAAGATTTGTGGAATCACGCGGACTCAAGATATTGATGCTGTTGTGCAAGCAGGAGCAGATGCGATTGGATTGGTATTCTTTCCCCCAAGCCCACGTCATGTCAGTATTGAACAAGCGCAAATTTTGGCAAGCTCAGTACCCGCTTATGTTCAGTTGGTCGGTTTATTTGTAAATGCAAGCGCAGAAGAAATCCAAACAGTGCTTGATTCAGTTCCGTTGGATGTATTACAACTACATGGTGATGAAACACCTGAACAATGCCAACAAATTG
>CAZKJI010000233.1:0-2721 GCA_964553005.1 uncultured Acinetobacter sp. | reverse complement strand
CCCTGTCTTAAAACGAGCTTTCACCTATAAGTCATTGAGAATATTGCCAGATCATATTTTTTGCGTCTTTATTTTTACCTTTTGGTAAAATGTGTTTCAAAATAAACTATCGTATTTATTATTTATTTTTTTCTAAATTATTTGAAAAGTTAACTATCTTATTTAAAAAATATTTTCTAATTTTTTTCTAAAAATGGAATGTTTTGCCAATCTTGCCATCAACACCTGTGATTTATGTTGATGGCAAGGCTCTTATTTAGCCGGTATTGCGCAAACCTGCCGCAATGCCTGCAATACTGACCATTAAGGCATGATCGACAGGGCTATGCTCAGTTTGATGTTCCGCTAAATACAGACGACGACGTTTCATTAACTCTGCTTGCAGTAGATGTAAAGGCAATAAATATGGTTTACGCACCTGCATAGATTGATCAAGCACTTCATTATTACTTAAAAGCTTAGACTCACCTTTAAGAAAAATGGAATATTTTGCCAATCTTGCCATCAACACATTTGATTTATGTTGATGGCAAGGTCTTTATTTAGCCAGTATTGCGCAAACCTGCCGCAATACCTGCAATACTGACCATTAAGGCATGATCGACAGGGCTATGCTCAGTTTGATGCTCTGCTAAATACAGACGACGGCGTTTCATCAGCTCTGCTTGTAATAAATGCAGAGGCAATAAATATGGTTTCCGCACCTGCATGGATTGATCAAGCACTTCATTATTACTTAAAAGCTTAGACTCACCTTTAAGACTGAGCAAGGTATCTACGGCATTTTGTAGGCGTTGGCGTAATTCAACCCCCAAGTTTTTTAAGTCCTGATCTTGGGTGAGATGAGATTCATAGTACAACGCAATATCTGCATCAGATTTGGATAAAACCATTTCTAGCATATCAATTAAAGTTTGGAAATACGGCCACTGTTCAAGCATTTCATTTAAGGTGTTTTGGTGTTGTCCATGTACCTGATTGATCGCCGTGCCTGTACCCAACCAAGCAGGCAACATCAAGCGGATTTGTGTCCATGCAAATACCCAAGGAATCGCTCGAAGAGATTCTATGCCACCACTGACTTTGCGTTTGGCTGGGCGTGAACCAAGCGGTAGCATTTGTAATTCTAACTCAGGCGTGACCGTGCGTAGATAACTGACAAAATTCGGATTTTCACGCACAGTTTGTCGATAAACCTGTACCGATAAATCAGTCATTTGATTCATTAAGTCTCGCCATTGTTTCTTTGGCTCTGGCGGTGGCAATAACGTTGCTTCTAATGTTGCCGCTGTATAGATTTCCAAATTTTGTAGCGCGATGCCTTCTAAACCAAATTTAAAGCGAATCATTTCACCCTGTTCAGTGACACGAATTGCTCCAGAGATTGAGCCTGGTGGTTGTGAGAACAATGCTTGTTGTGTTGGCGCACCGCCACGACTGATTGAACCGCCACGACCATGAAATAGAGTCAATTGCACCCCATGTTCTCGAGCGACAGCGGTGAGTTCTTCTTGCGCACGATATTGTGCCCAGTTTGCCGACATAAAGCCCGCATCCTTTGCCGAGTCTGAATAGCCGATCATCACTTCATGTTTACCCTGAATATGCTGTTTATACCAATGCATATTGAATAAGGTATTCATGGTTTTGGCTGCACCATCAAGATCTTTTAAGGTTTCAAATAAGGGCACCACTCGAAGAGGATGTTGGATACCAGCTTCTTTTTGTAAGAGTAAAACAGCTAAGACGTCACTTGGATATTCTGCCATCGAAATAATATAGGCACCCAAGCTCTCAGCTGGTTGTTCAGCCAAAGTGCGCATGGTTGCAAAGACTTCGAGTACATCAGGATGTTGAATCAAGCTGCCTTCGGGTTCATTAAAATATTTAGGCAGTAAAGGGCGTTTACTTTGTAGTTCCTGAATCAGGAAGTTTTGACGAGCCTGTTCAGTCCATGATTCGAAATTACCCAAACCTAAATATTCCGTAATCGCAGAAATGGCTTGACGATGACGACCTGATTCTTGGCGGATATCAAGTTTGAGTAGTTCAATCCCAAAACAATTCACACGATAGATAAAATCAAGCAGTTGTCCATTGGCGATTTCCGCAAGGTTACTGTCCACAAGGGAGCGATAGCAAAGCAGAAGAGGGGCCAATAATTCATCTTTATTCCGAATGATATTGCTATCGTCGGCATCCAAACCTTGTAAACGTTGACCTAAACAATAACGTGTTGCTTTAAGTCGTTCACGGGTAATGCGTAGATATTCACGGTATGGCTCAGGATGTTTATAACCTAAAGCTTCACTAAGCTCTTTAGAACAATTTTGGATAGAAAGTTCCCAACGTAGATTTTCAATATCTCGGAGGTATAAATCTGCAGCCTGCCAACGCGATAACCACAGAACTTCCTGTGTCACTTGATGAGTGACATTCGGATTACCATCGCGGTCGCCACCCATCCATGAAGCAAAACGGATCGGCGCTATGCTGAGAGGCAAAGCTTGCAGGCAATGCTGTTGTGTTAATTCATTTAATTCACGAATAAATTTAGGTACAGCATTCCATAACGTTTGTTCAATCGTTGCAAACCCCCATTTTGCTTCATCTACAGGCGTCGGGCGATGTTGGCGAATTTCGTCTGTCTGCCAAGCTGAACTGATCAATTGTTTCAGGGTGGCGATGGTTTGTTGGCGTTCACGAGGTGTTAGTTTTTGC
>CAZKJI010000232.1:0-2756 GCA_964553005.1 uncultured Acinetobacter sp. | reverse complement strand
TACTTTATAAAGCATTTTAATACTTTTTTGAATCTGTCAATGCGTAAGTCCTATCTGCTTTCCATACTGAGTTTAGGTAGCCTCCAGCTCATAGGGGATGAATTGGCTGCTATAGCCCAAACGGCTGTGGTCGTGATGCTTCTCCATATTTTATACAACAATGCCAACTCAAGTTCGTCATTTAATTGTTCCAGCACAAAGCAAACTCACTTATAAACTGCTCAATGCAAAACAAATAGATCAACAAACACAAGCCTTAAATCAGCCTGCTCGAAAGCAGACTGATTCATCTTATCAAGATGAATTAAGCTTTACCAATCAATCCACGCGCCACAATTTCTTTCATGATTTCATTGGTACCACCGTAAATACGCTGAATACGTGCATCAACAAAGAAACGTGAAATTGGATATTCAGTCATATAACCATAGCCACCAAATAACTGAAGCAAGTTGTCAGCAACTTTCATTTGCATGTCAGTACTGAAGCTCTTAAGTGCAGCCGCAGTTTCAACATCCAGTTTGCCCTCATTATATAAGGCCACGTTTTGATTATAGAAAGCAGCAGTTGCCAATTCATCAATCTTCGCCTGAGCTAAGACAAAACGTGTGTTCTGGAAGTTAGCAATCGCCTGACCAAATGCCTGACGCTCTTTCACATAAGCGGTTGCCATATCAATTGCACCACGAATGGCACCAAGAGCTGTCGATGCAATAGCAGTACGCTCACGTGGTAATTCCTGCATTAAATAAGCAAAACCTGAACCTGCATTGCCCAATAACTGGTCTTTAGGTACTTTCACATTATCAAAGAAAAGCTCTGAGGTATCTTGTGAATGCAAACCAATCTTGTCCAGATTAGTGCCTTTTTTAAAGCCATCCAGATGGGTATCAACCAACATCAGTGATACACCTTTGGCACGGGCCTGTGGATCAGTCTTCACTGCCAGAACCACAACATCAGCATGCTGACCATTTGAGATAAAGGTTTTAGAACCATTTAACACATAGTGATCACCCTGCAAAATTGCACTGGTACGCATGGCCTGCAAGTCTGAACCAGCACCTGGCTCAGTCATACCAATCGCCCCAACCACTTCACCAGACACCATTTTTGGCAACCAGTACTGTTTCTGTTCTTCTGACCCAATATGTTGGATATAAGGTGCAGCAATTTCAGAGTGACACGAAATACCAGTTGATAAGGCACAATAACCAGCACGCGCAGATTCCTCAACCAACATCAATGAATAATGGGTTGGTACGCCATAACCACCATATTCTTCTGGCACGTCTACGCACAGGAAACCATTTTCACCCAATAATGTCCAGACAGAACGTGGCATAATGCCCTCACGTTCCCATTTTTCATAATGAGGTGCAATGTGTTCACTCATAAAACGTTTAAAGTTGTCACGGAAGAGTTCCAAATCTGCATCGTAAGCTAACATCTTTATTTCCTTTCGCTTTCATTTTTCTTGAAAATTTGCTTCGCAGCCATGCTAATGATTTTTAGGTAGGATGTCATGTCCCTTTTGCATCAAATCACCCGACTGATTCGGTCAATAATTTTGTTTGCAGCCATTATTTTCGAGACCCAATTGCTTATTGAATAAACAGAACCTCTGATTTTTTACGCTAAATGCATCACTTTTATGTCATATTAATTTTAATTCTTCACCATAACTGCAAATACGATCATGAATACCAAACGCAATATTTATAAAGATGCTGAACATCCTTTCGCCCAATACATACGAATCATCGGTAAAGGTAAGACAGGTGCGCGTTCACTGACTTATGATGAAGCCTATCAGGCTTTTAGCATGATCTTAAAAAATGAAGTGCTTGATGTTCAATTGGGTGCTTTTTTAATGTTGTTACGGGTTAAGGAAGAATCTGTTGATGAATTGGCTGGTTTTGTTCAGGCAACGCGTGACCAACTGAATTTTCAACCGCTAGATGTTGATCTGGACTGGTCATCATACGCAGGAAAACGTAAACATTATCCATGGTTTTTATTGGCAGCCTTAACACTGGCCCATCATGGCTATAAAATAGTAATGCATGGTGCATCGGGTCATACCATTAATCGTGTGTATACGGAACAGGTTTTACAATACTTAGGCTATTCGATTTGTCAAAATGAACAAGATGTCAAACAACAACTGGAAAAACATAACTTTGCTTTCCTGCCACTGGAAGTGATCTCACCAATTTTAAGTGATCTGATTTCACTAAGAAATGTGATGGGCTTACGTTCGCCTATTCATACCCTTGCTCGCCTGATTAATCCCTTTAATGCCAAAGCCACTTTACAGGCCATTTTCCACCCTGCTTATCGAACCTCACATCAACACACCGCTTTCCGCTTAGGTTATCAAAATAGTGCGGTGATTAAGGGTGAAGGTGGTGAGTTTGAGCGTAACCCTGATGCCAAGACCCTCATTTGTGGAATTAAAAATGGTGAGTTATATGAGCATGAATTGCCAAAACTGACACCTGAGCGTAGTCCAATTGAAGAAGAACTTGATCTTGAAGTATTTAAATCGGTTTGGCTCGGTCAACAACATCATGAATATGGTGAAATGGCGGTCACTGAAACTATGGGAATCGCTTTATATACGATGGGTGTGGTCAGTAGTTTTGATGGGGCAATGACAAAGGCAAAAGAACTTTGGAATAGTCGCTAGAATTAAACTTAAATCAGCCATTTTGAGGTCTAACAATTAACATATTGTCAGACCTCTATTTTTA
>CAZKJI010000231.1:0-2763 GCA_964553005.1 uncultured Acinetobacter sp. | reverse complement strand
CATCTTCAAACAGCTCCTCTACGTAGCCCTATTGCAACGCCAACAGTCTCATTTTCAACACAAGATGAAAATGATCATGCGGTAAGCACTAGCCCTATGGGTTCTAAAAAGCTACCATCTGAAGGACTGGAGCTCTATTTAGAAAATATTGAAAAAGAGATTCTTCTCAATGCACTGAATTTAACCCATTGGAACCGAACGTTAGCAGCAAAGAAATTAGGAATGACTTTCCGTTCTTTACGTTATCGTTTGAAAAAATTTGGTTTAGATACAGAAGATGATGAATAGTCTTAAAAATAAAGCTCCTAAATAGGGGCTTTATTTTTTAATTAAATTTTCAATTTTAGAACCAAATCTGTGACATGTTCCAAATAACCATCTTCTTTCATTTCAGGTAACAACGGATAACTTTGATTCGGTTGAATCCCTTGACCTTCAATCATATTCCCATTGGGCGTGTAATAATGTGAGACCGTCATTTGCAATGCTGCGCCACTCGGTAATGGAAATAATTTCTGTACCACACCTTTTCCATAGCTATTTTCACCTACAACCCACGCACGTTTATGTTCTTTTAATGCTGCGGTGAATACTTCAGCTGCCGAGGCTGAACGATGGTTGATTAAGATACCTAATTTTATATTTTGAAATTCATTTGAGGGTAAAGCCTGAAATTGTTGATCTCCTTCTGAACGACTCTTTGTCGTCACAATTAATCCTTGATTCAAGAATAAATCTGTTGATTCAACAGCAGCCGACAATAAACCTCCTGGATTATTACGCAGGTCAAGAACGACAGCCTTGAGTTTAGTTGTACTATATTCTTCGATTAAACGTTTAATTTCATTTGCTGTATCTTGTTGAAACACTCTAATTTTAAGTACAAGCACCTGATTATGTAGTAAAACAGGTTCAATATCTGTCTCAACTTTTTTATTTCGAACCAAAATCACCGTACTATTATTATTTTCTGGTTGTATTTGTACGGTACTGCCTATCGAGCCATACAGCAGACCTTGTACTTGATCCTGATTTAAACTCTTTAATTCTTGATTATCGACTTTGAGTATGGCTTGTCCATTACGCAAACCCAACTTACTAGAATCAGATCCTGATTTTAGGTCTTGAATTTGCCATAAACGATTATGAGCATCGTAATTTAAATTGAAATCAACAGAAGCCAGATCACCTTCAGTGTATTGAATAAGCTGGCGGTATTCTTCGGCGGATAAATAACGCGAATAACGATCTAAACCGCTCACTAACCCTTTGATTGCTTGCTGAAAAAGTGCATCGTCTGTTTTTTTATCAACGTAGTTATCTTTCACAATCCCATAAATCTGTACAAATTGCTGAATAGATTCAAGTGGCACTTCAGCATTTCGTCTTGTAGTCTCTTCCCCCCATCCTGAGGCATGTGTAATAGGTGCAGATAACGTATGTGATCCCCAACACATCAACAAACTCGCAAACAATCCTCGATAAATGTTGTTGTGTTGGGTCATAAGTTCACCTTATTTTAAAGTAATTAAATTCTTGCCTTGCATGTCGGAAGGTACTGGAATATTCATCAAATGAAGTAATGTTGGTGCAACATCAGCCAATACACCACCCTCTGCAATCGTTGCTTGAGTTGGGCCCACATAAATAAATGGCACCAATTCAGTGGTATGTTGTGTATGAACTTGTCCACTGTCGTAGTCTTGCATTTGCTCTACATTACCATGATCCGCTGTAATTAACATATGACCTTTGTTTGCCATTACTGCTTCATAGACACGACCTAAACACGTATCAACAGTTTCAACCGCTTTCACTGCTGCATCAAATACACCAGTATGTCCGACCATATCACCATTGGCGTAATTGACAACCAGAAGGTCAAACTCGCCCGAATTAATAGCATTTACTAACTCATCAGTGACTTCATAAGCACTCATTTCTGGTTTTAGATCATAGGTTGCGACATTCGGAGAAGGAATCAAAATACGCTTCTCTCCCAGATATTCATCTTCACGACCACCGCTGAAGAAGAATGTCACATGCGCATATTTCTCTGTTTCAGCAATACGCAATTGGGTTTTGCCCAAACCAGATAAATATTCACCGATGGAATTTTTAAGCTCTTCTGGCATGTATGCAACTGGTGCATCAATACTTGCCTGATAGCGTGTTAGCATCACAAATTTAGATAAACTTGGAACGACTTTACGCGTAAACCCAGTAAAATCTTTCTCAACAAAGGCACGGGTGATTTCACGCGCGCGGTCAGCACGGAAGTTCATGAAAACCACACTATCGCCATCTTGGATTTTGGCAATTTCACCAATACGTGTTGCTTGAACAAACTCATCATTTTCTTCTGCTGCATAGGCTTGCTCTAAACCTTCTACAGCTGAGTTTACAACACGGACTGCCTCGCCTTCTGTCATTAAACGATAAGCGAGTTCAACACGATTCCAGCGGTTATCACGATCCATTGCAAAATAACGACCAATCATCGAAACGATACGACCTTGATTTGGATACTGAGCAAATAAAGCATCGAATTTTTCTAATGAAGGTTTTGCGCTACGTGGAGGGGTATCACGACCATCAAGGAAAGCGTGTAGATATACTGTTGCGCCACGTTTTAATGCTAGCTCACACATCGCCACAATATGATCTTCATGCGAATGCACTCCACCTTGTGACAACAACCCCATGACATGAACGGCGCCAATTGCTGCTTTCGCTTTTTCAACCGCATCAACTAACACTTCA
>CAZKJI010000230.1:0-2764 GCA_964553005.1 uncultured Acinetobacter sp. | reverse complement strand
CAATTTGTTGGCATTGTTCAGGTGTTTCATCACCATGTAGTTGTAATACATCCAAAGGAACTGAATCAAGCACGCTTTGTATGTGTTCTGCACTTGCATTTACAAACAGGCCAACCAGTTGTACATAAGGCGGAACCAGTTTTGCTAAAGCCTGTGCCTGCTCGATGCTGACATGGCGAGGACTTGGTGGGAAGAATACAAAACCGATTGCATCCGCACCTGCCTCAACCACAGACTGGATATCCTGTGCACGGGTAATTCCACAAATCTTGGCACGCGTCCGCCGTTGTATCTGCTGCATGGGCAATCCGACTTTAATAAAAGATTCTAGAATACTGATATTGTAATGCAAAACTCAATTAATCGGATAACTATACAAAATAATATGTGGTGTGCTGCCACTCATGTGAAGACTTACTTTTTGTTCACATCTTGTAAGTTGTATATGCCCCCTTTATACTTTGCACCATCTTGCAACAAGTCTAAAGCAAATTGCTTTGCTTATAGGGAAGTTGGTGAAACTCCAACACTGTCCTCGCAACGGTAACACTGAAATGCTGATCTTAGCTTAGCAGCCAAACCACTGCATCTGATGATGTGGGAAGGTGATCAGTCTATCATCTTTCAAGATGATTATAGTGAAGTCCGAAGACCTGCTTGTTGTACTTATCCACTTTAAACATTCACGAGGAATGAATGTCTGGAGCGCACATGTCTATTTCTTTCCAGCCAACACGCTTAGTTGGCGCTATCGCTATTGCGATGGGGTTTTCTTCAGTCGCCTTTGCCCAGGATCAGTCAACGGATAAAACCGTTTCACTTGATACCATTGTGGTGACGGCATCCCGTACTGAACAAAAAATCAAGGATGTGCCTGCACGTATCTCTATTGTAGAGCCACAGATTGTTGAACAATCACCAATCGCATCATTACCGCAATTGCTTCAAACAGATGCTTCGATCAATATGGTACAAAGCGGTGGCTATGGGCAAGCTGCATCTATCTTCTTACGTGGCAGCAACTCCAACCACACCTTATTATTAAGGGATGGTATCCGCCTGAATTCAAATACTTCTGGCGCAGCCTCCCTACCCTTTATTGATACAACTGATATTAAACAAATCGAGGTATTAAAAGGTCCAGCCTCAGTGCTATATGGGGCAGATGCGATTGGTGGTGTCGTCCAGCTTATTTCAAAAACACCTGAAAAGACATCTGCCTTTATAACAGGTGAAATTGGTGAGAATAAAACCTATAAATCAGTGATCGGTGCCAATTTGGCAGAAAATGGTTTTTATGCACAAATTCGTGGTCAACGTTTAGAAACGGATGGTACATCTGTTACTGATGCCAAAGACAATAAAAAAGCCAGTTTTGATCAAAAAGGTTACAGTGCAAAAGTCGGTGTAGACAAGCAAGACTATGCTGCCTCTGTTGATTACAGTGAAAACCAAGGCTATAGCGATTACGACAACTATGGAAACTTAGTTTCACAAGACTTTAAAAATGAAGTGATCAATTTAAAAGGCCGCCTAAACGTCCTCGATAATTTAGCTATTCATGCACGACTTTCTCAATTCAAAGACGATCTGGATCAAAATGACTCACCAGATTATGTATACAGCACCACGCAGGAAGCTGAGCTTTATACAAAATGGCAAATGACACCTGCACAAAATGTTTTATTGGGTTCAACCTTTAAAGATATCAAAGGCAATGTTTACTCTAAAAACCTCTGGGGCGGAGCAGATGTTAAATACAACGAGTCAGTCGATACCATTGGCTATTTTGTTCAACATCAATACCAGCAGGATGGACTAGAAACTCAGGTTGGTGTCCGTGTTGAAGACAACGATAAATTTGGTACCCACACTGTAGGTCAGGGTGCTATCCGTTATCAGGTTCTCCCATTGACAAGTGTCTATGCCAATATTGGTTCCGCTTTCCGTGCCCCAACAACCAATGACTTATATGCCGTTTCGTGGGGTGCAAACCCTGATCTAAAGCCAGAAGAAAGTTTCTCTTATGAAATGGGTGTAGATCAAAAGCTCAACGACAATATTGAGTTAGGCTTGTCTGTTTATCGCAATAAAGTCGACAACCTGATCAGCTATCAGGCTGGTAAATTGATTAATGTCAACAAGGCAACCTTTACGGGTGGTGAAGCATCATTGCAATGGCAACAAGATGCTCTGTTCCTCAACACCACTTATGCCTATGTTCAGGCCAAAAATGATGAAACCAAGAAAGACTTGAATCGTCGTCCTAAACAAAGCCTGACCTTAACTGCGGGCTGGGATGATGGTATTTATGGCATTTCTGCATCTGTTGTTGCAAAATCCAGCTCAAAAGACATTGCAGACTACCCATCTACCACGCCAACAATTAATCCAGGTTATGTCAGCACCAATGTGAATGCATATTGGCAAGCGACCCCAATGATCAAGCTGTTTACCAATGTTGAAAATATTGGTGATGTCAATTATAAAACAGCTTATAACGGCAATGGTGTTTACTATATCAACGGTGGTCGCCTCGCTTCTGCGGGTGTCACATTCCGTTATTAATTGTGTGCTAAAACAATAAAAATATTTTCTTAACTCCAGTTTCGGGATAATGTTCTGACCGACATTATCCCCTTTTTATTTTAGGACAAGGGCAACTGAACTATGGGACATCGTTTAAGCAAGATTTATACACGCACTGGCGATTCAGGCACAACGGGTTTAGGAGATGGTTCACGGGTTGCCAAGGATGATTTAC
>CAZKJI010000229.1:0-2797 GCA_964553005.1 uncultured Acinetobacter sp. | reverse complement strand
ATGTTGCAACGTAAGGAACAAAACCACCGTGTAAAGCTACACCATTTGCGATTGCAGTCATACCGAATTCGCGAACGCCGTAGTACACGTAGTTACCCGCTGGGTTTTCTTGTACGCCTTGGCAACCTTTCCAAAGTGTTAAGTTAGAACCTGCCAAGTCAGCAGAACCACCGAATAATTCAGGCAGTAATGGACCGAATGCTTGTAATGTATTTTGGCTTGCTTTACGTGTAGCAATGGTTTCAGCTTTAGCATTTGTTTCAGCAATGAAAGCATCTGCTTGTGCAGCAAATTCAGCAGGTAATTCACCATTGATGCGACGTGATAATTCTGCTGCTTCCATTGGGTATTTTGCTTGATATTGCGTAAATAGCTCATTCCAAGCGGCTTCAGAGCTTTGGCCTTTTGCTTTTGCATCCCAAGCGGCATACACATCTTCAGGAACGGCAAATGCGGTTTGATCTGTCCAACCTAATGCTTCACGGGTTAAAACAATTTCATCTTTACCCAATGGCGCACCATGGCAATCTTCTTTACCCTGTTTATTTGGTGAACCTAAACCAATAATCGTTTTACACATAATAAGCGTTGGTTTGTTGCTTTCTGCTCTAGCATCAACCGTTGCTTGACGAATTGCGTCTGTATCATGTCCGTCTACACGTAGTACTTGCCAACCATAGGCTCTGAAACGCTGTTCAGTGTCATCACTGAACCAACCTTCAACTTCGCCATCAATCGAAATACCATTATCATCATAGTAGGCAATCAATTTGCCTAAACCCAAAGTACCTGCCAATGAACAGACTTCATGCGAAATCCCTTCCATCAAACAGCCATCACCTAAGAAGCAATAAGTAAAATGATCGACAACTTGAATATCAGCTTTGTTAAATTGTGCTGCTAAAGTTTTTTCCGCCAGTGCAAAACCGACTGCATTGGCAATACCCTGACCCAATGGGCCTGTGGTGGTTTCAATGCCCGGTGCATAACCAAGTTCTGGATGCCCAGGTGTTTTTGAATGTAATTGACGAAATTGTTTTAAATCTTCAATAGATAACTCATAACCTGTCAAATGCAATAATGCATATTGCAACATTGAGCCGTGACCATTTGACAATACAAAACGGTCGCGGTTCGCCCACTGTGGGTTGCTTGGGTTATGATTTAAAAATTCGCGCCAAACTACGTCAGCGATATCTGCCATCCCCATTGGAGCACCAGGATGCCCTGAGTTTGCTTGTTGCACAGCATCCATAGCCAAGACACGAATTGCATTTGCAATACGACGTTCATTTAAAGGGGTTGTCATAAGTCAGAATCCGATTAAATCAAATAAGATGAGAGAAGATGAGAAATCATCTTTCAAAAACTGCGACTATTGTCTTAAAAAAACAAGATGGGGTAAAGTGCAATACACGATATTTCTTATATTTTGATCATTCAAATACAATTCTTTATGTAAATGTTCACCGTGTAAACAACATGTAAAATACAATCATTCAAATATGAAAATTTACAATTCAGAAAAACTTTATTAATTAAAGTATTAATATTAGTTTTACTTATACACATATCAATAAAAACATGATGAAAATGAAATAATTTCATGCTTTTTAGTCAGCTTGTGCTAGTCCTATACGCCAAGTCGATGTAACATACTCTGTCTTTTTGAAAATAACCATGATAGGACGTTCATGCGCGAGTATGCTGTTTTTACTTCAGAATCTGTAAGCGAAGGTCATCCAGACAAAATGGCTGACCAAATTAGTGATGCTATTTTAGATGCAATCCTAAAAGAAGACCCGTATGCGCGTGTCGCTTGTGAAACATTAGTAAAAACAGGCGCTGTTGTTCTTGCTGGTGAAATTACGACTACAGCAAACGTGGACTTTGAAGCGATTGTACGTCAAACAGTTAACGGAATCGGTTACCATCATTCTGATTTAGGTTTTGATGGCTCTACATGTGCTGTCATCAACATGATTGGTAAGCAGTCTCCTGAGATTGCTCAAGGTGTTGACCGTCAAAAACCAGAAGATCAAGGTGCTGGTGACCAAGGCTTAATGTTCGGTTACGCAAGCCGTGAGACAGATGTTCTTATGCCTGCGCCTATTTCATACGCTCATCGCCTCATGGAACGTCAAGCAGAATTACGTCGTTCAGGTGCTTTACCTTGGTTACGTCCAGATGCAAAAAGCCAAGTAACATTTGCTTATGAAAATGGTCTGCCAGTTCGTCTAGATGCTGTGGTACTTTCAACTCAGCACGATCCTGAAATTAGTCAAGCTAACTTAAAAGAAGCTGTGATTGAAGAAATCGTAAAACCGATTATTCCTGCTGAAATGTTCCATGCGGGTACAAAATTCCATATCAATCCAACAGGTATGTTTGTGATTGGTGGTCCTGTAGGTGACTGTGGTCTAACTGGTCGTAAGATTATTGTAGATACTTATGGCGGTATGGCACGTCATGGTGGCGGTGCTTTCTCTGGTAAAGATCCATCAAAAGTTGACCGTTCTGCGGCCTATGCAGGTCGTTATGTTGCAAAAAATATTGTTGCAGCGGGTTTAGCGGATAAATGTGAAATCCAAGTCAGTTATGCAATTGGTGTTGCTGAACCGACTTCGATTTCAATCAATACTTTCAATACAGGTAAAGTATCAGACGAATTAATCATTCAATTGGTTCGTGAGCACTTTGATTTACGTCCATACGGTATCACTCGTATGCTGAACCTAATTCAGCCAATGTATAAGCAAACTGCTGCTTATGGTCACTTTGGTCGTGAGGGTTCAGA
>CAZKJI010000228.1:0-2797 GCA_964553005.1 uncultured Acinetobacter sp. | reverse complement strand
GAGCAACGGATTGAAAATCCGTGTGTCCCCAGTTCGATCCTGGGTCCCGCCACCAAATTGACAAGAATAGATATTACTAGACACTACCAAAGGCTTAAATCATAAAGGTTTAAGCCTTTTTTTATACCCCTAGCCACTACCATCCATCCCCCTTAATCACCTATACTTTGTTGGTATTTTTGTTGGTATAAAGCAATACCAACAATTTAATACCAACAAATGCCCTAATTTCATACCAACAGTCCGCTAGATTTTATACCAACAAATAAGGGGGAAAGCCTTATGTTGACTGATGCACAGCTAAGACGAATTAAAGCCAATCCCAATAAAAAAACGCCTGATAAATACAGCGATACCAACGGGCTACAACTGCATGTTTTCCCGACTGGGCGTAAGACTTGGATATATGCCTACCGATACCAAAATAAGCAGCGTTCACTTACTTTAGGGAGTTATCCCGACCTATCGTTAGCAGATGCACGGATTAAGCTATCAGAGGCAAAGAAAACGCTAAATGAGGGCATAGACCCAAACCAAGCCAAAAAGAGCAACCTAACCCAGTTAAACGGCGAGCATAGCTTTGAATATGTGGCGATGGAGTGGTATAGGAAAAAAGTAGAGACATGGGCAGCAAGCACCAGTGTAAAAACCAAAGCACGTTTAGAGGCGGATATATTTCCGTTTATTGGTGCAATGGATATTGCCAGTATTAAATCACCTGATCTATTGAGCGTGATTAAACGTATTGAGGGGCGCTCACCTGATACAGCCAAACGAGCGTTACAGGAATGTGGGCAGATATTTAGGTACGGCATGGCATTAGGTAAAAATGAAAACGACCCAAGCCAAGCATTACACGGTTTATTACTCCCCGTAAAAACAAGGAACTTTGCAGCGATTACAGACCCAAGCAAAGTAGGCGAATTTTTAAGGGCAATAGATAGCATTCCCAATACAACACTTGTTGTAAAAAGTGCATTTAAGTTAGCACCTTTGTTTTTTGTGAGAATTGGCGAATTAAGGAAAGCCAAATGGAGCGAGATAGACTTTGATAAACAGGAATGGCGTTACTTCATTACCAAAACCAAGCAGGACCATATTGTACCTTTGTCAAAACAGGCAATCGAGATTTTAAAAGAACTGCAATGCTTAACTGGTCAGCATGAACATATATTTGTTGGCTACCGAAACAATAAAATCCCTATGAGTGACGGCGCACTTAATGCAGCAATACGCCGCTTAGGTTATGACACACAGGAAGAAATCACAGGGCATGGTTTTAGGGCAATGGCCAGAACCATTCTTAATGAAGAAATGGGCATCCCTGTAAGCGTTATTGAGCATCAATTGGCCCACAAAGTACCTGATAACTTGGGTACAGCCTATAACCGCACCAAGTTTATAGCGCAGCGTAAAAAGATGATGCAGCAATGGGCGGACTATCTCGACAGTTTAAAACAGAATGTTATCTCATTCCCTAAGCATAAGACTGCATAACACATAGACGACAAATAACGCCGTGCTAATACTTTCCACGCCTAGCCATTACCTAAGCGGTTTAATATACTGGATGAGCTAGGTCTAGGAGGCATCCGAAAGCACATACCCAATGTGTTTACCTAGCTACTTTGGGGATGCTTGGGAGGCATAATGAATAAAGAACCATTAATGGATTTAATAAACAAAGATATTGAAAAAAGTTGTCAATTTCTATTAACACTTAAACCTAGTGCGCAACATAAGCAATTCAAAGAGGAACTAGACGAACTCAAACAAGATTTTTTAACTGCAGATTATGAAATAGTTCAAAAAACGACAGATAATGCGGTTCAAGAATTTAATTCTCTACTTAATAATAGCATCAATAATAATCAGCAACTTAGCGTTACTGCAACTCATTGCCTTTTACCTTTTTTAATTTATATAAAATTATTTGCCTACTTAAAAACACATGAAATAAATGAACAATTTATATTAATGATGTATAGAGATCTTGATACGGCTAAAAATTTTGCCACAGTGACAAATATGAAGATAACAGCACAGTCAGAAAAATCTGCTGAGATGAGTGCAATAGCTTTAAAAAAACATGCTGCTACCAGAGCAAAAGAACAGGTTGCTAAAGAACCAATTAAACAAATATGGGATCAACACAATTGGGCATCTTATGCTGAGTGTGCAGACTACATCCATAAAAATGCTTTAGTTGATGATTTAAACTACAGAAAAATCTATTCATTAGTATCCGAAGTAGCCAAAGAAAAAAGCTAACTTTTTACAAGATGCGGCGCATTTTGTACGGTGTGCAACGCAGCTTGTACAACACCGCCGCACTTGTTTTATTTTAATAAAAAACAAAAACATACTTCACCTATCAACCCTTGCCACGAACTGACAGGGGAATCATTTAATTGATAGGTGAATCTATGACAATAGCCATTCTACAAAACCCTGATGCTTTCCTACGCATCAAAGACCTTGCCAATTTCCCAGAACGCAAGGAACGTATCCAACTCCATAAAGCAGGCAAGTGCAAAGGGCAAACCAAGCGCATCTCCGCACGTCCAGCATCTAGGGGCATTCTAGGCGTATCTGACAAGACAATATGGCAATGGGTGAAACAAGGTGAATTTCCTCAACCGATCAAGCTAGGCAACGTCACTGTATGGCGTTTATCTGATGTGCAGGCATGGATGCAGGCGCAAGGACTGGAGGCCTAACCATGAGCAACCATCAAACTGTCATCCTAGACCACCTCCAACAAGGCAAAACCATAAGCCAAGCCGAAGCCATAGAG
>CAZKJI010000227.1:0-2844 GCA_964553005.1 uncultured Acinetobacter sp. | reverse complement strand
CACCGCCTACTAAATAAACTTGCATAAAAAACCTCTATTCTTCACACAATCATGCTACAGAATAGAGGTTTTCTCAAGCATTAAGCATAGCTTTTAATGTTAAAAGCTATGCTTAAACTGTATCAGTTTTGGCTTTGCTGAATTTCAGCAACAGTTAAAGCTGTCATATTCACTAGACGGCGGGTAGTTGCTGTCGGTGTTAAAATATGAACTGGCTTTGCTGCGCCTAACAAGATTGGACCAATCGTTACATTATTACCAGATGTTGCTTTTAACAAGTTGAATGAAATATTTGCAGAATCTAAATTCGGCATAATCAACAAGTTTGCTGAACCTTTAAAGCGTGAATTTGGAAATGCAAAATGACGAATATTATCATCTAATGCAGCATCACCATGCATTTCACCTTCAACTTCAAGTTCAGGAGCTTGCTCAGAAAGTAAACGATAAACTTCACGCATTTTCTGAGCACTTGGATCAACTTGATCGCTTCCAAAACTTGAGTGAGAAAGTAAAGCGACACGAGGGGTCATACCAAAACGACGCACTTCTTCGGCTGCTAAAATAGTCATCTCTGCAAGTTGTTCAGCAGTTGGATTGGTATTTACATAGGTATCGGCAATAAACAAGTTACGATCTTCAAGCATTAATGCATTGAGTGTAAAGAATGTACTACGACCTTCTTTTAAACCGATCACGTTTTTAACGAAATCTAAATGGATATCGTAGCTCGCATAAGTACCACATAGCATACCATCAGCTTTACCGAACTTAACTAGCAATGCGGCGATTAAGGTTGAACGACGACGTGCTTCACGTTGCGCATATTCAACAGTTACGCCTTTACGTTGCATTGTATTGTAGTAGTCTTTCCAGAAATCATCATATAAAGGATTGTTTTCTTGATCGACGATTTCAATATTGACACCGTGCTGTAAGCGTAAACCGAGTTTTCTGATATTGTCTTCAATAACGGCTGTACGACCAACAAGAATTGGTTTAGCCAGACCTTCATCAACAACAATTTGAACCGCGCGTAATACACGTTGATCTTCACCTTCGGCATATGCAATACGCTTAGGGTCAGTTTTCGCTTGTGAGAAAATCGGTTTCATTAAGAATGCTGAGTTATATACAAACTCAGAAAGTCTTTGACGATATGCAGAGAAATCTTCAATTGGACGTGTCGCAACACCAGAATCCATTGCAGCTTTAGCAACCGCAGGCGCGATTTCTAAAATCAAGCGTTGGTCTAGAGGGCGAGGGATCAAGTAATCACGACCGAATGATGCAGATTTTTCACCGTAAGTCGCAGCATCTGCTTCAATATGTGCCATACGTGCAATCGCATGCACACAAGCAATTTTCATATCTTCGTTGATCGTTGTAGCACCGACATCGAGTGCACCACGGAAAATATATGGGAAACAAAGTGCATTGTTTACTTGGTTTGGATAGTCTGAACGACCAGTTGCCATAATCACATCTGGGCGAACTTCGTGCGCATGTTCAGGTAAGATTTCTGGATCTGGATTTGCAAGTGCAAAAATAATTGGGTTTTCAGCCATTTCTTTAACCATTTCTTTGGTTAAAATTCCCGCTGCAGAAAGACCCAAGAACATATCTGCGCCAGCCATTACTTCATGTAATTGAGTCGCAGAAATATCTTGAACGTAACGTTTTTTCGATTCATCAAGTCCTTCACGTGAAGTTGTTAAAAGGCCACGAGAATCAGCTACAATAATATTCGATTTATTTACGCCTAATGCACAAAGTAAATCTAAACATGACAATGCAGCAGCACCAGCACCTGATGCAACGATTTTAATTTCATCAATTTTCTTGTTCACGATCTGCAAGGCATTCAACAATGCTGAGCCTACAATAATACTGGTACCATGTTGATCATCATGGAACACAGGAATCTTCATGCGTTCACGAAGTTTCTTCTCGATATAGAAACATTCAGGTGCCTTGATGTCTTCCAGGTTGATACCACCAAAAGTTGGTTCTAATGCGGCAACGATATCCACGATCTTGTCTGGGTCATTTTCCGCAATTTCAATATCAAATACATCAACACCAGCAAATTTCTTGAATAGAACGCCTTTCCCTTCCATTACAGGCTTGGAGGCAAGGGGACCAATGTTCCCTAAACCAAGCACGGCTGTACCATTACTCACAACGGCGACCAGATTGCCACGGGCTGTATATTTAGCGGCGGCAGAAGGGTCACGTTCAATTTCCAGACATGGAGCTGCGACACCAGGAGAATATGCAAGCGCTAAATCTCGTTGGTTAACGAGCTGCTTGCTAGGTGTCACGCTGATTTTTCCTGGGGTTGGAAATTCATGGTAATACAAAGCGGCTTGTTTTAAAGATTGATCGTCCATCTGAGTCTCGATTGTTTCGATAATAATCAGGCATATACATGGCTGATGATTATATTAAGATAAGTGCACAAGAATATAGCACTAGTTCATGTTTTCGCCCAGTCAAAAAAGCTTATTTTCACTGAACGTATAGGCTTATTGACAATTGATAATGATGACAAAATCAACGGGCAAAAAGTCTAAAATCATTTTAAATGGAATATCTTGCGGTTGACAGTTGGGTATGCTGTTGCAGATATTCAGTTGCATGTACGGCAGTTAATGGTTTGGCAAACAGGTAACCCTGCAATATGTCACAGTTTTGGTGCATCAAATAGTCGCGCTGTTGTTCGGTCTCAACCCCTTCAGCCACCACACTCATGCCCATGGCTTTGCCCATGGCTATCATGGCATTAACAATCGCATCCTGTTTGGCATCACCAATTTTTGAAATAAAGCTACGGTCAATTTT
>CAZKJI010000226.1:0-2890 GCA_964553005.1 uncultured Acinetobacter sp. | reverse complement strand
ACAATATGCTGGTCATTGGCATCAGGGTTTTGTGTATCGCCTAATTGCAGTAAAGCTTCGACCCCCTTATTGTCACGGTCAAAAGCACTTGTGCCTTGAGAAGAGCTCACCGCTCGACTAACTTGATAATATTCAATCAAATAACGTTGTAGCTGTTCTGGATTTAATAGTACAGCTTCAACTTTTTTTGGGCTCAAACTTCTTTCTAAATTATTTTTCCATTCCATCATAAACGGCTGATCTGTACCGATTAAAATGCGATCAGAGTGAACTTCTACTGCCAAAATATGATTTCGAGCTGCAAACTCTTGAGACATAACACTGGTTAATGCCGTCACATCAGCCTTTAGAGGATCAATCACAAACAAAGGAACATGCGATTTTTCAGCTAACCATAGACATAGACGATTGAGTGTTAAAATGGTTTCTTGATTTAATTGATCTTTCAGATTAAATTTTGCAACCCACTGTAAAGGATGCCACTTCAATTCATCTTTTTGACGATGTGTTGTTTGTACTAATAATTTATCCCGTTCAGTGATTCGTCCATCTTTTTGTAATTGTTCTAAGCACCAAAAAATATCGATTTGAAAATTAAACGTCATTGTTATACCCCAAGTTATTTCTATAATATAACAGAGATTTGTTGAAATCTCCCAGATCATTTCATGACTCAAGAATGATTAAATGCACTTTAAAAAACATATAGATAACTTAGCCATAAAAGTAAAAAGGGTTAAGATAGATCGATGTATTTATGCAATTTTAAAGTATATAAATTCAACTAAATTTTGCCTAAACAATAACGATGATCCTCTAAGCGAAAGGATATGACATGACTGATTTACTTGATTTATCAATACAAAATACGGCTTTAAGTCAGTTAATGATGATCTTTGCTGTATCGCTCGGTTGTGGATTATTGATCGGTTTAGAACGAGAACAAAGCAAAGCTAAACATAAGACCAAAACCTTTGCTGGTTTTAGAACGTTTGCAATTAGCTCTCTTTTAGGAACACTGTGCTTTTTATTTAATTTAGAAATAGGAATTACGGGGGCAATTTTAATTGGTGCTATAAGTATTGCATCACTTAAAAATCAACCCGATGATCCTGGTGTGACGACTGAACTTGCACTCATAATGACCTATTTCATTGGTGCTGTTTGCATATGGAATATCAATTTAGCTGCTGGGCTTGCAGTGACGCTGACCATTCTACTTTTTGCGAAACAATCACTTCACGGGCTCGCAAACCAGTGGATTAATGAAAGTGAATTAAGGGATGGCGTGCTACTACTGGCTTTAATACTGATTGCACTGCCCTTAGTCCCTAACCAAGCTTTTTGGGGACCTGTATTAAACCCCTATACAATTTTGAAATTATTAAGCCTAATACTATTTGTACAAGCATTAGCACATTTTGCCAAAAGACTTTTATCATCAAAAAATGCAATCGTCTTTTCTGCTTTGGCATCTGGTTTTGTCTCAAGCACAGCAACTATCGCAAATCTGGGTATGGAAGTTCGTAACAACGGTGCGAACCCTCATGTAAATGCTGGTGCTGCCTTGATGTCCTGCGTATCTACGCTTATTCAAATGCTCATTATTGTTGCAAGCATTAGCTTGGCTTGGTTCAAAATCATATTTTTGCCAACTATCATTTCTACCATCGTTCTATCTATTTGGGCTTTATATTTGATGCGGACATCTATTGGCGATGGTGAAACAATGGTAACCAATGATAGCAGCCGCATGTTCAGCTTCAAAAATGCCATCATTATTACTTTTGCCTTATCAGCAATTCAAGCCGCAGTATATGCTCTCAACCTTTGGCTCGGTAGTTCAGGTCTGATTTTAGGTACATTAATCGCATCTCTTTTTGAAATACATGCAGCAATTGCTGCAATCGTTGTCCAAGCAGAGCCTGATACCGTTCAAGCAACAACACTTATAATTGCATTAATGATTGGACTCGCTGCCCATGCTTTAGCGAAAAGTATCAACGCTGCGCTAACAGGAGGATATAAATTTGCTCTTGCTTTTATTCCAGCCCAAATCATACATATGACTGTGTTAATTATCATGTTCTGGATGCAGCAACACTAATATCAATGCTAATTGAGAGTTTCAAGCTTTAATATCTTGATCTTTTCATCGTCAACATTAAAACTCACATCGAACGTGAAAAACTTCATTTTATAAATTCGACTCGCATCATCATGATAAGCAGGCCGTGGATCTAAAGATAGAACTTGTTCTAACTCATCAAAGATTTTCGGCTGAGTGTCATTCTCTTGAATGAACTTGTGCTTAATTGATTGTGCTAATTCGCTCCATAGAACACGCTTTCGAATCGGCTCGTCTTGCGCATAGCCACTGACTGAATCCATCACAGCATCTGAATAATGGATATAAGGTTTAATATCCAAAATTGGAGTTTTATTGAGTAAATCACTTCCCGTCACATACATTCGAACACTCTTAGCACATTTTTCAACACGTAAAAAGCGAACGACCGACAGACCTATAGGAGATGGACGATACATACTCCTCGTTGCAAATACTCCAATTTTTTGATTACCACCTAATCTAGGTGGACGTACTTGTGGACGAAATTTAGACATTTGATTCAAGGAGTTATCAGTATTTTTATTATCATGGAATTGCCACAATAACCATAAATGACTGAAGTCTTCAATTCCCTCAAATGCCGAAAGATCATTATAAGGTTCTGACAACTCTATATAGGACTCCACCTGCACCAAATTTGGCTGTCTTGGAATACCAAATTTCTCCTGATAAGGAGAATGCATATAACCGATGATCGGCATGACCACAGAATTGCTCATCACTTTTTCTTATAAACACAATTAAATATATTCAGTTTAT
>CAZKJI010000225.1:0-2906 GCA_964553005.1 uncultured Acinetobacter sp. | reverse complement strand
TTTATTGATGATCAGGCATTTAAGGCACTCTGGATCAAGCATCAGGCAGACATAGATGCAGCCTTGCCGCCAGTGAGTCAACGCAACCCATTTGTGATGGATGTGGGGCTGGATGCAAAGGGACGTGCGATTAAACTGGATTATGACCTGAACTATGCCTTACCAGAATTCAAGTCGCGCTTTAACCTGAAAGCGGATATGCAGATTTCAAACTATGGCAAAGCGACCCCGATTGATCAGGCACAGTTGAAACGTGCAAAAACATGGGCGGAAGCAAGCAAGGGTTCTATGCTGGAACAGGCAATTGGCAGCTTCTCGGAAAAACTAGGCCAGTCTGGCATTCAGGAGCGCGCTGCACAGCCTTATACTTTGTCTCTGGATGATCAACTGAAAGTGATTGCGGAACAGCGTTATGATGCAACCCATTCCTATGAACAAACCTATAAAGCTGTGTTTATTGCCAAGCTGACAGAAAGCCAGCCACAGGTTGTGCAGCGTTATTCCACTCAGGAGTTGCAGGAGATCGCCAGTGTCTACGCCTACTGGTACTCGGATGAGGAGGTGTATAACCCAGAGGGCAAGGCACTGAAAGCGATTGAGGGTTTACAAGGCAAGCACCACCTTGAACAGGAAGACCAGTTTGACGACCAGCTGGGGTGGGCAGTGGACCGTATTGTCAACGATGCCATGCGTGGTGATCAGGATCGTCAGGCCTTAAAAAAATTAAAGGCGCAATATAAACAGCCACAGCAGATTTTTGCCAAACAGTATCAAATCCAGTTTGAACGTGAAAATGGCGCATACCCTGAGGAAAAAAAAGTGCTGGAACAGACAGCCAATATTTTGGGGCAGGTTTATGTGGATGCACGTCAAAACCAGCTGTCTGAGAAGTCAATCAAGAACTTAAAGGCTGAACATAATGAATTTATTGATTATGAAATCTTTAAGGATGTTTACCAGAAAATGCTGAGCAGCAAATAATTGAGTGCCAAAAAAAAGAACCTGTTGATTGCAGGTTCTTTTTTTGAATTTTGCTGAACGATTATAAAAAATCTTTGAGTTCAGGTTTTACGCCATTCCAGATTGAAAAGGCTTCGATCGCCTGTCCAACCAACATGCCAAAGCCATCAGTAGACGGAACCTGACGTGCCTGAGCCTGATCCAGAAAGCTGGACGCTTTACCGTAGGCCATTTCATAGGCGTGATGGAAAATAAGTGTTTGGGGTAATTGCAAAGCTTCACCCGTTAAACTTGCCGAAGTCGCATTAATGACGATGTCAAACTCACCTGTCAGTTGATCTAGGCTGATTGCATGTAGTTTAGTATCGGGCACAGCCGTTTTTAAATCTTCAACCAATTGTTCTGCACGGGCTAATGTACGGTTGGCAATCACGATTTGTTTTGCACCAGCTTGAACCAGAGGATAAATCACACCGCGTGTTGCGCCACCCGCACCCAAAATCAAAATATGGCTATTTGCTAAGTTCCAATTCAAAGCTTGTATTGCCGCAACTAAACCTTGCCCATCGGTATTATCACCGTATAGTTGACCGTCTTGCATCCATAAAGTATTGACTGCTTTGGCAATCTTGGCACGTTCAGTGAGTTGGTCACATAACGCAAAGGCCTGCTCTTTAAAAGGCACAGTGACATTCATGCCAACACCATTTTGATCGAAGAACGCTTTAACTGCGGACTCGAAACCATCTAGCGGAGCAAGAATTTTTTTATAATTTAAATCAACGCCGGTTTTTGCTGCAAAAGCATGATGCAATTCTGGTGAGCGGGATTGTTCAATCGGATTCCCAATGACAGCAAATTGTTTGGTCATACTTTTATCCAAAGTTGAAAGAGAGGACAGAGGCTATTAAACATATTTTAATGCTTATGCTGACACAATATACGATAATCTTTAGGTACAAAAAAAGCACCTAAATTCAGGTGCTTTGCATAATTACGGTCAATTATTTATTTAAACTCAACCAATCTCTAGGTTTTAGATAATAATCTGTTAAGCGTTTTTCTATTGAATCGGCATCCCATTCAGGGCGATAAGACCAACCCGCGAGATTAGGCAAGCTAACTAAAATCGACTCAATACGACCACCTGTTTGCAGGCCAAACAAGGTACCTCGATCGTATACTAAGTTATATTCAACATAGCGACCACGACGATACAATTGGAATTCACGTTGAGCTTCGGTATAAGGTTGTTCACGATGCTTTTCAAAAATAGGCAAGATTGCTTCTAAATAACCATTACCAACGGCTTGAATATATTTAAAGCAAGTTTCGAAGTCCCATTGGTTCAAATCATCAAAGAATAAACCACCTACACCACGTTGTTCATCACGATGTTTTAAGTAGAAATAATCATCACACCATTGTTTATGTTCAGCATAAACATGTTCGCCAAATGGTTGGCATAAGTCATAAGCGGTTTGATGCCAGTTTTGAATATCTTGATCATCTGGATAGAAAGGTGTGAGATCAAAGCCACCGCCAAACCACCAAACAGGGTCTTGACCCTCAGGTTCAGCAACAAATAAACGTACATTTGCATGTGAAGTTGGGATATTGGGATTTTTAGGATGAATCACCAATGATACACCCAACGCCTGTGCTTTTGCGCCTGCAATTTGTGGATGACGCTCAGTCGCAGAAGCGGGGAGCTTGCTGATATTGATGTGGGAGAACATCACTCCACCTTTTTCAATCACTTCACCATTTTGCAGAACTCGAGAGCGACCACCGCCACCTTCGGTTCGTTGCCAATCATCAATGATAAATTCAGCTGTACCACCGCCTGCACGTTCCTGTTGTTCTAATCCTGCACAAATACGTGCTTGTAAGTCGAGTAAAAACTCGCGAACACGTTGAATATCAGCTGAAGTTGGATGCTGCAT
>CAZKJI010000224.1:0-2911 GCA_964553005.1 uncultured Acinetobacter sp. | reverse complement strand
TAGGCCCCACGCACCGATAAATCATAGGCATACACATCATATTCAACCGTAATCAGTTCATGGTCAGTATTGAATAAACGCCAACGGTTTTTCTCGGTTTTTTTAATGCTGAGTAGACGCCCTGCTTCATCAGAGGCCTGAATCGATTCAATATGTTTTGAGAACTCACGAATCAGGTAGCTGCCTGGAATCCAGGTTGGCAACCATAGCTCCTGATTGGGATTGGCAAGGAAGCGCAGGGTCACATGAATAAGGTGCTGGCGATAATCGTCAAACTCAATTTGATAGTGCAACATAGCTTTAGATCGTAAAAATAAGACTCACTTCGCACAGCTTAGCATTTTTTTACAAAGTCATGCTTAGATGTCTTGCTTGTCTGTAGAAATTGCTAGATTCTTCAACAAAAAAGTCATAGCATGCTTTTTTCGCATTCCATGCCACTGGATCGGCAGCACAAGGTGTTTACGTGAAATTTATCCTCTCCCTGTTTACGTTGTTTAGCTTCATCTGTACCCATCTCGCCCATGCCAATTTACTGAATATCGCACCCGAATCGGTAGAAGCGCAGGCATGGTCAATTATGGATGCCCAGTCAGGTCAGGTGATTGCTGAACATAATAGCCATGTACAACGTGCCCCAGCCTCATTGACCAAAATGATGGTGGCCTACATTGCCCTCAAGGAAATTGAAGCTGGAAAACTGCGCAAGGAAGAGATACTGACCGCTACGCCTGTGGTGAGTACCGTGATGTGGGACGAGTCGCAAATGTACCTGAAAGCGGGTGAGCAGATTTCAATTGACCAGCTCCTCGCAGGTTTAATTGTGATGTCTGCCAATGATGCGGCTGTCACGCTTGCCGAAAAGATTTCAGGCAGCGTACCCGCGTTTGTTGCGCGCATGAATCGTGAAGCACAGGCCTTGGGAATGAAAGATACCCATTTCAGCAATCCTGCTGGCATCAGCATGCCTGACCATTATTCAACTGCGGCAGATTTAGGTGTGCTGGCTCAGGCTATCGTCAAGCAAACCCCTGACTATCTGCATTATTCAAAAATGCCAAGCTTTAGCTATAACCAGCGTTTTCACCATGCCACCAATTTTGCATTAAAGCTTGACCCTACGGCAGATGGTTTAAAAACAGGCTATACTAAGGCTGCTGGCTATAATCTGGCCTTGACTGCGGAACGTCCGACCTTTAATCCCCATGTTGCTAAACGCCGTTTAATTGTAGTGGTGTTGGGTACACCCAGTGCGGTGAAACGTGCCGAAGTTGCACATAAATTAATGGACCTGGCTTACACCTATACCCGTGATGAGGAAGTGATTCCAAAGCAAAGACTGATTGCTGAACTGCCTGTGATTAAATCGACCCTAAAAATGTTTAAGGTCGAAACCCAGCACCCAACCATTGTCACCACCTCACTATATGATCAGGCAACGCCAATTGACCTCAATAGTTATGATGTGCTGACCCAGCGTATCCACTTGATTGATGCAAACCAGCAGGTCAGCACAGTTGAACCACTACAAACCACCAACACACACATTAATATCAAGTTAAATGAACAGCATTTGATTGCACCTTTAACTCAGGTCATGAATCTGGCAACTGTGTCAATCTACCAAAACAACCAGTTGATTCGTAGTTTGCAAATTGAGAATGATGTACAGATTGAGGAAGCCAACATTTTTCAAAAAATTATGATCTGGTTTTCTAATCTGTTCAGCTTTTTCTCAACGAATGATACTAAAAATCCAAAACTCTACCCACTAAATCAGGGTTAAAAAAAACCTACTTTTTCTATCAAGATTAGCAATACAATATTAAAAAAAAGGATGGCATAATCCTGCCATCCTTTCACAAAAAAATTAGGTTAATCATGAGTAAAACCTTACATCATATCGTGATTGTAGGCGGTGGCGCAGGTGGTTTGGAACTTGCGACACAACTGGGTGAACGTTTTGGCAGGAAAAAGAAAGCCAGAATCACACTGGTTGACCAAAATCTGACCCACATCTGGAAGCCCCTGCTCCACGAAATTGCTGCTGGCTCTCTCAATCCCCACGAAGAACAAACCAATTACTTTGCCCATGCGGAAAAGCACCATTTTGAATTTGTACTAGGCACCCTGCTGGATGTCAACAAAGATCAAAAGCAGATTACCCTTTCCCCTCCCCAGCTTTCCAAAGAACACACCCCACTGATCCAAAAGCTGGGTTACGATACTCTGGTGATTGCGGTAGGTTCTGTCTCCAACGATTTTGGCATCGAGGGGGTACGTGAATATTGTCACTTCCTTGACAGTCGCCAACAGGCGGATATTTTCCAGCAGGATTTACTCCACCTCTACATTGAGGCACAAAACCATTCCAATGAACGTGCCATGAACATCGGTATTGTTGGTGCGGGTGCCACAGGTGTGGAGCTGGCGGCGGAACTGATCGAAACCACCAAAAACTTCTATCGTTATGGCTTAAAGAAAATAGATCCAAAGCAGGTCAAAATTACATTGATTGAAGCATCTGACCGTATCCTGCCTGCATTGAATGAAAAAACCGCAGCACATAGTGCCAAGCAACTCAGGAAAATGGGCATCGAGATTCTGACTGAGCATAAGGTGCAAAAAGTCGATAAATCTAATGTCTATTTTAGCAATGGGAAAATCCTGCATTCTGATATTACCGTGTGGGCGGCAGGGGTAAAGGCACCCAAAGTTTTAGAATCATTTACAGATTTTAAACGTGACAAGATCAATCGGTTAATGGTTTACGCAACGCTTCAAACGCATTCTGATCCAAATGTATTTGCCTTTGGTGACTGCGCCAACTGTCAGCTGGATGCCCGTCAGCCACCGCTTGGCCCACGCGCACAGGTTGCCAGCCAGCAGGCAACTTTTCTGGTGGATGCGA
>CAZKJI010000223.1:0-2924 GCA_964553005.1 uncultured Acinetobacter sp. | reverse complement strand
GCGAGTTGCTCAGCGCTGCTTGCCAGACCTTGTATTGATTCAGTTGGCGGTTTGAGTTTTAGACTGTGCCCCCGAATCAGGTTTAAAATACGCTGATAAGAACTGGTAGCTAAATATTGTGCTTCTTCATCAGTTGCCGCAACGACTGTTGGTACGCCCATTGACACATAAGGTTTATCAAGATATTCAGATGCTTGAAAATTCTCACGGTAAATTTCGATTGCTTGACCTAACATACGTGGAGCGAAATGTGATGCAAAAGAATAGGGAAGTCCCAACTTTGCAGCAAGCTGTGCGCTAAACAGACTTGAACCTAGCAACCAGACAGGTACATGAGTGCCTTGACCTGGGGTGGCAATAATTTTCTGGTTGGGCTGTGGGTCTTTAAAATATTGCAAAATTTCCATTACATCCTGAGGAAATTGATCTTCGGTTTCTTGACGCCCGCGTCGTAATGCACGCATCGTCATTTGATCAGTTCCTGGAGCACGCCCCAAACCAAGTTCAAAACGATTTGGATAAAGTGTTGCTAAAGTCCCGAATTGTTCTGCAACAACTAATGGTGCATGATTAGGTAACATGATGCCACCAGAACCTAAGCGAATTTTGTGTGTATTTGCTGCGATGAATCCTAGTAAAACTGCCGTTGCGGAACTCGCAATTCCATCCATATTGTGATGTTCAGCTAACCAGAAACGTTCATAACCAAGCTTTTCAGCGTGTTGAGCAACTTCTAGTGCATGACGAAGTGAAAATTCAATACTTTTATCGTCTCTGACAGGAGCTAACTCCAAAATTGAAAATTTGATCTCTTGTAGTGACTTCATTTTTTAACTCTCAAAATCATATATCGAAATAATACGATATAAGTTTGGTTTTGTATATCGAATATTGTCGATATTTGTTGTGCATTGGATAAAATAAAAAAAGCGCCCGAAGGCGCCAAAAGAGAAAGTGTTAGGATTTGATGATTAATCTTTATACCAACCACGGTGTAAACCATTGTCGTGATGGTATTTAGTGCGTGATTTATAATAACGGCGGTCATTGTTATAAGAGCGGCTATCGTAATTACGGCGATAATCATAACGACGGTTTTCGTAACGTTCATCGGCATCACGATCTTGACCTACTTTTTGACCTAATACCGCACCACCTGCAGAGCCAAGCGCAGCACCGATATAACCGCCATTGGTTCCGCCCATATTACGACCAACCGTATAACCACTCACACCACCCAAACCCGCACCAATCGCTGCTTCAGTACGATCACGTTTATTGCTTGATGCTGCTGCACCACCAGCACCACCAATTGCGGAACCAATCATGGCACCTGTATTACCGCCAAGTTGTTTACCAACTGCTGTACCAACAATACTACCAAGTGCTGAAGTTGCTGCAACACGTGCTGTATTATCTGCATGTGCAACAGTCATCATTGATGAGGTTGCCAAGATGACGCTACATAACCACATATTCGATTTCATAGTGAAACTCCTTATCCATTCTTTTGGACAGTATTCTTTTGCTTGAGACAAATGTAACAGGACTTTTAAGTGAAAATATGGAGCGCAATAGGATGATTGAGAGAGTTTGGCGAGAGTTTTGTATATGTTCTATTGCAAATGAACAGATTGTGAATAAATTATAAAAAATAAGAATGAGTATGCTGTAAGCAACGATGCCTAGCTGAATCGAGTACAATAGACTGAGTTTGAGATGAGGATGTAGTTATGCTGTTGGAAAAAATTTTGCAATCGCAAGGCTTTGGTTCAAGAAAGTATTGCCAACAGATAATTAAAAATGGTTCTGTGCAGATTGAAGGACAAGTTTGTGAAAACCCTAAACAAAATATAAATACGGATCAGCTTTGTTTTCAAGTATTTGGCGAAGAATACCAATATCGAGAACATCTCTACATTGTTTTAAATAAACCGAAGGGCTATGAATGTTCACATCAGGCAACGCATCATAAAAGTGTATTTAGCCTACTGCCTGAAATTTTGATCCATCGGGGTATTCAATGCGTGGGAAGACTAGACCAAGATACCACAGGATTATTGTTATTGACTGATGATGGTCAATATTTACAAGCCTTAACCAATCCGCGTAAGCATGTGCCAAAAGTTTATCATGTAACGACTGCCGATCCGATTTCAGCTGAGCAATTAATGGCTTTAGAACAGGGAGTTGAGCTAAGGAATGAAAAAGGGATTTATGCCGCAACCAATCTTCAACTATTTTCCACACATCAATTGGCAATGACAATTCATCAAGGTGTTTACCATCAAGTTAAACGTATGCTTGCAGCAGTCGGAAATAAAGTTGAGCTTTTACATCGCCAACAAATAGGATTACTTGAGCTTCCTGAATTACCAGAAGGTGAATGGATTTATCTTACATCTTCGCAAAAACAATTGAGTCAAAATATTGCTTTAGATATCGAGTAACTATTTTAAAAAACAGTGAAAGGTCTTGAATTCATCATCTTGAATAAATCCCATTTGTTCATAAAGACGGCGAGACTCATAATTATTTTTTTGTGTTTCGAGACTAATTCTTTGTGCATTTTCATGGCGAGCAAAAAGGATTGCGGTGTCAATTAATTGCTTAGCCGATCCTTGTTTTCGATAAGATGGGGTTACATAAACATCATCTAAAATATAATAGGTTTCGCAAGAAACAGATGAAAAAGCAAGGTACAGTAAAACAAAGCCTGTGAGCACATCATCTTTAACGTGAATGAAAATGACACTATCTTTATTTTCGAAACGATGTTTTAGAAATTGATAGGATTGTTCAATATTGGATGATGTACCATAGAATTGACGGTATTCATCAAACAAGACAGCAAGTTGGTGAAGATCTTCTTTTGTTGCTCGTTTAACAATCATTCCTGTCCATCCTTGCATTTATAATTTTAT
>CAZKJI010000222.1:0-2926 GCA_964553005.1 uncultured Acinetobacter sp. | reverse complement strand
AAACAAGTATTATGCCATTATTTCAATGAGTTATCTTTTTTTGTCGTGTACAAAGTTTAAACTGTTACGATTGCTGTGATTTAGCAGCATTTTCATCATAAAAAGCAAACAGGCTTTAACCTAATTATTTCAGGAAATCAGTTAATTTGAGTAGGTCAAATAGAATTATAATGGGTATTTTAAATGGCGATTCTGTCTAAACTCACCGATACACTGGCAATTAAAACAATTGAAGCCTATCAGCAACACCTATCCCCCATAAAGGGATTTAAATGCGCCACGGGTCAGCTTTATGGTGGCACAACATGTTCAGGTGCGGTCAAAAAAATTATCCAAAAACAGGGTCTGATTTCAGGCCTGCCTGCGATCTATCAGCAATTTTCCAGTTGCCATCAGGCTGCCAAAACCCTTGCTGCACATCCAGTACAGCCCATGAATGCTTTCTGTTGCTGTGTCCTGCCGATTCCATTGTAAACACCAAAGCCCGTTTGAAAACGCATAAAAAAACAGCCCTCAATTGAGGGCTGTTTTTTTTATTCATTTACTAAAGCGTATGCTGGTCTTTTACATCTTCCAGAACCTCATCCAGTTCTTCTGGATGTTTCATCAGATGTAGAATGGACAATGCCAGTCCACCCCATAAAAACACCATTGAAATAATCATCATCACGATTGCTGAAGTATTCATCTATGTTCTCCTAGCGATCTTTCATCTTGCTGAGTACGATTGCAACCACAGCACAGAAAATCACGCTGCCCCATCCAAAGATACCCTGCAAGCTCATGCTATAAGTATCGTATCCATTTTTCACCAGATTAAATACCGTCATGCTTAAGGTGGTGAGCAGGATCAGTGAGGTAATCACGGTGAGGGTAAAATCCCATCCCTTGCCGAGTTGAATCGTTGAAATACGGTTGACATGGTCACGAAGCTCAAGCAGGGCTGAACGTTTGAACCACGCAATACTGATAATTGAAATCAATGCACCACCAATAATGCCAATGTTATTGATGAAGTGATCGACGATATCCACCAGTTTAATCGCATTCACGCTTGAGAATAAGATCACTGAAACCACTGCACTACCACCACCAATAATCGTTACAGCTTTAGTACGGCCCCATTTCAACTTGTCCTGCATTGCCGCAATTGGCACTTCCAGAATGCTGACCATGGAAGAAATACCCGCCACAAACAGTGAGGAGAAGAACAATAGACCAAATAGGTCAGCACCTGCACCCAAGCTTGAAATGATTTTTGGAAAGGCAATAAATGCCAGACCAATACCACCACTGACGACATCCTGCACTTCCTTGCCTGCGGTATGCGCCATAAAGCCCAATGCTGCAAAAATACCAATCCCCGCCAGAATTTCAGTTGACGCATTGGCAAAGCCAACGATCAAGCCAGAACCTGTCAAATTGGTTTTAGGTTTGAGATAGGAGGCATAGGTCACCATGATCCCAAAACCAACAGATAGCGAGAAGAATGTATGGCCATACGCCGCCAGCCAAACTTTATAGTCCATCATCGCAGACCAGTTCGGAGTAAAGAATGCGTTTAAGCCCTCAACCGCACCAGGCAAGCGTAGTGACTGAATCACAAGGATGGTGAACAGTACGAACAGCAATGGCATGAAAATCTTGTTGGATAATTCAACGCCCTTTTTCACACCACCATATAGAATGACCAAGGTCAGCGCCCAGATTCCCACAATTGGCCAGAACAGGTGACTGACAAACTGAAAATCAAAACCCGTTGCCTTTGAAGTCTGCAAATAGGTATTAAAGAAGAAGCTTTCTGGATCACTGCCCCACGCCTGACCGACTGAGAAATAGATATAACTTCCCGCCCAGGTCAGGACGCTGGCATAGTACAAACCAATAATGATACAGACACAGACTTGCCACCAACCCAGTGTCTCACCGCCTTTAAATAGCGCACGATATGCTTTAGGGGGTGAGCCTGTACTACGATGTCCAGTCGCATAATCTAAAAATAAAAGAGGTAAACCAGCCGTAATTAGTGCGAGTAAATACGGAATAAGAAACGCACCACCACCATTTTCATAGGCAACATAAGGAAAACGCCAAATATTACCTAGACCTACAGCCGAACCAACAGCTGCAATAATAAAACCAGATCGTGATGTCCAGTTTTCACGAGAATCTGCCATAAAGCACCTAAATATATACCGCTGGCATTTTTCATACTGCGTTAGGTTTTATTATCCAACAGACATGAAAAGTGCCATAAAAAATATTGTTTTGCTTGCATGAAATTCCAACCTTGTGGGCCTCTCATTTTCATGAACAAACAAGCAAAAACCAAACCATCTTCCTTAAAGATTGGATTTTGTTTTTCTGCTTTTTAATAGCCGAACAATACCTGTTTTTATTTCTTTTTACTGTAAATTCTGTATGGAAAAATCATGTTTTCCATACAAGTGATTATTTTTCAATTGAATGTGGTTTTGACCGTACAGTCAAACCACCACCATAAAGCATATAAAATATTCAACTGAAATCCGCTTCCACCTACGCCTTTTGCATTTGTCCTTTTTAAAAAATTAAATTTAGACTACTGCATATTTTTCTAGATCACTATATGATTCGCCCAATCTTGGATGAATTCGCAACAATTCATTACTTTTCTAGCGACTTAATTAGGACAATTCAATGAAAGTACTAAAATTATCACTGCTTGCTCTAGGAATGAGTTTAAGTGGCCTGGCTCAGGCAGATGTGGTTGGCGTCAAGGGTGACCTAAGCTACTGGGCCTATGATGGTCAGGCCAATATGGCGGCACAGACAGCAGCAAGTGATCAGGACCTTGAGCGTAAGGGTGCAGCCCAACTATCACTGGCAATCGAGCATCCTGTTCCACTTATTCCAAATGCCAAAATTCGCTATGTAAATTTAAAAA
>CAZKJI010000221.1:0-2930 GCA_964553005.1 uncultured Acinetobacter sp. | reverse complement strand
TTACCTGTTTTAGCAACTGCTTCTAATACAGTGATTAATTCACGAATGTTGCTGATTTTTTTATCTACAAGAAGAATGAACGGATTTTCAAGTTCAGCAGTTAAAGTATCTTGCTTGTTCGCGAAGTATGGAGAGATATAACCACGGTCGAACTGCATACCTTCTACAACGTCTAAAGCGTCTTCGAAGCCAGAACCTTCTTCTACAGTGATAACACCTTCTTTACCCACTTTTTCCATTGCTTGCGCAATCAATTTACCCACAGTGGTGTCAGAGTTTGCAGAGATTGAACCTACTTGTTCAATTGCTTTGAAATCA
Source organism: uncultured Acinetobacter sp. (assembly GCA_964553005.1). Classification (GTDB taxonomy): domain Bacteria; phylum Pseudomonadota; class Gammaproteobacteria; order Pseudomonadales; family Moraxellaceae; genus Acinetobacter. The sequence goes on along the minus strand of CAZKJI010000221.1, from coordinate 2,612 downwards.
TCAGCAGGTTTTGCATTGGTGCGGATATTTTCAACAACCGTTTTTACTGCGATGTCGATACCACGTTTTAAATCCATTGGGTTCATACCTGCAGTTACAGATTTGATCCCTTCATTTAAAATTGCTTGAGCAAGTACAGTTGCCGTTGTTGTACCGTCACCCGCGATGTCGTTGGTTTTAGAAGAAACTTCACGAACAAGTTGAGCACCCATGTTTTCAAACTTGTCTTTTAAAGAAATTTCTTTCGCAACTGTTACACCATCTTTAGTGATGTGTGGTGCACCAAAAGAACGGTCAATGACAACGTTACGGCCTTTAGGACCTAAAGTTACTTTTACTGCATCTGCAAGAACGTTTACGCCTGCAATCATTTTTGAGCGAGCTGAATCACCAAATTTTACGTCTTTAGCTGACATATTAAACTCCGAATCTTTTTAAATACTTAATCTGATAATAAATGTGAGTTATGTGTCGATTAGCCTTCAAGCACAGCCAAGATATCTGACTCTTTCATAATCAAGAGTTCTTCACCATTTACTTTTACAGTTGTTCCCGCATAAGTACCAAACAATACTTTGTCTCCAACTTTAACATCCAAAGCACGTACACCATTGTCAGTGATCTGACCATTACCCACTGCAATCACCTCACCCTGAGATGGTTTTTCAGCAGCAGAACCTGGAAGTAAAATACCGCCAGCAGTTTTGGTTTCTTCTTCTACACGACGAATCACAACACGATCATGTAATGGACGAATGTTGCTCATAATTAACTCCATCAGACTTAGTCTTTTTTGATAAATTGTTATGACAAGACAAAAGCGCCATAACAAAATTTGATATGCCACTTTTGTGGGGTTAAAAAAAATGGCTTCAAGGGGTAAAAGAAAAAAAATTCTATTTCTAGATGTTTTTTTAAACACAAGAAACCATGAAATGCTGTATTAAACACTTTCTGGGAATTGAACAAATATTTTTAACTTTTCATCAAACCAATAATGCTCAATCTTTCCATTCTCTAAAATGGCATTAAAACTATTGGTTGAGTCATGGTGTAAACGGCTCGAAATTGCGGTACCTGCATGAATGTCATAGATGGGATGATTGACATTTAACTGATAAATCTTTGTGAGGTCATATACTGCTGTTTGATGTAAATGCCCATGCAACAATCCAAACAGTCCCGTTTCGCCCCAGCATTCCAAAGCAATCTTCCCCAAAACAGGACAATCCTTATCATCATGCTGGTCAGGAGATATATAGAAGGGCTGATGAAAAACCACCAGCTTTATTTTATTTGAGGGTGCATTGTTTAACTTTTCATAGGTTTCATGAATTTGTTCCAGGGAAATATGTCCTCGCGTATGGTAACGCCGCCGAATACTGTTTACCCCCACAATATAAAAATGCTCAGTTTCCAGCGTTGTTTCCAGGCGACCAAAAAATGCCTGATACAATACAAAAGGGGAAAAAAATCGGTTCCAGACCTGATACAGGGGGATGTCATGATTTCCTGGCACCACCAAATAAGGCAGTGACAAGGAATCCAGAAATTGTCGGCAGGCATAGAACTGCTTAAAGCGGGCACGCTGGGTTAAGTCCCCACTCACCACAATCGCCTCAGGAGAGTGCTCCTTGCAAAATTGCTGTATGGCCTGAATACATACTTCTCTTTCAGTACCAAAATGTAAATCAGACAGGTGCAACAGCATTTGGCACCATTACTTTCAAGGCAGATTTTTCAACTGAAAATTTTAGCGGTGTCTGTATTTCCATCAGTTCACCATCCACCGCCACAGTGAGCTTTTTCTTTTTACACTCCACCTGAATCTGTTCAGCACAGAATGAATAAACATCGGAAGCCTGATCAATTTTCCCCTGAATCAGTTTCCATAACATTTTCAGCAAGCTTAGCCGATCACTTTTAGCCACCACTACCCCTGCCAGCTTTCCATTGGCAGCACATTCTGCAATCCTCAGCTTCATGTCGCTAAGTTGAAGCTGGTTATTGCCAAAGAAAACCAGCGGCGTAGCAACAGGATATTTTTGGCCATCTACAGTGACCGCCAGTTTTAGTGATTTATGTTCACGTAGCAGCACATCCAAAGCTGATGTATAGGCATTCAAGGGAAAACGACCAAAACGCTGGTTATATAATTCACGTTTTTTTATAAATAAAGGATATAAACCCAGACTGGCATTATTTAGGTAAATCTGGTCATTCAGGGTGGCAACATTAACCTTATGTGCAATGCCTGTGGCAATCACCTCGGCAGCCAGACCAAGATCAATGGGGATATTCAGGGCGCGGGCAACATAATTAAATGTCCCTAATGGCATGATTCCCATTGGAATATCGGTATGCATCAATTTTTTGGCAACCGCATTCAAGGTGCCATCCCCTCCTGCCGCCACCACAACACCACGCGAATCGGCCAGCTGATGTCTGGAGAGTACCGATATCATCATTTCATCAAAACTAAGCTGCTGATTTAACTCAAAAACTTGGATTTCAAACCCATATTGTGTCCAGAATGTCATAAGACGTTCATATTGCTCATCTTGTTGTGCTGCATGAAAACCTGATTTTTGATTATAAATGAGGGATAAAGG
>CAZKJI010000220.1:0-2948 GCA_964553005.1 uncultured Acinetobacter sp. | reverse complement strand
ATTCAGGTGGCAGTTGAACAAGCCAAAGCCCCACCCAAAGGACATTTAGCCAAACCGTTCAAAATGGATGATGGTTCTTGGTTGCATGTATTGGAAAGCGGTTTATATCAGATCAAGGAAAAACAGGACGAGAACGGCGAAACCAAACAGAGCAAAATCCTTATTTCAAATGCTTTGATTATTTTGGGAGAAGCTCGAAGTCTTAAAAATGATAACTGGAAACGTGTTATTCAGTTCCATGATAAAGACCGAACACTGCACACCCTGATTATCCCTTATGAGCATTTCATGGGTGAAGCACAGGACGCTTTAAAGTTGATTGCTAGTCATGGATTAATGCCACCACGTCAGACCTACAAGAAAAATGTATTCATCAACTACATTCAAGACTACCCCATCGAGAAGCGTTTTCGTTGTGTAGATCGTACTGGATGGTATGGCAATACCTTTGTCACCACCAACCGCACCTACGGCAGCCAAGACGATGAGCAGCTATTATTCAATAGTGAAATGAAAGACCCTTACAGCACAATGGGAACGCTCGAGGGATGGCAAGAGTTAAGCCGATTGATTGAACCTCATGCCCTTGCTGTATTGTCCTTTGCCTGTGCATTTTCGGGGCAATTGGTGACACCACTAGATATAGAAAGCGGCGGCTTTCATATTTACGGTACTTCAACCGATGGCAAAAGCACGATTACAAAGGCAGCTTGTAGCGTATGGGGCAGACCGAAAGACGTGTCGAAGTCATGGCGCACTACTGACAACGCTTTAGAAAATGATGCAGAACTCCGCAATGATAATTATCTCAATCTCGATGAACTACGGCAGGCAGTCCCGAAAGCCGTGTCGGATATTGTCTATATGCTGACAGGCGCACAGGGTAAAGCACGGGGCAGTAAATCGGGTAAAAATAGAGAAAATAAGCAATTCAATCTGATGTACACCTCTACAGGTGAGATTGCTTTAGAAGATCATTTGAGACGTGGCGGTATTGAAATGGATGCAGGGTTATTGCTCCGCTTTGCTCATATTCCCAGTGATGCAGGCAAAGGATGCGGCGTATTTGAGCGTATCAATTATGGCAATAGCTCCAGTGATGTTGGTAACCGCATTAATGAGCTATCCGCCAAACACTACGGACATGCAGGCATCAAGTGGCTTGAATATCTGACCGCAAACAAAGATGACTTGATGCTACAAGCACAATCCATGCTCGATGACTTCATAGCCAAACATGCCACCAAAAACAGCCAAGCGGTGCGAGTATTACGCCGTTTTGCACTGGTGGCAGTTGCAGGTGAATTAGCAACACAGGCAGGCATCACAGGATGGCAGCAAGGGCGAAGTTTTGACGCTGTAGGGCAATGTTTTAACACTTGGCTAGGCACATTAGGCAACGGCGAAAACATTGAGGAAACCAAGATACTGGAGCATTTCAAGGCATTCTTTGAAGCACATGGGACAAGCCGTTTTGAAAGCCTAACCGTTATCCGCCATCCTGATGGTGAAGTGATTAGACCACGTATTCATAACCGTGTCGGCTACTATGACCCTGACGAGCGTATTTACCTTGTATCAAGCACTATGTTTAAACAGGAAATGTGTATCGGCATCAATGAAGCCACCGCCAAAAAGGTACTTAAAGCAAATGGATGGCTTGAGTGTGAGGATGGACGCTATACCAAGCGTGTTAGATCAAACCTCCCTGATGGTACACGCCCAACACTGATGCACTTTAAGATAGATGCAATACAAACCTTTAATGCTGAATCCTGAAAATATGGTTTTGCATTGTGACAACTGTGACATGATGCTATTTATTGTATGTAATGTACTGTTATATATAGTAATTATTATGTCACAGTTAATCATTTTAGGTATTAATTATAGTGTGACATGACTGTGACAACTGTGACAGGATTTAAGTTAAATCTGTTATGTCACAGTTAGGCTGTCACAATGTCACACTGATTTTATCTTGTTAAATACCTTGATTGTGACAAAAATAAATCTATAACTATATGTAATAAATAGGATTATTTAAATCTGTCACAGTTGTCACACTTGTCACAGTAAAAAAAGCACATACAGCGAGATAGAGATAAACCAATGCCAAACGTGAACAAAGTAATTTTAATGGGTGTGCTAGGTCGTGACCCTGAAACTAAGCAATTCTCCAACGGTGGCAGCATTACCACATTCAGCGTTGCAACTACCGACCACTGGAAAGATAAGACCACTGGAGAACGCAAAGAAGCGACAGAATGGCACAGAATCACCACCAGCAACCGATTAGCCGAGATTGCGAGTAAGTATCTCAAGAAAGGCAGCAAGGTTTATATTGAGGGCTCATTGCGTACAAGGAAGTGGAAAGACCAAAGTGGTGCAGATCGTGAAGTAACCGAGATTCGGGCGGATATTCTGCAATTGTTGTGATGCTAGATAACTTGGCACGGATAGCTCCCTAAATATGGGGATCTTTTTTATTGGCTGAATGGTCAAGATAATCATGCAGATTCAACTATAGAGGAAATCACCACAGTTGCTAACGATGGTAAAAGCAGCCTGATTAGATAAAAACACTTCTTTCATAGGGTGAGTTTCTCAAAAGCATATATGCAGCAAAGTTTACGCCGTATCTAATCCCACCTGAGCCACCAGTAAGGGGAACAGATCAAATATTTAGGTTTTGCGTTCCACCAAAAAGAGGACGCGAAAAACACAGCAATCAGCTATACCCTCCCCCCAGTGGTCAAGATAACCATACCTAGACCATCAATCATGACAGCGCAAAACAGCCTAGTGTTGACATAATTAGTCCCATATTAGTCTCAATAAAAATATGACGTTTTTAAGTAATTGTTTTTATTTATTTTAATTAATGGAATTACATTCTGTATTGGAAAGTAAGCTGAATACATTTTCATTTATTTGGAAATTAAGGT
>CAZKJI010000219.1:0-2971 GCA_964553005.1 uncultured Acinetobacter sp. | reverse complement strand
TACTATGACTGACGCTCAATCTGCTCAAAATATTGCAACCACTTACGATCCAACCGAGATCGAAAAGAAATGGTATCAAATCTGGGAACAACAGGGTTACTTCAAACCATCAGGTCAGGGTGAATCATTCTGTATCATGATTCCACCTCCAAACGTGACAGGTAGCCTGCACATGGGGCATGGCTTTAACAATGCCATTATGGATGCCTTGACTCGCTACAACCGTATGATGGGTAAAAATACCTTATGGCAACCAGGAACTGACCATGCGGGGATTGCAACGCAGATGGTGGTCGAGCGTCAACTCGGTTTGCAAGGCGTGACCCGTCATGACTTGGGCCGTGACAAGTTCATCGACAAAGTTTGGGAATGGAAAGAACAATCAGGCGGAACAATTACACGTCAAATCCGTCGTTTAGGCTCATCAGTCGATTGGTCACGTGAACGCTTCACGATGGATGAAGGTTTATCCAATGCTGTAAAAGAAGTATTCGTCCGTTTACACGAAGATGGTTTGATCTATCGTGGCAAGCGTTTGGTGAACTGGGACCCTAAACTGCAAACCGCCCTTTCTGACCTTGAAGTGGAAAGCAAGGAAGAAAAAGGTTCATTGTGGCACTTTAAGTATTTCTTTGAAGATAAATCACTGAAAACCAAAGATGGCAATGACTACCTTGTGGTGGCAACCACACGTCCTGAAACCTTACTTGGCGATACAGCCGTTGCAGTCCATCCTGAAGATGAACGTTATGCTCACTTGATTGGTAAAAACATTATTCTCCCAATTACAGGTCGTTTAGTACCTGTGGTGGCTGATGAATATGTCGAAAAAGACTTCGGGACTGGCTGTGTGAAAATTACCCCAGCGCATGACTTTAATGACTATGAAGTCGGTAAACGCTGTAATTTAGCCATCATCAATATCTTCAATAAAAATGCCGAAGTGTTGGCTGAGTTTGAATATATCGCCAAAGCGGGCGAGCAAATTTCACAACTGTTGCCTGCCCCTGCGGACTATATCGGCTTGGAGCGTTTTGCTGCCCGTAAAAAGTTGGTCGAACAAGCAGAAGCTGAAGGCTGGCTGGACAAGATTGATCCGTATGACCTGAAAGCACCGCGTGGTGACCGTTCAGGTGTGATCGTTGAGCCACTATTGACAGATCAATGGTATGTGAAGATTGCACCACTTGCTGAACCTGCGATTGAAGCGGTTCAGGATGGTCGAATCAAGTTCGTTCCAGAGCAATACACCAATATGTATATGTCATGGATGCGTGACATTCAGGACTGGTGTATTTCGCGTCAACTGTGGTGGGGTCACCGTATTCCTGCCTGGTATGATGCTGAGGGCAATGTTTATGTGGGACGCAATGAAGAAGAAGTTCGTGCCAAAAACAACATCGCTGCTGACATTCAATTAAATCAGGATGAAGATGTACTGGATACATGGTTCTCCTCTGCGCTTTGGACATTCTCAACTTTAGGCTGGACTGGCGATGCACAGAAAGATGCAGCCAACGACTTCCTTAAAACGTTCCACCCGACTGATGTGTTGGTAACAGGTTTTGACATTATCTTCTTCTGGGTTGCACGTATGATCATGATGACCATGCACTTCATGAAAAATGAAGATGGTTCATCTCAAGTACCATTCAAGACGGTTTACGTTCATGGCTTGGTCCGTGATGGTGAAGGTCAGAAGATGTCGAAGTCTAAGGGCAACGTACTTGATCCGTTAGACTTGATTGATGGGATTGATCTGGAAAGTCTGGTTGCCAAACGTACGACTGGTTTAATGAACCCGAAAGACGCGGCGAAGATTGAGAAATCAACCCGTAAGGAATTTCCAGACGGTATAAATGCCTATGGTACAGATGCGGTTCGTTTCACGTTCTGTGCGCTTGCCAATACAGGTCGTGACATCAAGTTCGATTTAAAACGTGTTGAAGGCTACCGTAACTTCTGTAATAAAATCTGGAACGCAACCCGTTTTGTTCTAATGAATGTCGAAGGTCAAACCGTTGGTCAAGAAGCTCGTCCTGATCTTTGGGAACTTCCTGAACAATGGATCATCAGCCGTTTGCAAAAAGCAGAAGCTGCGGTGCATCAAGCATTTGCCACCTATCGTTTAGACCTTGCGGCGCAAGCGATTTATGACTTTATCTGGAATGAATATTGCGACTGGTATGTCGAACTGACCAAGCCAGTATTGAACGATGCTGAAGTATCTGAAGAGCGCAAAGCTGAAGTTCGTCGTGTGTTATTGGCTGTGATGGAAGCGTCTTTACGTTTAGCTCACCCGATTATGCCGTACTTGACTGAAGAAATTTGGCAAACCCTTGCGCCAATGCTCGGTATTCAAGGCGAAACCATTATGACTGCGGCATACCCTGTGCCTGCTCAAGAGAAAATCAATGAGCAAGCTGAAGCGGACATGCAGTGGTTACAAGGTTTGATTGGTGCGGTACGTAACATCCGTGGTGAAATGGGCTTAGGTAATGCACGTTTATTGCCAGTATTGCTTCAAAACACAACGGACGCTGAAAAAGCACAGATCACACGTATCGAAGCGTTGTTTAAAGCTCTAGCAAAAGTAGAAAGCATTACGTTCTTGGCTGATGCTGAGCAACCACCATTGTCGTCTTCTTCTGTTGTGGGTCACGTATCTGTATTTGTTCCAATGAAAGGTTTAATTGACCCGAAAGCGGAACTTGGTCGCCTACAAAAAGACTTAGACAAAGTTCAAAAGCAACATGATCAAATTGCAACTAAACTTGCAAATGAAGGTTTTGTGGCGAAAGCACCTGCTGCTGTAGTTGAAGGTGAAAAAGCGAAATTGGCTGAGTTTGCTGACCAGTTAGTGAAGATTAAAGCGAATATGGAGCAGATTGCAGCGCTGTAAGCTGTATTTTGATTAAAAAAATCCCCTCGAATGAGGGGGTTTTTTATTTAAAATGTGTTTGGATTAATT
>CAZKJI010000218.1:0-2973 GCA_964553005.1 uncultured Acinetobacter sp. | reverse complement strand
ATAAAAATCATCTGCTACCACAGAGAATCTATAAATAATAGTGCGTAAGTCCTAATTTAGTATTATCAATACTCTAATTACAACGTTAAATAATTACTTTCTGTATATTTTTTACTCACAATTTAGAATTTATCTCTAAAATACAATAATCAAAGCAACCCGTGCCCCAACAACATCTCTACCCCACTCACTTTTTTCATATGCTTTAAACGCTCTTTTTCCCACTTCAATTGCTGCTTTAACTCAGCACAATCTGCATCTATAGTTTTATACACATCACTAATATACACATGCTCCGCTTTCACCTTCTTCGCCAACTGAAAAGAATCTAAAATTTCTTCAATTTGACTTTCCAACTGCTGACTTTGCGCATCCAATGCCAATTTATAAAACTTCACCTGCTCTGCTGATAACTCTTTCGCCCCTACAGCTTTATTTTGTTCAAGTTGTAATTGGAGTTTGAGCAAATAAAACAAATCCTGTTGCTCATACGCCTGACTCGCCTGTTGAAATAACTCAGTTTTTTCTTCCTTTTTGGTCTCGTCTCGCTCACGGTCAGGATGAATCATCGCAGCAATTTTTAAATACACGGTTTTCAGCGATTGGGCTGCCATCTGCTCAGCTTGTTCACGTTTCTGCTGTTGTCTAAGTTGCTTGGCTTGTTCCCGTGCTTGCTGTTGTTCGAGAGCATATTGTTCAAAGTCATCTTCTTCTAATTCTGCAATTTGCTCACAACTTTGATGCTGTTCAAATTTGGCTGATTGTACTTTTTTATTCTTTTTAAGCGATTGCTGAGCATGTTGCTGATAAAAGGTATCAATCTGCTTCACTAGTTTGATCTGTTCAGCAGTCAACATCTGAGAGCGCTTCAACATGTGTGCAAGTTGGGCAATTTTTTCATCCAGTTGCTGCATATCCGCTTTGGAAAACTCATGTTGCTGTAACAGCATCCAAAGTTGATCCAACTGCTGAAATAAAACATCATGCAGCTCACTATACACAGGCATTAATTTTTTCCGTGTGTGTTGTTGAATCTCGGCTTGGGCATTCTGCCAAGTGGCAAGGCTAATTTTTTGCTGTTCTATTTTATCAATCAAGCGATTCAGCTTTTTCTGCTGTGCAGAAAGTTCAGCCCTTTGCTTTAAACTGACTTTAAGATCAAAAGACATCACACTTTCACCCGAAATAGAAAAAGTGTAGCAATAATCGGACGGCGAAAGTAGTGAACCGTCTTTTGGATATACAAGAGTACCTAATTTACGCCCTGCAATTCAGCTCTAGACAAACCTTTAACTGTGCTCTTTTTAATCAAATCGCACCACTTTTCATCAAAATTACAATTTAAACTCTAAATTGGTGCGTTTTTTGCTTTATAAAATTCATCAAATTGGGTTGTTCCACAACAACTTGTGTTTTTAGATTTACTAAATCTATTTTGGTGCAAAAAACGAATCAAATATTTGCATCAAAACCGAATTTAGCACTTTTTTTGAGCACCACTATGCAAAACGTAGATCTATTTTTCTTACTACTCGGTGCAGTACTGGTATTGGCAATGCATGCTGGCTTTGCATTTTTGGAACTGGGCACAGTACGCCATAAAAACCAGGTCAATGCGCTCAGCAAAATCTTAACTGATTTTGCCATTTCAGCAATTGCCTATTTCTTTGTAGGCTACTGGATTGCATACGGACAGAACTTTTTCCATGCAGGCACTACCTTGGCTGCAGATCATGGCTACAACCTGATGCGCTGTTTCTTCCTGCTCACCTTTGCCGCCGCCATTCCAGCGATTATCTCTGGTGGTATTGCCGAACGTGCCAAAATGCGCTCCCAAGCCATTGCCACGCTGATTCTGGTTGCGCTGATCTATCCATTCTTTGAGGGTATGATCTGGAATGGCAATTATGGTTTGCAGGGTTGGCTGAAAAAAACCTTTGGTGCTGGGTTCCATGATTTTGCAGGCTCAGTGGTTGTACATGCCATGGGTGGATGGATTGCATTGGCGGCGGTGATCTTGCTGGGTGCTCGAAATGGTCGCTATAAGAATGATGGTCGTGTCAGTGCTCATCCACCATCATCCATTCCATTCCTTGCCCTAGGTTCATGGATTTTGATTGTGGGCTGGTTTGGCTTCAATGTGATGAGTGCTCAACGGGTGGAAGCTATCTCTGGCTTGGTGGCAATTAACTCACTCATGGCAATGGTTGGCGGAACATTGGCTGCAAACTTCATGGGCAAAAATGACCCTGGTTTCCTGCACAATGGTCCATTAGCTGGTTTGGTCGCAATCTGTGCAGGTTCCGATATTGTGCATCCTATTGGTGCATTATTTACTGGTAGCGTTGCAGGTGCCCTGTTTGTTTACCTGTTCACTTATACACAAAACAAGCTCAAAATCGATGATGTACTGGGGGTATGGCCTTTACACGGTGTCTGTGGTGCATTTGGTGGCATCGCTGCGGGTATTTTTGGTCAGCAGGCTTTAGGCGGTTTGGGTGGCGTGTCCATCATTTCTCAAATCATTGGTACAGGCTTAGGTATTATCATTGCGCTGATTGGTGGTTTTGGCGTGTATGGTATCTTAAAGGCAGCTTTGGGTATCCGTCTTTCTCAGGAAGATGAATATCGCGGTGCAGACCTCGCCATTCATAAAATTTCGGCAAACTCTGAAGAATCCATGTTCTGATGTAATGTAATGATTAAAAATTAGTATTCCTAAAATTTCCCTTGTCTGTGTAAACTTCACTACAAGGGAATGATATTAATATTGACATCCTCCCCGACCTAAAGGACGGGGATTCCTACTGCTAGGCGCTTATGTCCAAGCGCGAGTATGTTCTTGGCAGCATTGCAATCACGTTGATTGACAACACCGCATTCACATTCCCATACTCTTATTCGCAAATCTAGCCTACCTTTCGGACTGCTTGCGGTGATCTCACCGCAGCTCGAACAGATTTGGGTCGTGAA